>DATFQX010000058.1:0-5906 GCA_035263865.1 Xanthobacteraceae bacterium
GGCAACTACACCTTGGTCGACCATGCGCTGTCACGGATGGAACGCGGGCTGGTCGGCATCCTCAGCGTCGAGGGTCCGCCCAATCCTGAGATTTTCAACGGCCAAGTCATGTCGGGCATGGGGCATTGAACCTCGCAATGCCGCTCGATGATCTTGCATTAGCGCGTGCCATTCACGTTCTAGCATTGGTTCACTGGATCGGGGGCGTGGCGGTTGTAACGACGATTGTTTTACCCCGCGCATACGCTCTGCCCGATGTGAAGGAAGCGGTTGCAGCCTTCGAGGCCTTCGAGCAGCGTTTCGCGTCTCAGGCCCGCGTTTCGATTCTGCTCGTCGGGCTGTCCGGCGCCTACATGCTGATAAGGGCCGGTGCTTGGTCTCGCCTCCAAGAACCATCGTTCTGGTGGTTACAGCTCATGATCGCTGTCTGGGTTCTATTCGCCCTCATAGTCTATGTGCTCGAACCGCTCGTGCTTCACCGTCTTTTTCACGAATTTGCTCTGCGTAACAAGGATCGTACGCTGGCGGTGGCGACAGGCCTCCACGCCATAGCTCTAATTATCGCGGCCTTTGCCCTCGGCGCTGGCGTACTTGGCGCACACGGCGGATTACCCTGAACAATGTCCAGGCGACACGTCGGCCACTTCTGCACCGATCGCTTCCAACAGCGCTTCAACCCAGCGCTGCGGGACTCGACGCGTGATGAACACGATGCGGCTGCTGCGATCATCCGAGGGCCAACGCTTGAGCCAGCCGGGCGCGTGAAAGACATGCTGGACGCCGTGGATCACCGCCGGCCGGTCCGGGCTCTCGGCAATGTTCACGATGCCCTTCAGGCGCAGGAGATCGGCGCCGCAATGCTCGGCGAGCGTTTCGAGAAATAAGGTGAGCGTGACGGCCCCGATCGGCTGCTTGCGGACGACCGTATAGGCCTGGATATCGGCATCATGCCGAGCATGGGCATGGGGGTCTTCCGCCAGCCAGGAATTGACGTCGAGCGAGCTGACATGGGGATCATAAAGACCGGCACTAAACAGGCACTGCGAGTCAATTTTGCCCCGATCGGCGCTCAGCACTGGCGCTGCGGCGTTGAGTTGCGAAAGGCGGCGGAGCAACAGCGGGTGCGCAGGCCCGTTAAGATCCAATTTGGTCAGCACAATTCTGTCGGCGAAGGCGATCTGCTTTTGCGAAATATCTTCCCGTTCGAGCGTGGCGGCGCCGGTCATAGTATCCACAGTCGTCACCACGCCGCCCAGCACGACGTGCTCGGCGATGCTCGTATCCGTCATCAACGTTTGCAGGATCGGCGCTGGGTCGGCAAGGCCGCTCGTTTCGATCACAATGCGATCAAACGGCGAGCATTCGCCCTCGTCACGCCGCTGCAACATGTCTTGGATGGTTTGGGCCAGGTCGGTGCGGATCTTGCAGCACAGGCAGCCGGTCTTGAGTTCGATGAAGCTGTCCTCGCTCGCTGCGACGAGCTCGTGGTCAAGCCCCACCTCGCCGAATTCATTGATGATGACAGCCGTACGCGAGAATTCGGGCTGGCGAAGTAAGTGGCCAAGGATCGTCGTCTTGCCGCTGCCAAGGAAACCGGTGAGAACCGAAATTGGAATCATGTCTGCCTGCATCAATATGGCACCAGCGGAGTAAGCGCGACGCGCACGCGCTTTGCGGCGTAGCCCGGATCGAGCGCTTCCCTAACCTGACGAAGGACGCCCGCAAGCGAAATCGCGCCACGTTTACGGCCGTCGATCGTGACCATCCAGCGAAACATTTCTGATTGTGTGGGATCGATCCGGATGTCCTTGCGAGCTTCGTAGATAATGATTGCGCCATCGCGCGCTCGCTGAACGCCGCCACGGACGCGCCATGCGGCGAGGCTTTGCACCAGCAGCTCGCAAGCTCGATCGACCGCAACCTCGCTCACAGGGCTGCTCCATCCCGGGTTTTTTGCGAAATCTTGCGCTTAAGATAGCGGCCGTCCTGCGCGCTGCCGAAATACTTCCCATTCTGCACCATCACCTTGCCCCGCAGGATCGTGACCGCCGGCCAGGCAAAGATGTCGTGGCCCTCCCAAGGGGTGTAATCGGTCTCGTGTAGGTCTGCGGCGCGGACCTTGCCGCGCCGTGTGGGATCGAGGATCGTGATGTCGGCATCGCTGTTCGGGGCAATTGCTCCTTTCCTGGGATAGAGGCCCATAATCTTCGCGGCATTGCTTGAAACCAAGTCGACATATTGCGAGAGCGAGTATCCGCGACGTTCCACCATCTCGGTGTACATGACGCCAAGGCGGGGCTCGACACCCGAATTGCCGCCCGTCGTGTCGTCGATTCGACTGCCCACGGTCTTGTCCTTGAGCGTGCAGCACAGCTCATCCGTGGCGATACAATGGATCGTATCGTTCGCGGTGCCCTGCCACAGCGCCTTCTGATCTTCTTGCGTCTTCAGCGACGGGTAAGTGTGATAGATCTGGCCATGGGGACGCTTGTAGTCATCCGCCGAATAGAGCAGGTACTGGTGCAGCGTCTCGCCATAGACAGGAAGACCCTTGCGCCGCGCCTCGGAGATGGCGGCAACACCCGTGCCGGCCGAAACGTGCATCATATAGAGAGCTGTGCCGGGCACGCTTTCTGCGAGACGCAAGATGCGCTGAAAGCTCAAGTCTTCCGATAGCTGGTTGTGGACTTCGGCGAGATGCTCGTAGCCCACTCGGCCCTGGCGGATGAGCTTGGCGTACATATGCATGACGATGTCGTTGTCTTCGGCATGAATGACGCCGAGTCCGCCCTCCTTCGCCAGGACCTGGAACGCCTCCCAGATATCGCCGAAGTCGACCATGCGGCCGCTGCGCGAGGGAAGAATATTGGTGGTGAATATCTTGAGCGTCGGGTAGCCCGCCTGGATCGCCTCGGCGAGCTGGCCGCTGAATTCGGGCGGCGGCTCGGAGTGCAGCATGATGTGGTAGGCCCAGTCACATGGGCTTTTCCCGACGAAATCCTTGTCGCGCGTCTCGATGGCCTGCAGCGCCGAGACGCCGTCGCGCCAATAGGCAAAATCAATAAAAGTCGTCGTCCCTCCGAAGAGCGCGGCGCGGCCAACCTGCTCGGGGCCGGCCGTAACGAGTGGTGTGCCGTCGGGCTTGATCCACACGTGATGGAGATGCACGTGCGGGTCGATGCCGCCTGGCATGACGATATGCCCCGTTGCCTCGATCACATGCTTGGCGGAGTCGGCCGACAGCGCTCCGGGAGCGGCGATCGCGGCGATCGTCTCGCCGGCGACCGCGACATCACAGCGCACGACCCCCTCGGGTGTGACCACGTCGCCACCGCGAATAATGAGATCGAACATGTCCGCCCCAGGCGCCGACAAAGCCGAGATACTTGGTTAGCACAGGAAACGTGCGCGCGACGCCGAGCCGAGCTACCGCTCCGCGCGGCTGACGACCTGCATCAGCTCTTCAACCTTTCTGCGCTGATCGGCCTTGTTGCCGGAGGCGATTGCGCGTTCCACGCAATGGGCGACGTGGTCGCGCAGGATTTCCTCCTCCACTCGTCTCAGCGCGGCGCGAACCGCCGAAATCTGCGTCACGATGTCGATGCAATAGCGGTCCGCTTCAACCATGCGCGCGATCCCGCGCACCTGGCCTTCGATCCTGTTCAGTCGCTTGGCGCAGGACGCCTTGATGTCTTTCCGCATGCACGCTATATACCCCCATAGGGTATAGATTTCAACTGTCGAGAAAGCCAGATGGGCGGCGCCAGCCCCGTAGAGACGCAGAGCCGGTGTTGCTCGGGCCCACACGGTCACGCGGCTGCGGTCAGATCCTCGGCTCCGGTTCCCAAGGGCACGATCTATACCTGCCCAATGCATCCGCAGATCCGGCAGGTCGGCCCGGGTTTCTGTCCAATCTGCGGCATGGCGCTGGAGCCGGAACTGGCCGCTGCCCAAGCGGCGCCCAATCCCGAACTCACGGACATGACGCGCCGGTTCTGGGTCGGCCTCGCGCTCGCGATTCCCGTCGTCGTGCTCGAAATGGGCGGCCACCTTACCGATCTCCACATGCTCCTCGGCCAGCGCTGGTCGAACTGGCTGCAGTTTCTATTCGCCACGCCGGTAGTGCTGTGGGCGGGCTCCCCGTTCTTCGTGCGCGGCTGGCAATCGCTTCTCACGCGCAATCTGAACATGTTCACGCTGATCGCCATGGGCATCGGCGTAGCGTGGCTTTACAGCGTGGCCGCGATCCTGCTGCCCGGCATGTTTCCGCCGGAATTCCACAGTTCCGAAGGGGCGGTTGCCGTCTATTTCGAGGCTGCAGCCGTCATCACCGGCCTCGTGCTGCTCGGTCAAGTGCTCGAGCTGCGTGCGCGCGAACAGACGTCGGGCGCGATCCGGGCCTTGCTCGATCTCGCCCCCAAGACGGCGCGGCGCTTGAGCGCGGACGGAGGTGAGGAAGAGGTGTCGCTCGACGCGATCGCGGTCGGTGATCGGCTGCGCGTTCGTCCGGGCGAGAAGATTGCGGTCGATGGCGAGGTGATCGAAGGGCGTTCCGCGGTCGATGAGTCCATGGTCACGGGAGAATCCATGCCGGTGACCAAGGAGATGGGCGCCAAGGTCATCGGCGGCACGCTCAACACCACCGGCAGCTTCATCATGCGGGCGGAGACGATTGGCCGCGACACCTTGCTATCCCGGATCGTGCAAATGGTTGCGGCGGCGCAGCGCTCGCGGGCGCCGATCCAGCGGCTGGCGGATCAAGTCTCGGGCTGGTTCGTGCCCGCAGTGATCCTCATCGCGCTCGTGGCATTCGCCGCCTGGAGCATTTATGGCCCACCGCCGCGCTTCGCCTTCGGATTGGTCGCCGCCGTCACGGTTTTGATCATCGCCTGTCCCTGCGCACTCGGCCTGGCGACGCCGATGTCGATCATGGTCGGGGTGGGGCGGGGCGCCGAGGTCGGCGTGCTGATCAAGAACGCCGAAGCGCTCGAGCGGATGGAAAAGATCGACACGCTCGTCATCGACAAGACCGGAACGCTCACCGAAGGCAAGCCGAAGGTGACGGCGGTCGTTGCTGCTGCTGGGTTCGATCAAAACGAGGTTTTGCGCTTAGCCGCAAGCGTGGAACAGGCGAGCGAGCACCCGCTTGCGCTCGCGATCGTGGCAGCGGCGCAGGAGCGCGGCCTCGAGCTGGCGGCCGTGGCGGAGTTCGATTCGCCGACTGGAAAAGGCGTCCTCGGCGCTGTGGATGGGCGGCGGCTGGCGCTCGGGAATCCGAACTTTCTGCGCGAACTCGGTGTTCAAGCAAACGAGTTGGAGCAAGAGGCCGAACGGCTTCGGCGCGAGGGTGCGACGGCGATTTTCCTGGGCGTCGATGGCAAGCTCGCCGGCGTGCTCGCCATTGCCGATCCGGTGAAACGCACCACTCCCGACGCGCTCAACGCGCTGGCGAAGGAAGACATTCGAGTGGTGATGCTGACCGGCGACAACAAAACCACGGCGCAGGCGGTCGCGCGGCGCCTCGGCATCACGCAAGTGGAAGCCGAGGTGTTGCCGCAGGAGAAGAGTGCCGTCGTTGAGACGCTGCAAAGGGAAGGCCATTCGGTCGCCATGGCAGGCGACGGCGTCAACGACGCGCCGGCACTGGCCGCTGCCGAAGTCGGCATTGCCATGGGCACCGGCACCGATGTCGCAATCGAAAGTGGGGGGGTCACCTTGCTCAAAGGCGACCTGACCGGGATCGTGCGCGCGCGCCGCTTGTCGCAAGCGACGATGCGCAACATCCGCCAGAATTTGTTCTTCGCCTTCATCTACAACGCGGCGGGCGTGCCGATCGCCGCAGGCGCCCTCTATCCAGTGTTCGGCATCCTGCTGTCGCCCATCATTGCCGCGGCAGCGATGGCGCT
>DATFQX010000059.1:0-3288 GCA_035263865.1 Xanthobacteraceae bacterium
GTTCATGGCGGCGGCCTTTGTTGCGAACCTGATCCGCTACATGCAGGAGGGGTACAAGCCGGATCGAGACATTATCGTTGCGCTGGAGACCGATGAGGAAATCCTCGACCGTGATGCCTTGGGGATTCAATGGCTGCTGAAAAACCAGCGCGACTTGATCGACGCTGAATTTGCGTTGAATGAGGGCGGCCCTGTCGGATTGAAGAATGGCAAACCGATTCGCAACAGCGTTCAGACGAGCGAAAAAGTCTCGTTGAGCTATCAGCTGGAGGTGAAGAATCGAGGCGGCCACAGCTCGCTGCCGACAAAAGACAACGCCATTTATCGGCTGGCCGAAGGGCTGGTGCGCCTGTCAAACTTCAGCTTCCCGTTCAAGTTGAATGAGACGACCCGCGCGTATTTCGAACGCACAGCCGAACTCGAAGGTGAGCAGGTTGCCGCCGATATCAGGTCCGTCATATCCGGGCGACCGGATCTAGCCTCCCTATCGCTTGTCCGACTGTCCGCAAACCCGGTCTACAACGCGCAACTGCGCACGACATGTGTGGCCACCATGCTAGAGGGCGGGCACGCCGACAATGCCCTGCCGCAGATTGCGCGCGCGACAGTGAACTGCCGCATCATGCCGGGCGAACCGGTAGACGAAGTCAAGGCGACGTTGGTGCGGGTTCTGGCCGATGATCAGATTGGCGTGACGGAAATCGGAGGGCCGGTCTTAAGCGCGCCGTCCGCGCTACATGAAGAGATCATGGGTGCAATCGCAAAGCTCTCGGCCGAGTTCTGGCCAGGCGCGCCGACCGTTCCCACCATGAGCGCCGGCGCGACGGACGGCAGCTACTTGCGCAATGCCGGCATACCGACTTACGGCCACTCCGGGCTCGCCGGCGATGTCGACGACGTGCGAGTGCACGGCAAGGACGAACGCGTGCTGATGAAATCGTTTTTCGACGGCCAGGAATATTTGTACCGGCTGATCAAGATGTTGTCGGGCGGTGGGTAGGCACTCCACGCCATTGAGGGATTTCAGTTAGCGATTCCGCTGTTGTTGGCACGAAGCGGCGTTTCGCTGCGGTGCCAATGTTTGACCACTATTGGGGGTGAAGCGGACATTGGGCCCCAATCTGACCGCCGCCAAGGGGCTCGGCCTGACTATCCCAGAATCATTCCTGCTGCGCGCCGACGAGGTGATTGAGTGAGGCGGCGCGAGTTCATGACGCTGCTCGGCGGCGCGGCGGCCACGTCGTCTGCTCTTGCGCACGGGCAGCAAAACCGGAAGCCGTGGCGGATCGGGATTCCAGCAGACATTCCGCCCTCTGCGGCTACTACTCGGCGGTTCGGAGCATTCCGCGATGGGCTAAAGGAGCTCGGCTATGCCGAAGGCAGCGATATCGTCATCGATTATCGCGATGCCGACGGATCCAGAGATGGCGTGATTGCGCTCTGTAAGGACATGATCGCAAGCGGAGCCGATGTGATTGTAGCAGGCTCAACCAACGCAGCGCTCGCGGCACAGATAACTACCAAGACCGTGCCGATTTTTAATGAGTCTGGACCCTAGCTAGTTCGTTATGGGAACTGTGTGCGCGATGCGCGAACGCATGCCTTAATGCATCAGCATTGCTTTCGCCCTATGGACTTCCCCGCGCATTGGTACCTCAATACGGGCGCGGCTCGGCGTCGCACACCCAAGCCTCCTTGGCAAACCATTCATGCTCGGTCCGACAAATCGGGCAGTGGACCCGTGCGAAAAAGACCGGCATGGCCTCGAAGCTCTTGCGATCCGTAGTCAAACCGGTGGGGATGTCCCGTCCGGTCTGCGGGCATCTCACCATGACGGCTCCCATTGGCCTCTCCTGGCTTTTGTCGTTGCGCCACTCGATTAGCCCCCGCCTGTGAAGATCGTTTGACGCAACCGCGACAGCAGCGTCAACATCTTTTGCATGCATGGGTGTTATTCCATCAACAAAATGTGCGCAGTGCCCCATGCACGCGCGCTAAGGCCGTTCGGTAAAAGGAGAGCGGACGCCGGTATGAAGCTACTGCGGAAATTATTTTTACACCCACAGCAGCCGCGCATGACAACAAACAGCGCGAGTACCATCAGCGCAGTTGTGAGGGTCATCGTCGCTGCATCAGCAGGGCGTGGCGTGCGTCCGTAAGCGAATTGAAATTTGCCGATCACAGCCCCGCTGATGTTGTAGGCAACGAAACCGTTGCCCTGCAGTTCGACACTCCCAATGACAATGCCGTTGCGCGACACCGCAGGCCAGCGACGGGGACGCGATGATAAACGAGTTCATGGTGTTCGTCGTATATGAGCACCGGGCGGACGCAGACGACAGACCATGTTTTTTCGTCGGCCTGTCTATGGGCCGCGCCGCGCATTCGCTCGCCGGTCCGTTCCAGACCAGAGCGGCGGCCTGCGCCTGGATCGAGACGCAAACGATTATCGGCCAGGCGATGGCGACGACCTGCTTGCCGGATGGCGTTGTCATACTGCGACCTTTTATTGCGATGCGCGCCACTGACCCATCCCAACACCTGCTATACTTAGTTCCGTGATCCTTGGCCTTGGGGTAAGCCGCATGAGGCGGCGGGAATTCATCGCACTTCTAGGCAGCGGTGTAGCCGCATGGCCGCTCGACCGAATTGAAAAGCGGCTCTATGTCGAGGGCCACAACGTGACGATCAAATATCATTGGGCGGACCACCAAGATGATCGACTGCGGGCGTTGGCCGCGGACCTTGCTCGCCGTCAGGTAACCGCGATCAGCGCGCTCAATAATGCCTCGGCATTGGTGGCCAAGGCGGCGACTGCGACGATACCGATTGTCTTTGGCGTATCGGTCGATCCGGTCGCAGCTGGACTCGTTTCAAGCCTCAACCGACCGGGGCAGGTGCATTTGGCCACCACTCCAAAAATTGAAATTTCATGTCGGAATTTGACACCCTGAAGCGCGGCGGCCGTCACCGAGTGAGATTGTAGCGGATGAAGGAGTCGCGGTCGGTGGGATTATTCCCCAAGCCCCTGTTGAATTGAAAAGACTGATTGAGGTCGTGGATCTGAGCACTGGGGTTGCTGACGGGCGGCGGAATGTAAACGCCCGTGGACGCTTGTCCCAGCGGCACTGACGGTGGGGTTAGATGTGCCGGGGCGTAGATTCCGCCGCTGCCACGCCTCGCGACACGGGGGCGCACCACGGGTTTGGTTGCCTGCTCCTCCGCGGGTTTGGGTGCCTGCTCTTCCCTGGCAACAGGGCGTTTCTTGCACTCGAGCCCCACCATGAT
>DATFQX010000060.1:0-5113 GCA_035263865.1 Xanthobacteraceae bacterium
GATTTTGTTCTGCGTCGCGACCGGCATTGTTCACGGCTCGGTTGGCATCACCGACCATGCGATGCAGTCCATGGCCATCCGGGGGTTCATCGCACACAATCGCGAGAGCGGGGTGTATACGCTTACGGACAGCGGCCGCGCTACGCTTACGGCCATCGTTTCGGATGCCGAGATCTTTGGACCGAAATAAAACCGCAACTCGGGGGGATCTGCCCATGGACCCGTCATCAACTCTGCGGCAGGCTGAACCTGGGACAAACTAAATTGCACGGCCGGCTGTACGCCGACCCAAGGCGGAAAAGACGAGGGCGATGTTCGGCATAAGGCGGCGCGACTTCATAGCGCTTCTCGGCAGCGCGGCTGCGGCGTGGCCGCTCGCGGCGCGCGCGCAGCAGGCGGCGATGCCGGTTATCGGATTCCTCGGCGCCGTATCGCCAACGGAGACTGCGCGCGGATTTGCGCAAGGACTGAAGGAGTCAGGCTATACCGAAGGAGAGAATGTCGCGGTCGAATACCGCTGGGCCAACAACCAGCTCGACCGACTGCCAAGTCTAGCGGCCGATCTGGTTCGCAAGAGGGTTGCCGTCATCGTCGCGGCCGGCGGCACCGCACCGGCCATCGCAGCCAAGGCGACGACTGCGACCATCCCGATCGTGTTCACGACCCCGGACGATCCGGTCGAGCTCGGCCTCGTTGCCAGCCTCTCCCGGCCGGGCGGCAACCTCACCGGAATCTATTTCGTCGTCGGCGAATTGGTGCCGAAGCGGCTGGAACTCCTGCGCGAGTTGCTCCCAGCGATGACTCGTGTCGCCGTTTTCGTCAATCCAGCCAATCCTGCGCGCGCGGAGTCTCAGATAAAAGAGGCGGAGTCCGCCGGACGCCAAATGGGGCTGCGAATCCAAATCTTCCACGCCGGCACCGGCCGTGAGATCAACGCGGCCTTCGCAACGCTTGCGGGTGAGCGACCCGACGCGCTGTTGGTCAGCCCGGACCCATTGTACGTCGTCCGGCGTGCACAACTTGTCACTCTGGCGGCACGGCATGCGATTCCCACGTCGTTTTCGAATCGCGAGCCTATCGAAGCGGGTGGGCTTATGAGCTATGGAACCAACATCGCGGATGCCTATCGTCAAGCTGGCATCTATGCCGGCCGCATCCTCAAGGGTGCGAACCCTGCAGATTTGCCCGTTGTGCAATCGAGCAAGTTCGAGCTCGTTATCAACGCGCAAACGGCATTCATGCTCGGTCTCGATGTGCCTACCCACCTCCAACAGATCGCCGACGAGGTGATCGAGTAATGAGGCGCCGCGACTTCATCACGCTGCTCGGCGGCGCAGCGGCGGCGTGGCCGCTTGCGGCGGGCGCGCAGCAGCCGGGTGGGCTGCCGACCATTGGGTTCTTAGGCGGCACCGCGCGCTTTGGCTGCGACTAGAGCGCCCCGAAACAATCGTTTGAATAATCCGCCCTCAGAATGGCGTGCGTTCGGCCGGCCTCGTTAGCACCTGCCTGATACCAGTGGACGTCGCGAAGTCCGATGCCGTGCTCGTCATTGAGCCATCCGCGCATATAGACCGCGGCGGTGTGCGCCCACTCAGGCGAGCCGATCCTCCTGCCCCTGAGGTCGGCCGCCGTTTTGATGTTGCTCTTCTTGTTCACATAGAACGACGAGAATCGAAATAGGCGCGAGCAAACGACTGGCAGGCCGATAATGTCGGAGGTCGGGCGTGTCACCTGCGCGCAGAATTTTGCAAATGACAACTCGCTCACGTCCCACTCGCGATTGAAGGTGAAGCGCGCGAATATTTCGTGGTGACCGAGCGTAAGCCAGGTATGATCGATGCCCTCCGCCTTGACAATACCGAGACGAAAATCTCGGTCGGCTGCGGGTCAATCGCTTCGTCGATTCCGCGATGTCCGCGTTACGTCCGCTTATACTCCAAGAGCAGACGTGGAAACACTTCGCGTTCGTGCTAGAAGAGGTCATTCGATTACTTTGTCGGCCAGCGCAAGCAGCTGAGGCGACACTTCAAGTCCTATCGTTTTTGCCGTCTTGAGATTTATGACCAGCTCAAATTTTGTCGGTTGCTCCACCGGCAAATCGGCCGGCTTGGCCCCCTTCAAAATCTTATCGACGAAGATCGCCGCTTTCTGAAACACGTCCGGGTAATCAGGTCCGTAGGACATGAGCCCACCGGCGACAACAAACGAGCTGTCCTCGAACATCGACGGAAGCTTGTTGTTGTTTGCGAACTCGAGAATGCGGGTTAAATGCCGTCGCGTGAATGGCTCCGCAGTCACGAGTAGCGCTTCCGGCCGCGCTTTCACGAGTTCAGCAAATGCGGCGTCCAGTTCTTCCAGGTTACGTGGACCCACGGGATGCAGGAGGACGTGTGACTGATCGGCCGCCACTTTCGTCTCTTGCACGCGTGCCGCCATGCCCGGATTCGAAGAATCCCATAGGATCGCAAAGCGGGAAATGCTCGGAGCCAAAGTGTGAAGAATGTCGAGCCGCTTGGCACTCAGGTCGGGTGCCATCAGCGAGTTGCCCGTTATATTGCCGCCGGGACGCGCAAGGCTGGCAACCAGCCCTACCCCGACTGGGTCGCTGATGGCGCCGAGCACGATCGGAATTGTTGTCGTCACTTTTTTGGCTGCTACTCCGGCCGGTCCCCCGGCCGTTACGATGATCTCGACTTGCTGTCGCACCAAGTCTTCTGCGAGGTCATTCAGACGTTCCGGTTTCCCGTCCGCAGACCTGCGCTCGATGATGATGGTTTGTCCTTCCACATAGCCGAGCTCTGTAAGCTTGCGCAGGAAGGGCACGGCAAAGGTCGCGCCAAGACCGGTATCTAGCAACCCAATCTTAAATCGCCGCTGCGCGGCAGCCGCGATCGGCCCCATAGCTGGCAGCGCGGCAACAAACGCGAGGACTTCGCGACGTGTCATTTGGGACATGGCCACTTCCTCTCGGCCGGATTCGACGCCGAGCACCTCTGAGACATCACGACGTGATCCGGCTATGTCCGGTTACGAGGTCAAAGCGGTCGTGCGGCGGATATCGTCATTGTCTTTCTGTGGCCTCCCCCTATCACTGTCGAGCGGCTTAGCCGATCAGCGGCCATACCCGTAGCCATACCCGTAGCCATAGCTGCCCCAATTGAACCGGTAGTTGACCCCCACCTTCACCATTTGAATGTCGCGGTTCCTCTCGACGAAAGTGTCTCCGGTAAGGAATCGGAACCCAGCAGGAGCAAAAAATGTCCGGTCGTCTAACCCGAGAAAATCATACTCCAGCTTCGCCGACCAATTGGGTAGGAAGGCCCACTCGACACCCACGCCCACCAGGAAGCCGCTGTTGCTATTGCTGGAGCCGGTGATTGATGCGCCGGTTGTCAGATTGGTGATAGTGAAGTCGCTGCCGACCCAACCACCACCGGCCTTGCCATAAAAGAGCCAGGGGCCATTCGTCACGCCGAACCGCGCAGCCAGGGTTGTGATCCATCTATTGTTAGAAGTCACCTGGATAGTTCCGGCGCCCGGAATGAATACGGTGCCGGTGTTGTCGTTATTTGCAGCTCCATCGAACTCGGCTTCAATTCCCAGAACGAAGTAGTTTATTTGCCAGTTGTACCCGAGCTGGCCTCCCCCGATGAATACGCCGTTGCTGTTTCCGCTGCCAAAGTTCACGCCCAAGAAGGGGTCGATCACGTCACGATTGGCCCAGGCCCCGCCAATGTTGCCGCCAAGATAAAATCCGGTCCAACTGAACGGCGGAGGTGCATAGGCTGGAGGCGGAGGCGCATAAGGAGCAGGCCGCGCATAAACGTCAGCGGCATTCGCGGCCATCGAGGTTGCCAGCAACGCCGTAATCGCTGCGGTCGTATGGAATAGCTTGCGCATGATGATCCCCCACAGTTTTGCACTAGACTGGTTCAAGCCTTTAACTGCCTCAATAAGGAGTCAGATCGATGGCGGAGGAAAGTTTTGCAAACTGTTGCACAATTACAACGGGCAGCGCCCCGTTGCGCGGGATGGCCGCTTAAGGGCCGCCAATCTTCGCTTGCTCGTCGAGCGTTAGAAATGCATCACTCCCGCCGCCAGCTCTTTGCGAACGCCGCCATCGCCGCCTCGCGCGTCGGCTCGTAACCGTGCGTCGGCGTGCGGTCCTCCTGGTACCCGAAGGCGAGCGTCCACATCCACGGCGTTCCGACCGGCGAGGCTGCGGAGTTGAAGATACGGCCGACTACGACGCCGTCGGCGAGCACGTCAAAGTCATCCTCTTTCCATTGCCCGGATGGGCGGGAAACGGATGCGCGCTTGAGGATGAACGACTGCGCTGTCACCTTGCGCGGCCCGCCAGCTCTTGCCGCCCCGCATCGGTGATCTTTAAGCGAACGACGTTAAGCGTCCGCCCGCCGGCGACCACGCGATCGGTCGTTGCGCTCGCGAGGCCGGCGTTTATCAACTCGACCAGCAGCGCGATCCTCAAGCCGTGTGCGAGCATGAGGGCTTCCGTGCAGCCATCTGCGCTGCCGGCGAGCAATTCAAGCGCGCGGCGGCGGTCCCGGCGCTCGCGCTGCGCACGCGATGGCATTCGGCACCTATCCGATAGCTAGGCAATGATAGCCTAGTAGCGGTGAGAGGGCCGCGTCCATCATCGCGCCGCCCCTGACACCGGACGAAATGTGCTAATGATGCCAATGCGCGCTTTAAGAGCGCCCTGACAACGCAAGCCTTTGGAATCACATGAATTGGTTACAACGGCGCGAGTTCATCACCTTTCTTGGTGGCGCGGCGGCGTGGCCGCTCGCGGCGCGGGCGCAGCAGGCACAGCGCGCACGGCGCATCGGCGTGCTCACGCCGTTCGCCGAGGGTGATCAAGAAGCCGAAGCCTGGCTAACAGCGTTCCAAGAAGGGCTGCAACAACTGGGATGGGCGCAGGGGCGCAATGTTTCAATCGACTATCGTTGGGCTGGAGACCGCCTGCAAATCAACGCGGCCGAGTTGGTGAAAATGACACCCGACGTGCTCTTTGCTGCCGCCACACCGGCGTTGGAAGCGCTGCGTCAGCAAACTCGCTCGCTGCCGATCGTGTTCGTGCAGGTTAGTGATC
>DATFQX010000061.1:0-2399 GCA_035263865.1 Xanthobacteraceae bacterium
ATCGGATTGGTCAGGATGTTGTGCACGATGTTGTAGGCTGGCAAGCGCCACACGACGCCGTGTGCCTCGCCCCGGCGCGATTTGGCGGGCAATTCGATCCCTTCGTCTCGGAGCCAGATATGCACCTGCCGCGCACTCTGGAGCTCGGCGAATTTGGTGAAGACGAGTTGAATGGCCTGTTGCACGCGTTTGTCCGGATTCTTCTCGATCCGGTCACGCCCGACTTTCACATAGCCCGCAGCCACACCGAGAACCAGCGCGCCACGGCGCGCCATCTGACGCAACGCCTCCTGCGAGCGCTGCCGCAACAGCGACAATTCAAGCTCGCTCATCGTCCCCTTCATGCCGAGCAACAGCCGATCATTCGGATGGCGAGGATCGTAGATTCCGTCCTCGTCGACGAGGATGGCGCCGACCAATCCACAGAACTCGATGAGTGTGTGCCAGTCGCGGCCGTTGCGGGCGAGACGCGAAGCCTCGATCGCGAGGACCGCACCGACGCGACCGTCGCAGATTGCCGCCAACAGTCGCTCGAAGCCCGGACGGGCGATACCGCCGCCCGAACGTCCGAGATCGTCGTCGATGATCTCGACAGTCGTCCAGCCAAGCTGCTTGGCACGATCGGCAAGCCCATATTGTCGCCGCTGGCTTTCAAGATTGTGCACGAGCTGATCCGGTGTTGATTGACGGATATAGACGCAAGCGTTGCGCTGTAGATGCTCAGCAGTGATCTTGTTCATGGATGCTTCCCCCGCGTCTTACGTTGACCAGCGTCGCTGCGATTTCGCGGAGCAGAGCTTCCACGAGGCCGGCGAGTTCGGCCCTGCGAGCCGGGCATGGCTTCACGGGCGGCGGCTCCTCGTCGAACAGGCTTGGTTGGTGATGTTCGGATTGGCGCGCCATTATGGGCTGTCTCCGTTTTTGATTCGGACAGGAGAAAGCTTAGGAGCGCGTCGACCTCGGCACGCATCGTGCGCAGGACATGGAGTGGAAAGCACGGCTCGTCGCCGATCTCGAAACGAGATGCTGCCGGTTCAGTCATCCATGCCGGCAAGCTGGCGAATGAGCCGTCGGGTTGAAGCACGACGACACACTCGACGCCTCCGCATTCGAGCCGCCGTCTGATCTGCACCAATTCGCCAAAGCGCGGATGGAAGCGGTAGGCGATACGGGCTTCAGTTGGTTGTTCGTGGGCAGTATGTCGCCATTCCGAGCAGGACTTGGATCACGCGAATATCAATGTTCTGTTCAAGCAGGTGGGTGGCAAAGCTGTGCCGCAAGGTGTGCGGCGTCACCCGCTTTTTGAGGTCGGCCATCTCGGCGGTGGCATGGCAGGCGCGGGTGAGTTGACGTGCCGTCATCGGGTTGGTTGGGTTCTGGCCTGGAAACAGCCATCCTTGCGGCCGTGCGACGCGATACCAGTCGCGCAGAAGCTCAAGCAGCGTCGGCGAAAGCATCGCGTAGCGATCCTTGAGACCCTTGCCCTGCTCGATGCGCAGCATCATGCGTTTGGAATCGATATCGGTGACCTTCAGTGCGGCAACCTCGCAGACGCGCAGCCCTGCGCCGTAGGCCACACTGAACGCGGCCTTGTATTTGATGCCCGGTGCCGCCTCGAGAAAACGCGCAACCTCATCAGGGCTTAAGACAACCGGGACCTTGCGCGGCTCATGTATGGTCGACAAGTGCCTGCCCAGGTCGGGGCGATCAAGCGTCACCTTGAAGAAGAACCGCAGCGCCGCAACGGTGGCGTTGATCTTCGGCGTGCCGGCGCCGCTCGACGCCAGATGCAGCTGAAAGCCGCGGACGTCTTCCGGTTTGGCTGTATCGGGAGAGCGCTTGAGGTAATTTGCGAAGTCCTTGACCCGCTGCGCATAGTCATGCTGGGTCTTCTGCGCGAACTTGCGGATCGCCATGTCTTCGATCATGCGCCGACGCAACGGGCTTATCGCCTGTTCGGTCATGGGGATGCTCCTGTTTTGAGTGAACGTTGCAACCCTTCGATCTCAAGACAGGACGCTCCCATCCGCTACATTATGAGCTGTGCTCGAAGCGGCTCCGCAGCACCCTACCGCGCAAGCGGTTTAGTCCCTTGACCCGGAGCCGCCACCGACTGTGCATCGCACAATTGAGACAACGCTGGCTTGTTGCGGGGTGAGCGAGTGATCTGGGTCTCTATCGGGACCATGTCTGGGACCGCTATTCGATCACCTTGTCGGCGCGCGGGAGCACAACCGGCGGAATTGCAAGGCCGAGCGCATTCGTGCTGCGCTGGTCCCGGACCCCGTGTTTCCAGCAAGCGTGAAAAATGCTCCAATCCAAATCTTAAAACGAACCGGCAACGCCGCGGCGTGCGGCCTTGTCCGTCTTGCTTGCTCTTTAGCCGGTGGGGTGTGCGA
>DATFQX010000062.1:0-14080 GCA_035263865.1 Xanthobacteraceae bacterium
TACAGTGCAGATCGCTTCGCGCGCCACTGTGCAGTTGGTAAGGGCGCGACGAATAGCCATTTGAGCGGTAGAAAGGTTTTGTGCACGTCAAGTCAGGCCACAGCACCTGCTATGCCAGTAACCACGACTTTCCTCGGAGAACCATGGCGGGAGAATGTCGCGGTGCGCGCCTCCGACTTGGCAGCGCGGCTGCAAGTCCATCCGATCTCGAAGTCGCTTCCTCGCAGTCACGGCGGTATGACGACGAGCTTGCGCGGCGGCCCCTCCCGGCATGGGAGCCGCCCGAGTTGATTGTCGGTGAGCCGCTTACTGTGTGGACCGAAGTTCGCAGACCGGGGCCAAACTCTTTGGGTCAAATCTGCGAGGGCTTTTACATCGTCCATGACGGCCGCGTGCATCTTTCCGAACGCGCTCGGCAAAGCAATCCCGGGTTATTCGGATATCGCTGGTCTCGATCCTATGGCGCGTGCGCGCAAGCTGCTTCGTAGCAAAGCGCTGCGCGACAGACCGGACGAGTTTTGGAAAATGTCGCCCGTGGCGCCAAGACACGGGGACTGGTAGTCAATGACCGCAGAGGAAGGCCCCGGGAGAAGAGCATCAACCGGGGCCTAGCGTTCCCGTGCAGTGCAGTTGCCCAATCGAGGGGGAACGCCGCCTTACATATAAGCCTCGTGCTCCCATAGCAAAGGGGCGCAGAATCGCGATACGGAGAAAAAGGCCCCGCCTCCATCGGAGCGGGGCCAAGTTGCTCATCAAGGCGCGGTGGATGGAGAGGGTATCGGTTCCAATCACCGCGCCGACAATTCCAATTCTCACTCGTGAATTTGGTTCCGAAGCACCAGTGGCGTGCCGAGCGCAAGAAAAGCCCCGACGCGAGGCCGGGGCTAAGAGGAACAATGACAAGCAGATAAAGTGTATCCCCAAGTAAGGCAGTCGCCAAGGGTGCCGAGCGGCCTGCAAGAAAAAGCCCCGCCCGGTGACGGGGCTAAGTTTTTCCTCTTCTAGCAACAGGCGGAAGGGTACTTCCGCAGAAAGGCAATTCTGGCCACGCGGAAATCGTTCCGCGACATTTTACTGAAAGGAAAAAGCCCCGGCTTTAGGCACAGGGCTTTGAGGTGTCTCCCTGAGGCTCGTTAAGTCTCCGGCCTCAGCCACCATCAGTTAAATCACGTTGGGCGCGCTTTGTCGCTAGCGAAAATAGTGGCCCGACCATGCACTTCGCTGCGGACGCATGAGGGGCCGCATCAGGCGAGCGCGGCCCCTCTTTCATTTCACCAGCCGCGGCCGTTCGTTCGAAGACGCCGCCCGAAAGGTCAGGCGCGATAGCCGTTGAGCTACCAATTTCAATTCGTGGTCCGCGCCCATCATCGCCAGCCGATCGACGCAGGCCTCGATTGTGCGCGCGTTCTTCATGGCGACATCAAACACTTGCGTGCGGTTGTCGATCATTCCCTCACCCCGCCTAGTTTCGATCCCGACGATGGCCGACAACGCGCCAATCATGGTGATCGTTCCCGCCAAAGGCGGCGAAGGGTTCGCCACGTCCACCCGCACGTGGTGGATTCCCGAGGATGCTTTGGCCGCGGCGCGTGACGGGGGGTAGGCTAAATACGGAGCTTGTGCCCTTTTGTGCCCCTAATCGGTAGCTAACCGCTTGATTTCCATGTTGCCGCCTTAATGGGAGGGTACAGCTGGCCACCAATTCCTTGAATTCGCAGTAATTTTGCTTGGAGGGGAAAGGGCGGTCGGCGCTAGTTTACGTTCCGGCCAGAATTGAATCGGCATGATATCGCTCTCACGGTCACGATTGCGGCTCTCGAAGACTCTTGTGGCGGCGCTCATTAGCGGCGCCTGCGTGCTCGCAGGCTGCTCCGGCGGCAGCATGGTCGCCGACCATCTGCCGACTGCGCTCGGCGGATTGCCCGAGGGGGCGCCGCAACGGCCGACGACTTCATCGGCCTTTCCAGCAGTTCATGATATGCCGCCCTCGCGCCGCACCAGCGTTCTCACCGACACAGAGCAGACAAAGCTTGAGAGCGATCTGGTGGCGGCGCGCAACCGGGCCGCGGACGCCGCCAAGTCCGCTGCCGCAGCCGATAAGCCGTGATAGAAGGCTCGGCCTGCTCGCGCGTCATCGGCGCGTAGTAAGGAGCCGGGCCCATGGAAGAATTTTACCGCATTCGGCGTCTGCCGCCCTATCTTTTCGAACAGGTCAATCGTGCCAAGGCGGCAGCGCGCAATGCCGGCGCCGACATCATCGACCTCGGCATGGGAAATCCAGACCTCCCGGCGCCGGCGCATGTCGTAGAGAAGCTCAAAGAGACAATCGGCAGGCCGCGCACCGACCGTTATTCGTCCTCACGGGGGATCGCGGGACTGCGGCGCGCACAGGCGGCCTACTACGCGCGTCGTTTCGGTGTAAAGCTCAATCCGGAAACCGAGATCGTCACCACGCTGGGCTCGAAAGAAGGATTCGCCAATGTGGCACAGGCGATCACAGCCCCGGGGGACGTCATCGTAGTGCCCAATCCCAGCTATCCGATTCATGCCTTCGGTTTTCTGATGGCCGGAGCTGCCATCCGTGTCGTGCCGTCGGAGCCCACGCCTTCATTCTTCGAGGCGCTTGAGCGCGCGATTATTCGCTCCATTCCCAAACCGATTGCGGTTGTCGTCTGCTATCCCTCCAATCCCACCGCCGCTGTCGCCGATCTCGATTTCTATAAGGAACTAATCCTATTTGCGAAGAGGCACGGCATTTTCGTGCTCTCTGATATTGCGTACGCAGAGGTCTATTTCGACGATCACCCGCCGCCCTCCGTGCTGCAGGTGCCCGGCGCAATGGAGGTGGCGGTCGAATTCACTTCGATGTCGAAGACCTATTCGATGCCGGGCTGGCGCATTGGATTTGCGGTCGGGAATGAGCGCATCATCGCGGCGCTCGCGCGTGTCAAATCATATCTTGATTACGGCGCCTTCACCCCGATCCAGGTGGCGGCAACAGCCGCGCTCAATGGTCCCGACGACTGCATCCGTGACATGCGGGAGATCTACAAGCGCCGCCGCGACGTATTGGTGGAATCCTTTACGCGTGCGGGCTGGACGATTCCCTTGCCGCGTGCCTCCATGTTCGCCTGGGCGCCGATCCCCGAGCCGTTCCACACCCTCGGCAGCGTCGAATTTTCGACACTCCTGGTCGAAAAGGCCGAGGTCGCGGTGTCGCCGGGGATAGGCTTCGGCGAATACGGCGAAGGATACGTGCGCATCGCGCTGGTAGAGAACGAGCAGCGCATCCGTCAGGCCGCGCGCAATATCCGTCGCTTTCTTGAAACGGGTCCCAAAAAGTTGCACAACGTCGTCCCCCTGGCCCAGCGGCGCTAGACGCTCCGTTTCCACGCAGGCCGACGATGGCCGTTCCACTGAAACTCGGTATTGCCGGTTTGGGCACGGTCGGCTCGTGCGTCGCCCGGCTCATCGAGCGCCAGCGCGATGCGCTTGCCGCGCGTTGCGGCCGTCCCATCGAAGTCGTCGCCGTGACCGCGCGCTCGCGCAGCAAGAAACGAGACATTGGTCGCAGGAAGCTGCGCTGGGTTGCCGATCCCGTGACACTCGCGACAGATGGCGAGATCGACGTGTTCGTGGAATTGATCGGCGGAGAGGGCGACCCGGCCCGTACCGCGGTCTCGGCGGCGCTCAGGGCCAAGAAATCGGTCGTTACCGCCAATAAAGCTTTGCTTGCCAGGCACGGCATCGCATTGGCCGCCATTGCCGAGAAGAACCACGTGGCCCTCAATTTCGAGGCTGCGGTGGGCGGCGCCATTCCCATTGTGAAAACGCTGCGCGAGGGTTTGGCCGGCAATTCGCTTGCACGCATCTATGGCATTCTCAATGGCACCTGCAATTACATCTTGACGCGTATGGAAGAGGAAAAGCTCGCTTTCGCGGAGTGTCTGAAGGAGGCGCAGCGGCTCGGTTACGCCGAAGCAGATCCAAGCTTCGATATTGAGGGCCATGATACTGCGCAGAAGCTCGCGATTTTGGCGAGCCTGGCTTTCGGGACCAAACTCGATCAAAGCGCGATCTATGTGGAAGGGATCTCCTCCATTGCATCCGAAGATCTCGAATGGGCCGACGAGCTTGGCTATCGCGTGAAGCTGCTGGGCGTCGCGGTCAAGACGGACAAGGGCATAGAACAACGCGTGCATCCCACCATGGTGCCGAAGGAGACCGCAATCGCGCAGGTCATGGGTGTGACCAATGCCGTCACCGTCGATGTGGATGCGATCGCGCCGATTACGTTGGTCGGCCCCGGCGCCGGCGGCCTGGCAACAGCATCGGCCGTTGTGTCCGATATCGGTGATATCGCCCGCGGGGTGCGCACTGCACCGTTTGGCCGTCCTTCGACGCGATTAACGACGAGCAAGAAAGCACCAATGCAGCGTCACGAAGGCGGCTATTACATCCGGCTCCTTGCCGTGGACAAACCGGGCACTGCCGCTACCATTGCCAGGCGGCTGGCGCAGCAGAACATCTCGCTCGAATCAATCGTACAGCGTCACCGCGGCGAGCCGCCGCACGGCGGCGACGTCGCCGGCAGCTCTGGCCAGCCCGTGCCGGTCATCCTGATCACCTATGCAACGACTGAGGACGCCGTGCGCAAGGCTCTTGTGGCGGTCGGCCGCGATAAGGTGATCCTTGGCAAACCGCAGGTCATCCGCATCGAGAAAAACTGATAGAATGACGCTGCATCGTCAACCTGGAGACGCAGGACGCGGCACGACAAGAAAGGCGCGAGGCAAAGACATGAAGAAAGAAGCAGGCGGGCTCGTGCGGTCGATCAGTATCCAACCGGACTTGGCGATCGAACGCGTGCTTACGCTGGAGATCGTGCGCGTGACCGAGCGTGCGGCGGTCGCGGCGGCATTGTTGACGGGTCGTGGCAACGAAAAGGCCGCCGACCAGGCGGCGGTGAACGCCATGCGCCGCGAGCTCAATAACCTTCCCATCAACGGCACGATCGTGATCGGTGAGGGCGAGCGCGATGAGGCGCCCATGCTGTTCATCGGCGAGACGGTCGGCAACAAACACGGGCCCGAGGTCGACATCGCAGTCGATCCGCTCGAGGGCACCACGCTGTGCGCCAAGAACATGCCGGGCGCAATCGCCACCATGGCCATGGCGGAAGCGGGCACGCTCCTCAACGCGCCCGACGTCTATATGGAGAAAATCGCGATCGGCCCCGGCTATCCCGCCGGCGTGGTCGATCTCGATGCGCCGGCCGAGGAGAACATCCGCGGCCTTGCCAAGGCCAAGGGCGTAGAGCCGGCCGAGATCACCGCGCTGATCCTCGATCGGCCGCGCCACGCCGATCTCATCGCGGGCGTGCGCAAGGCGGGGGCGGCGGTGCGGCTCATCATGGACGGGGACATCGCGGGCGTGATCCATACCGCCGATCCTGCCAACACCGGGATCGACATCTACGTGGGCATTGGCGGGGCGCCCGAAGGGGTATTGGCCGCGGCGGCACTGCGCTGCATCGGCGGCCAGATGCAATGCCGGCTCGTGCTCGATACCGAGGAAAAGCGCGCGCGCGCTGCGAAAATGGGTATCAAGGACCCGCGCAAGAAGTATGAGATCGGTGACATGGTGAAGGGCGATTGCCTGTTCGCCGCGACCGGGGTGACCAATGGGGCGCTGCTCGATGGCGTGCGCTTTCGCAAGGATGTGATTGAAACCGAGACCGTGGTCATGCGCTCGATCACCGGCACGGTGCGTTGGATTAGAGCAGAGCACCGGCAGCTCGAGAAATTCCATTTGGACTAAAGGTTAGTCATTCTTTGCCCCGGAAAGAGGGAAGAGACTCGGCAATCTTCGGCATGATCACGCTGGCGTTTGCCGTTCTGTTTGTGCCCGGCGTCGAGGCGGCCTCGTGCCGCGGCTACCCGCAAGGCGTTCGCGCCGCCATCAACAAACAGGTCGAGGTGCTGCGCGCGCTCGAGCCTGAGACGACTGATCGGCTCAAGGGCCTTGATACCCCCGTTCGACTATCTCCTGACCCGGGCGCGCGCCATGGCCCAAGTGATTGCGGATAAGGACGCGTTGGCGGCCGAAGAAGGTCTCAGTCGATGCCGCGAAGCCGTGCCATCTGTGCGGCGTGTATGTGCAGAGGCAGCGCAAGCGCTCGTCGACCTGATCGAGGCACTCGAGACTGGCGCGGTCGTCTCACACCCGAAGCAGGTTTACGCACGGGCCATGCCGCAATGCGAGCAATGGCTGGACTTTGCGCCCTTGGTCACGGTCTTCCGGACGATCGACTGACCCTGAGAAGGTCGATGCAGTGTTGGAGCGCACATGCCGTATCGCTACGTGACGCTTGCAAGCCACTCCAAGCATTCATGGCCGTGAATGTCGCGGCACCCCGCAGCAGCGTAAAAATGTGTGAAAAACCTGCGCGCCGCCACCCAACCACGGATTCCGGCGCCAGTTCGGCGCATATTATACGGCCGCTGCGGGACCCAGTCGCGGCGGATCAAGAGCAGGCAAGTCTCTCGGCGTGGCGTATGATCGCAGCCAATCTTGTAATCCGGCATCCCCGTGCGGACGAGCGGGCTGATTGGGAGCCGCTGTGGAAGGGCTATCAGTCCTTCCATCTGAAAAATAGCTCCCTGGTTTTACTTGCTTTTCGGCTCTAGCGCCCGCACCGGACGCCTAGGTGCGGGAATAGAAGAACACGTTTTGTTCGTCAGCTTGCTTATCGCCCCCTTGGCCAGCCGACGCCTGTCCGCCTCGCGGGTGTAGTGCGAGGCCATGCGCCCACCAGTCCACCCGAACATAGCCTCCAACTCTGCCACGGTCGCTCCGTTATTGGCCGCCCTCGTCGCGGCTATCTTGCGCACGCCGTGGGCAGAGCCACGCACGCCCGCAGCGCGAGCGGCCCTCACGAACTCATTGCTGAAGTACCCCGCGCTCATCGGCCGTCCGTTCTTACCGACGATGAAGTGCAGGTCCCCGCACGGGCCAGCCGCGAGCGTCTTCGCGAGTTCAGGGAGTATCGGGAGCGGCACGGGCGTTCCGGTCTTCTCGGTCACGAGTTGAATCTCGCCATCGCAAACGTGCTGTCGGCCGAGACGAACGGCGTCACCACAACGCAGGCCCGTGTAGAGCAGCACGTCGAGCCACATGCGCTCCCTGGTGCCGATCGGCCACCGACGCTGGTATATCGCGACAGCGTCCTCAGTCCACGTCGGATACCCTGGTCCCTGCTTGCGACGCGGAGCATCGACATCCGTCGTCGGGTCGACCTTCACCAGCCCCGCCTTCTTCGCCCATCGGAATAGTCCTCGCATCGTGTCGAGGAAGTGGCGCGCCTGGAACGGCGTCTTGGCCCGACGCTCCAACCCGGCGTTGACGGTGGCGGCGTCGATGCGGGCGAATGGCTTGTCGCCGGCAGTGTCTATTATCTGGCGGAAGATGTTCTCCCTCTGCCTACGGGTCCTCGTAGACAGCGCCGTCCAGTCCGAGGTCTCGCGATAGCGAGCTATCAACCACCCCAACGTGCCAGTGGTCGGCACACCCTTTCTCGGGCGAGAAGTACCGGAGATGGCAGCCTGGTATTCGGCCTCGAAATCAGGTGCCCCGAACTCAGCGCGAAGGCGGACACGCTGGCCTTTGCCGACCCGCACGTACCAAACTGCCTTGCCGTGCCGGGTAATCTCCCGGTGCAGGTGCGGCGGGCGAGGGCGGGGCATGGTGGCAATCACAGAACAATCTCCGCAGATTGTTCAAGGCCCGGCGCCTCCGTTCCTGTGGACGGCGAGATGCGGATTATGAGCACGCTCCGATTCCCGATCCGCACCTCGACCTCGGCCGCGCCCGTCTGTTTCGCCGCGCGAATGGCGCGGGCAAGGTCGGCCTGGGTGATGTTGGCGGGCGTCCGGGCCACGGTCATGAACCCCAAGCTGTCGGTTTGCGATAGATTGTGACGTTGCCGCTCGCACTTTGGATGGCCGCGCTGGTAGCGGTCAGTGCCAGGACCGTGCGACCTTCGAGCAGCCAGATAAGTCCGGTCTCGTCGTAGCGGGAGAGCCGATTAAAACTGGGCTTGGCGTGCTCCGGTACGGCGAGCAACCCGAACAAGTCCTCTGCCGTCCAGCGGATGGCGTGCGCTTGGTCACACCACGGGGCCAGGAAGATCTTGCCATCGGCCACGGCCTGTTGCAGGCGTGCAGCAGGGGGGGCATCCGCCACACCCGGCACCGCCAGTGTGCCGGTGTGGCGGCTGCTACACCTATAGGGTCTGAACCGCGCCACGCCGGTCTGCGCCGGGTCTAAACCGGGGTCTAAACCGGGTCTGCGCCACTTCTGGCACATCAGGGCTTTGCTCCCATAGCGAGGCGCTCATAGGAATGCCGCCCATAGGTTTCGACATGAATTTTCTGTTCCCTGAATAGGCGTTGCATGGCCTCTTCGAGCGCCGTCTTCGCCCGGGCTAAATTCTTCGCCTCTGGCTCCTTGGCGAAAAGTCGTGGGGCGTAGTTCGCTGGCTGGGTTTTGTGGCTGACGTTTTGGCCATTTTGGATGAAACGGGTCAGCAGCTTCAGAAAGGTTTCGTCGGCTGTTTTCTCGGCCGCTGCGACTTCAAGCGACGACATTCCTGGTTCAGGCAAGAACAATCCGTCTTTCCAGCGCAAGACAATGCTCTCCCCGATGGGGCCGTATTGGTTTTTCTTGAAGGTTAGCTCGCGCAGGTCGCTGTCGGGCTGCTCGCCGGGCTCTGTCCTGGGACTGGTCAGATACATCCGGGCTCGCACCGAATTGTGCCATCCGGTCGAACCGCTCAAACCCGTGCCGGTGTTGATGCCGGTTAGGCTTGGATGACTAAGCAGGATCACGGCCCCATCGGTAGCACCGGCAAGCCTGCGCAACAGCGAACCGACAAATTGCCGAACGTGGGACCTGTCAATTTCATTTCCGGCGAACACGTCCGCCGAGGCGTCAATGCCTATAGCCTTCGGTTTTTTGTCCGCCGCTTCCTCGAGAAGTTGCAGGAAAAGCGGCGTAGGCTCGATGATGCCGCGACTGTTAGGCGCGCCTAGAATGGCGTCTTCGCCAAACAGCGACTTCATTTGGAAGCCGGCCTCGATGAGGTCGGCGTGTGTGGCGCTGAAAAGTTTTAAGATGGGATTGAGGCGAATGCGCAGTTCGCGCTCGTCGTCCTCGGCGCCGACATACCAGGCCGGCCCCGGTTCCGGCAGCATTTTGAGCCAATCGCGCCCTAATGCGGTCGCTACCAATAGGTGAAGGGTCAGCAAGCTTTTGCCAACGGCGCCTTCGCCGGAAAACAGCGTTGGTTGTCTGATTGGAATGCGGTCGCGAATGAACCATTCGCGCTCAGGGGTCGGCTCGCCATCCCACGCCGACATATCAATCCACTTAATCGGCGTGCGAGACGCCATTGCAGCTGCGGCGGCCGGTTCTGCGCGGCGCATGATGTCAGCCACAACTTGTTTGAAATGGTCGCTCATACGGCTGCTTTTGTGGCGCTGGTAATCGTGCGTTTGATTTCGTTCGCGGTCAGGCCGGTACGTCCGCTGGCTTCGGCCAAAGCAGCGAAAGCTTGTCTGCCGCTTTCGCTATCAAGCTCGCGGTCAAGCAGCATGTCGCGGACGACGCATGCTGCCCAAAAAAGGATTGAATTGCGTTCGCCTTCTCGCGCGTTGGCAACAGCCGCGACAAGTCCTTGCACCCTGGCGCTGGTATTGGCGGCCGACGTTTTCCAGACGGGAAATTGAATGACGTTTGATGGTGGCGGTGCGAGAGCTTCCACAACCCATCCTGGAACGGGTTGCAGTACTTGCCCCTGCAGCACCTCGAGTCCGCAAGCAGGCCACCAGATTATGTATCCACCGGCGCCTCGAGTATCGACATGCGGCCCGAGCTTGCTGGTGGTGCATCCTACTTGCGGATTTGCTTGGAAGAGTAAATGCCGACCGCCAGATTTGGTAACGTGCGTGCGCGTTAATGGCAGGCGCTCGCGGTTTTCGGCGTGCCAGCTCGCGGCCTCTGGGTGTTGTAAGTCAATGTCGATCACAACGAACTTGTCGCCGGTCGGCACGCCAATATAAGCGCGCGGCCAGTTTGACCAAAATTTCCTGACTATGTTCGGATCGGTTGTCGCGTCCTTAAAACCGTTCATTGTTAGCGGCCGCTTATCATTGCAGCGGCACGGAAAAACGGGAACGCCCTGGCGTGTGAGCGCAAGGGCCATGTTTTGCATGACGCTTGTCACTTCCGCACCGTCACCACTAGCGCCGCCGTCGGTCGCCCAAAGTGCCTCACCGCCTCGCAAACGAACTTTGCGCTTTCCGGCGAAAGATAGCCGCAATGCCGATTACAGACGTTGCATCGCAGTGATGCTGGTTGGTTCTCGCTTCTGCTGGGGCTAATACGCAGGGTCCCGGATCCGCATTTCTTACAAGCCTTGCGCATTTGGACGACAAGGCCCTCTAGTGCATAAGGCGAGGTGGCGTTGCCGAATAGGTCTTCCGTGTCTATGATGGTCATGTTTTAGCCTTCTAAAGTTGGGGCCGAGGCGATGGGGTCGCCTCGGCCTTGCCCTTTCAAAAGGGAACTTCGTCAGAAAGTTCATCAGCCGTTGATGGCTGCGGCTCAGCCGGCTCGCTTTCACTTACCGTGAAGCCTGCCGCTATCAGCGCCTCGTCGAATTTTGACTTCGGCGCCCATCCCATAGGGGTGAACTTGGGAAACTTGATGCGTCCGTAGTCTTTGACCTTGTGCTGATAGGAATCGACCTCGAGCGCAACAATCGGAAGCACGTCAGGATGCCGTTGGTGATGTCGACTATATCGGCGGCACAGTTCGCCGATTGCACCTATTCCGCCGCGGGACGACGTGACGAACGTGAACAGCTCGCCGGTCTCGTTGAGCAGCGGCAGATAGTTCATGAATTGCCACGGGTCGCGTGGAGTGCCTGCACCGTCTAATTCCCAAGCAGTTTGGTCGAGGTCGCCAAGATCGGCTCGCTTGGGCAACGGTTTGTTATCGGCAACACGCAGCATGAGGTGATCGGTCGGCTTACCAGCTGACCAACGCACCCATCCGACTAGAAGCTCACCAACGTTTGCGGTGAAGAGCGTGCCGGCCTCGACCGGGGCACCTTCTTCGCCAGCCAGGTAATCACCCTTGCTGAATTTCAACAGGGTGCCGATGATGTTCCGCGGCGCGACGGCATTCGCATAGGCTGCGAATGCATCGTCGTCGCCAACGAGGGTAAGCGCAGTATTTTTGGTGTTTGACGTTAAAAGATCTAAGCTCATTGGTTCAATTCTCCGTATTGTGGCGACGATTGGCGGTCGCCTCGCCCTTGTCGCGAGGATGCGACGAAGCTGGGTTGTCGCGCGCCAAGAAGGCGAACGACGAAAGGGTTGGCTTACGCGCCTCTGCTTTCGGGATGGCGGCTTCGTCGGCGCGGAGGGCACCGAGAAAGAGTTCGCCCCAGTTGGGATCGCGGATGGTTTCGTAGTGGTGAATCTGTTTGAGTGCCGCCAGCATGTCGGGCGCGGCGTAGTCGTCCTCAAGACAGACAAACCACGGCCCCGGTGTCATGCTGCTTCTCCCCTATCTTTGGGCACGATGCCCCTGCCCCCCCATGTAGGGCAGGTGTCGTAAAGCATGTGAATCTTCGCATTGCGCTGTTGATTTACTGAGCCACCACGGCGCTGGCTGCAGTCCGCACAGTTAAGCGTGCCGGCGTGTGGTCCTTTACCGGCGCTGATGATGCAGATGTTGCGGCAGCACGGCCGCTCGCGGTCAACGGGGCGGTCCATTCGTATCTTGAGACCGATGATCATGATTGCGTCTCGGGCAGCTTGACGATCTCGACCTTGGAGTACATCGGAAACTGCCTCCGGTTGATGGTGTATGTCTTACGGCGCGCACCATCCGCGACTGCTTGGGCATTGGAGCCTACGCGGCACAGCTCTAGAGGGTTGCCGGTGCGTGAGTCAGTTACGATGATTGCGTGCATGTCCGTGCTTCTGTGATTGCGTCAGCCGCCCCTTTCTGATTTGGGTAGATGCCGAGCGAGTGTTGGTCAGCGGTGAAGGCCTCAAAGCCGAGCTTGCCGCGCGAGATAACGAAGCCGACGCATTCGCGGCCGTCATATATGGAAACTAGCGGCATGGTCGGGGGGCCGCTCATCGCTCGCCCCCGTCGACGGCGTCGGCGTAGCACTGCCCAAACCGGTGCGCGGCGCAGAACCAGACGAGCGCGCCCGAAGTCACGTTTGCCGAGCCGTCTGGCAGCCGCCGCGGCCACGCCACGCGGTCCCAATATCCGAACGTGCCAAGCCCCCCGCAGTGGCATCGCCCGCCGCGGCCATTGTGCGCGAGGTCGGGCCTTTTTTGGCCGCTTTTCGTCATGACACATCCACCTTCGACGGCTGCGCTTCGCCGCTAAGCTCACGAATGTGCTGCTCGGTGTAGTGCTTGCGGCAGCCGGGGGCGCGCTGAATGGCGGGGGAAATCTTGCCCTCAGCCTCGAGGCGGTCGAGGTGTTGCCGTGAGTACTTGAAGCCCAGCGCGCGGATGTCGCGCGATGAATAGAACCGTTGCATTAAGGCGTCTCCACGCGCGCGGAATTGCGCACACGCGCAAGATGGAGGCGTCTTGTTCGGTTTTGCCCCCCAGACCGAACGAAAAGTTATTTGCGCGGGGCGGCCAGACCGCGTTTGATGGCTGCTATCGCGGCAGTCCGTTTAAGCTCGTGGCCGCTCCCGATACGCTCCATCAGCGTCGTGTCGGAGACGTTGCTGCCGCTATCCAATATTGCCTGTTTTCGCCGCTGAAAGTCCCGCGCCAGTTCTATCTCGCGCTCAAGTTTTGGATGTGAACCCGCCTTCGCATGTCCGCCCTTCTTGGCACCGGCAATGGACTTCGCCCCGACCTGCGCATTCTTGAAGTCCACCAGGGTGACAACGTGCAGCTTGTTAGTATCAATGGCCGTGGTGTGCGTGACCCTGTGCCGAATCATCACGTGGTTGAGGTCTTCTAAAATTGCCTCCTTCTCTTCGGGAGAGCGGCCCTCAAGCAGCATGCGCGGACTGTCTGGTTTGCTTCGCTTGCCGCTCATGACACTGTGAGCCTCGCGAAATGTTCCGCGTCCTCGTCAGGCGTAGTCGGAATGTCGGCCATATCCCGCCTCCACATCAGCGAGCCACAGAGGGAAACTGCGCGGCAACCCGGCGTGGTCCAAGCTTTCGGGAGGTAGTGAACCACCGACGCCATTGTTTCCGGCGAACGGTTATGCGCGTTGTGTAGCCGCCCATAAAGTCCGCCACCGTCAGGGCGCGGCCAATTCGGGCTTCCAAGCAGCCTATGCAAAGAAACTCGCCGGTGCCAAGGGGACGACGCCCTTGCGGTTTCATGCCTGCTTTCTTCCACAGCTTATCGGATATGCACCACGTGATTCGCATACCTTGCCTCACGGGCGAGACTTCGCAGCCGCAATCCTTGCACGGGAACCGCACGCGAGTTCCAAATTTCCCGCTTGGGCATCTTCGCTCTCTCCTTTTGTGCGGGAGAGCGACAAAGAAATGCTTGACCGGCGCGGCCGGCTTCGATTTGATGAGAACGCTTTTCCGGGGAGCACCCATCGGAAGAGTTCTTCAAGAGGGAGCCGGCGATTGCACTCGCTGGCTCCTTCGCACTTCTAAGTCGCTTTTCCTTTCCTTAGCAGGCGAATCTCCTCGCCAGCCTCAAGATAACAAGGACTACCTGCGCTGTAACCGTCCGGGCGCTTTGGTCATACTTTTCCACAGCCGGTGTGCTCGCGTTCAACAGCTCTCAGGCCAACCCGCCGCGAGCGGCTGTCGGGCGATGTGTTACCGAGGAATCCGATCACCGGCATCGCCGGCTGCTGCGCGCGCGCCGCGAGCGGCCACGCGGCCGCACCTGCAAGTCCCGTGATGAACTCGCGGCGTTTCATTCAATCACCTCGTCGGCGTGCTGCAGGAACGGCTCCGGGATGGTGAGGCCAAGCGCCTTCGCGGTCTTGAGATTGACGA
>DATFQX010000063.1:0-6666 GCA_035263865.1 Xanthobacteraceae bacterium
TCGGCCGCCATGCGCAAGGCAATGGCCGTCGCGGAGGTCGGAGATGAGCAGAAGGGCGAAGACCCGACTACAAATGCGTTGCAGGCGCGCGTGGCCGACCTGCTCGGCAAGGAGGCGGCCTTATTCCTGCCGTCCGGCACCATGTGCAATCATATTGCGCTGCTTGTTCATGGCCGACCCGGCGACGAGGTGATCGCGGCGGATTTGGCGCACATCTTCACGTCCGAAGCCGGCGGCGGCTCGGCATTCGCGGGCCTACAGACGTGGCCGCTATCGACTACGCGCGGGATTTTTACTGGCGTCCAGGTCGATGCCGCCGTACGTGAGGCTGGCAGCCGCGCTCCCCGCTCTCGCATTGTCGCCATTGAGCAAACCGTCAATCGCGGCGGTGGTGCAGTGTGACCGCTCTCCGCCATCGAGGATGTGGCACGCGCGGCCCATGAGCGCGGTCTCGCCGTGCACATGGATGGGGCGCGCATCCTCAATGCCGTGGTTGCAAGCGGCGTTGCCGCCAAGCGGATGGCGGCACCCTGCGACAGCGTCTGGCTCGATCTGTCGAAAGGGCTCGGCTGCCCGGTCGGCGGCGTGCTCGCCGGGTCGCGCGCTTTTATCGACGATGCGTGGCGATGGAAACATCGCATGGGCGGCGCGCTGCGCCAATCCGGCGTGCTCGCTGCCGCGGGCCTCTACGCCCTCGATCAAAATGTTGATCGCTTGGCCGAGGACCACGCCAAGGCTCGCAGCCTGGCGGAGCTGATTTGCAACGTCAACGGGGTGCAGATTATGAACCCTGAGGTCGAGACGAATATCGTTTTCATCGACCCCTCTGCGAGCGCACGCGAGCCGAGCGAGATCCTTGCCGACCTCCTCAGCCACGGGGTGCGCATGGGCGCCTCCTACGGCATGATCCGCGCGGTCACGCATCTCGACGTCACGGAGGACGACATGGAAGCCGCAGCCGCAGCTTTTGCGCGCGCGGTGAAGGGAAAGCGAGGATGACGCAACGCAGCTGCGGCGGGGCGGCACCGTTCACAACGCGGTCACAGCCTCGAGCATGCGGTCGATGTCGTCTTCGTTGTTGTAGAAGTGCACGCCCGCGCGCACGTAGCCGTCCTTTTCGCTGACGATGATGCCTTTCTTCTTCAGCGCGGCGACGGCCGGCTCTGCCGGCTTGAGCAGGTCGAAGCTGACGAGTCCGGCGCGCTCGGGCCATGGCCGCGGTGTGCGCGCGCGGATCTGACGATCCTGTGCGCCTTCGATCAGCCGCGTGGTTAGCTTGTCGCTTCTGATACCCTGTGTTCTGCCGCCAGAAGGAGTGCTTTTTTCTAAAGGTAGTCGCATATAGACCGGACTAAACTCCGCCGTCGGAAACCTTCGCATATGAATCTCAGAACCTCCCCGCTCACGACTCGGAATGTCGTTCCTCAGGACTATCGTCTGCGCATTCCCGGACCGACGGCAGTCCCGGAGCGCGTACGGCTGGCGCTTGCTCAACCGGTTCTCTCGCATCGCGGACCTGAGTTTCGCGCCCTTCTGAAGGAGACGACGACGCAGCTGCGCAGCGTATTCGGCACGGGGCGCGACATCCTCACGTTCGGTGCATCTGGTACCGGGGCCATGGAGGCGGCGCTCGCCAATGTCCTCTCGCCCGGCGACGCGCTGCTTGTCCTGATGAACGGGCAGTTCAGCGAGCGTTTTGCTTTAATCGGCAAAGGCATGGGCGCCAGTGTCGACCGGCTCGAGGTCCCGTGGGGCGAAGCGCCCGATCCGGCTGACGTTGCCCGCCGCGTTCAAGCTCGGCGCTATCGCGCCGTGATTTGCGTGCACAACGAAAGCGCGACCGGGGTCGTTGCCGATGTGGCAGCCATCGGTGCTGCGCTGCGCGAGACCGAGACCCTCCTCATCGTCGATTCGGTCAGCGGCGTCGGCGGTATCGAGATGCGCATGGACCTATGGGGAATCGACATTCTGGTGGCGGCCTCGCAAAAGGCGCTGATGTGCCCGCCCGGCCTCGCCTTCGTTGCGGCGAGCGACAAGGCCATGCGGGTCATCGCGTCTGCCACTGGGGTGCCGCGCTTCTATTTCGATTTCCGCAGGGCGAAGGCTTCTCTCGACAAAGGTGAAACCCCGTTCACCCCACCGGTGTCCTTGGTGGTGGCGCTGCGGGAAGCCCTCGCCATGATCGAGGAGGAGGGCCTGCCGAAAGTGCTGGCCCGGCACCTGCGCCTGTCTGCCGCGTTGCAAGCCGGGTGCGAGGCGCTCGGCCTGACGATGTTCCAGACCGCGCGTCCATTGTCGGCCACCGTGACCGTCCTTCGTCTCCCGGACGGGTTCGACGGCCCGGCGATAGTGCGCCACATGCACAACCGTTATCGCACGGTCATTGCCGGACAACGCACCAAGCTGTCGGGCCGCGTGATCCGGTTCGGGACGATGGGTTATCTTGGTCCGGACGACATCGTCACCGATCTTCATCATCTCGAATCGACGCTGCGCGATCTTGGATATGCACCGCCGGCCGGGGCCGGCGTGCAGGCCGCCTCCCAAATACTCGGAGCGTAAGCATGCTGACCCGAATTTCATTTGTGGCGCTCGTCATTGGCGCCGTTCTGGGAATCAATGGGCCTGCCCTCAGCCAATCGAAGGTCATCGTCTATTCGGCAAACGAAGCCAATCTCAACCGTTTTATATTCGAGGCATTCACGCGCGAGACTGGGATTGTGGTCGAGCAGGTCGAAGGCGGCTCCGGCGTCATCGTCCGCCGCATGATATCCGAGCGCGAACGTCCGCTCGGCGATATCATCTGGGGCGTCAATCGCACCCTCTTGCAGGCGAACAGCGCCCTGCTTGCTCCCTACGCATCGAAATACAAAGACGCGGTGCCATCGCAGTTTCGCGATCCGAACGATCGTTGGCTTGGCACCAACGTGCACCTCTTGGTGATTCTGCAGAACACGCGTCTCGTTCCACCGGATGCGGGGCCGAAGGGCTGGGCCGATCTTCTCGACCCCAAATGGAAGGGCAAGATCGCTTTCACCGATCCTGCGAATTCGGGCTCGGCCTATTCGAACGTCACCATGTTGGCGCAGCTTTGGGGCCCGGGCGAGCCGGGATGGGACAAGGTCTCGCGTTTGCTCGCCAACACCAGGGTCCTGAACCGATCGAGCCTCGTGTTCCAGGGTGTCGGCAACGGCGAGTTTCCGCTCGGCATGTCGCTCGAATATGCGGGAATTCAGTGGGCGGCGAATGGCGCCCCTGTCAAGGTCATCTATCCGCAAGACGGCACGATTGCACAGATGGAAGGTGTGGGGGTCATCCGCGGCGGCCCGAATTCCGAGTCGGCAAAGCAATTTGTCGACTACGTCAGCCGCAAGGATGTCCGTGAGATGATCCTGCGTTTCGCATTTCGCCGGCCGGCTCGCCAGGACCTGGATCTTGCGACGTTGCCCGGCCAGATGCCGCCGCTCTCCCAAGTGAAGACGGTCGACTATGATGAAGACGCCTGGACCGTGAGCCGCGCCGAGACGCTGCAAAAGATTCTGACCATCATCCGCAGCACACGCTAACGGAGCTGGCAAGGGAATCGAAGGTGACAGCGATCACCATCGAGGGTGTGGCGCGCAGTTTCGGCGTCCTTCGCGCGGTCGATGACGTGTCGATTGCGATTCGTGATAAGGAGTTCTTCACGCTGCTCGGTCCATCCGGCTGCGGCAAGACCACGCTGCTGCGGATGGTGGCGGGCTTCTGCGAGCTGGACCGCGGCCGAATTCTGTTTGACGGCGAGCGCATCGACACCCTGCCGCCCCACGGGCGCAACACCGGCATGGTGTTTCAGAGCTACGCCGTGTTTCCCCATCTCACGGTCGCCGACAACGTCGCCTATGGCCTGCGCGCGCGCCGGATCGCTGCGGTCGAGGTCGATCGGCGTATCGACCACGCCCTGAAGCTTGTTCAGCTCGAGAACTTCAGGCCGCGCTGGCCGCATCAGCTCTCGGGCGGCCAGCTCCAGCGCGTGGCGATCGCCCGCGCCATCGTGATCGAGCCGCGGGTGTTGCTGCTTGATGAACCGTTGTCGAATCTGGACGCTAAGCTGCGCGTCGAAATGCGCACCGAAATCCGGCGCCTGCAGAAGACGCTGGGCATCACCGTCATCTACGTGACCCATGACCAGGAGGAAGCCCTGGCGATCTCCGACCGCATCGCCGTAATGCGGTCTGGCCGGATCGAGCAGGTTGCCGAGCCGCGAGCAATCTATGAGCAGCCGGCGACCGCCTTCGTGGCGGAGTTCGTCGGCACCAGCAATCTGCTGCGCGGCACCATCCAGCAACGTGACGGCGAGATGGTCGACATCATGGTGGCGGGGGTATCGGTGCGGACGCGGGCAGCGGCTGGCCTTGTGGGCGATCGGGTCGTGGTCTCGCTGCGGCCCGAGGCGCTAAGCCTGCTCGCGCCGGGAGAGGTCCTTCGAGCCGGATGGGCTCGGATTGTCGGCTTGCTGAGCGAGGTCGAATATCTCGGACCGGTGACACGATTCACCGTGCAGCTCGCCGATGGCTCGCCTTTGCGCTTGATGGCTTTGGCGCCGCCGGCTACGGCCGGCGAGGTGATCGTCGCTTTCGATCCAGGCCGCGCGATCGTCCTCGAGGGCAGCGCATGAGATCGGGGCTCGGCCGACATGCGTTTCCTCTGGGGGTCGTTGCGATCGCGGTGGCGTTTCTCGGCTTGTTCTTCCTCTATCCGCTGCTCAAGGTGTTCGGGGCGAGCCTGTTGGATGCGCAAGGCACCACGCTGACATTCGCAAACTACCTATCCGTGCTGTCCAACCGGTTCTTCCTGCAGGGCCTGACCAACAGCCTGACGATCGCGGCGGCGGCCGCCGCCTTCGCGATTCTGATCGGGGTGCCATTCGCATTCGTGCTCGCCCGCCTGCCGGTGGGCGGCAAGCCCGCCTTGCTGGCGCTTGCCGCACTGCCGCTGGTGCTGCCGTCCTTTGTCGGCGCTTATGCACTGGTCCTGCTGTTTGGCCGGGCCGGGATCGTGACGGGGATGCTGCAATCGCTCGGTATTCCGTTCGAGTCGATCTATGGCGCGAAAGGCATCGTGCTCGTGTATGCGCTTACGCTCTACCCCTACGTGGTCTTGCCCACGGTCGCCGCATTCAAATCGGTCGACGTGTCGGTTGAAGAAGCGGCGCAAAATCTGGGCGCTTCGCCAGGACGCATGCTGCGCACCGTCACGCTGCCCCTAGTCCTGCCTTCGATCCTCGCCGGCGGCCTCCTGGTCTTCATCGAGGCATTGGAGAATTTTGGCGTCCCGTTTGTGCTCGCCGAGGACAAGCCGATCCTAGCGGTCGAGGCCTACAAGCTGTTCGTCGGCGAGACCGCGTCCAATCCGGCCTCCGCGGGCGTTCTCGGCATGCTGCTGATCGCCTGCACAGTTGCCGCGCTGCTGATCCAGCGTGCAATCCTAGCGCGGCGCCACTTCGCGACCAGGGCGCGCGGCGCGACGCCATTGCTGGCGGTGAGCCCCCCGATGCGCAGGCTGGGGGCGGTCTATTGCTGGACGGTCATCGTCGCGGCGCTGGTGCCATTCGCCACCGTGGTGGTGGTGTCGTTACTGGAATTCCGCGGACCGGTGCTGCAATACGGCCTATCGCTCGACAATTTCGCGCAGCTCTTCCAGCGCTCCTATCGACCGCTGACCAACACGGTGCTGCTGGCAACGCTGGCGGCGGCGGGCGCGGCGATCATCGGGGTGCCAGTCGCCTATGTGGTCGTGCGCCATCGCTCGCGTCTGTCGGCGCTGCTGGATGTCGTCGCAACCTCGCCGTTTGCGGTCGCCGGGACGGTGCTCGGCATCGGTCTGGTCCTGGCCTACAGCAGCGGTTTCCTCATTCTGACGGGGACGTGGCTGATCATGGTGCTGGCCTACATCGTGCGGAAGCTGCCGTTTTCGGTTCGGTCCGCGAGCGCCATCCTGCATCAGATCGATCCAAGCCTCGAAGAGGCGTCCGTCAATCTCGGCGTGGCCCCGCTTGCGACGTTCTTGCGCATCACCGTGCCCCTCATGCTTGGCGGCATCGTGGGCGGCCTGGTGCTGACGTTCGTCACCGTCGCGTCGGAATTGAGCTCGACGGTCGTACTCTACAGCGGCCCGTGGACGACGATGACGGTTGCCATGTTCCAAGCACTGGAAGGAACCAGTCCCGGTGTGGCATCCGCGGCGGCCACCGTGCTGATCGTGTTCACCGTTCTGCCGGTGGCGCTGGTCTACCGCTTGTTGCGGCGTCACGAGCTGTCGATGCTCTAACCAATCTCAATCAGTGAGCAAGCACCTTGGAGAGGAACTCCTGCGCCCGCTGGCTCTTGGGCGCGGAGAAGAACTGATCGGTCGGCGTGTCCTCCACGATCTCGCTGCGATCCATGAAGACGATGCGATCGGCGACACTGCGCGCGAAACCCATCTCGTGGGTGACGACGAGCATGGTCATGCCTTCGCCGGCAAGCTCGACCATCACGTCGAGCACCTCGCTGATCATTTCGGGATCGAGCGCCGAGGTCGGCTCGTCGAACAGCATCGCCTTTGGGTCCAGCGCCAGGGCACGAGCGATGGCGACACGCTGCTGCTGTCCGCCGGAGAGATTAGCCGGCCGGGCGTCGGCTCTTT
>DATFQX010000064.1:0-48314 GCA_035263865.1 Xanthobacteraceae bacterium
CGTTCTTCGTCGCTTTGGACAAGGGCTTTTACAAGGACGAGGGGCTCGAGGTCGAGATTCTGGAGGGGAGCGGCTCCACCACCGTAGCCCAATTGGTCAGCAACATGACCAACCCCGTCGCCTATGTGGACGCGGCGACGATGATGCGTGGCGTCGGCGCGGGCATGCCGATTAAAGCGGTAGGCGTAACACTCCAGCAAAGCCCGATGGCCTTTATCTACAGGGCGGATGCGCCGCGCCCCACTAAGATCGAAGAGATCAAAGGCAGCCGCATTGCGATCACCGCGGGCGACGCGAGCCTGGCGATCTTCACCGCCTTCATGGGCAAGCTCGGCATGAAGCTGGATGACGTTCAACTGATCACTGTTGCCAATCCGCAATCCAAGGAGCAGGCGGTCCTCAACAAGCAGGCCGATGCCCTGCTCGGCTACTTTATGGATCAAGGCCCGCGCATGCAGCTGCAGACCGGAGTGAAGATGGGCTGGACGCGCCTCTATGACATGGCGGGCGTCTCGACGCTTAGCAGCGCGATCATTGCCAACAACGACTGGCTCAAGGATGGGAAAAACCAGGCTCAGCTCAGGCGGTTTTTGCGCGCTTCGCAGCGCGGTTGGCAATACTCCTTCGATAATCGCGACGAGGCTGCCGAGATCTTCATGAAGCGCGCCCCGGCCTTCAATAAGGAGATTTCACTGCTGGAAATCAACGGCACCATGACGATCCTGCACACCGAGAAAACCAAGAACAAGCCGATCAGCTGGTCCGCGAGCGAGGACTGGAAGGAGTCGCAGGATCTTTTGGAGAAATACGCCAAGTTGAAGAGTCAACCTGACGTCAATGTCTACTTCTCGAACGAATTCCTGTCCGAACCCCCGTATCTTGCGAAAAAGTAGATGCTTGTGGCGGAGGACCTTCCCATGCGTTGCGTGAGCGTGGGAAGGCCATCCCAGGGCATCCCCGGCAACCAAGATGAATCGAGCGCACATCCGGTTGAAGAATGTCGGTAAGATCTATCAAACCAAGAGTGGCGTTATCGAAGCGTGCTCGCACGTAACCATCGACATTAGGCAATCCGAGTTCGTCGCAATCGTGGGTCCCAGCGGTTGCGGCAAGACCACCATTCTCAAGATGGTCGCCGGTTTGATCCCATACAGCTCAGGGACGATCACGATCGGCGACCAGCTGGTTGATCGCCCCCAGACCGACGTCGGAATTGTGTTTCAGGACGCAATCATGCTCGATTGGCGCAACGTGCTGTCGAACGTAATGCTCCAGATCGATATCCGCCACATGGACCGCGTGAAATATGAACCCGTTGCGATGAATCTACTCAACGCCACCGGTCTGGGAGGATTCGAAAAGAAGCGGCCATACGAGTTGTCCGGCGGCATGCGGCAGCGCGTCTCCATTTGTCGTGCGCTCGTGCACGATCCCAGCTTGTTGTTAATGGACGAGCCTTTCGGCGCGCTCGACGCGCTCACGCGTGAGCAGATTGCGATGGACATCCAGCGGCTCTGGATGGAGAGTCGCAAGACCGCGCTGCACATCACGCATAGCATCCCGGAAGCCGTTCTGCTGGCGGACCGCGTCATTGTAATGGGGCCGCGGCCGGGACGCATCGTCGAAGTCATCAACATTGATCTGCCACGCCCACGCCGTTTAGACAAATTGCCCGCCGAGTTCAATGATTATGCAGGCCGCATTCGCGAGATCTTCAAATCCAGGGGCGTGCTGGCGATGGATTGAACGCGTGCAGATGTGTGCGGCGCCCAAGGCTAGCATGCTATCCCCGTAGCGAAGAGCGGCAACGGGGTGGCAGCTGTCGCACAATGATAAGTTATGGAACAGAGAAAAGAGGATGAGGCGCGCGGGCTCAGGACGCTGTGATCCAACGTTACACAGCCGCGCCAAGGTAAGCTTCGATCACGCGCGCATTGGACTTCAGTTCGCGGGACGAGCCCGAAAGCATAATAGCTCCTCTTTCAAGGACATAAGCGCGATTGCAACTCTCAAGTGCCAGCCACGCCATCTGCTCGACCAGCAGAAGGGTTAGCCCGCGCGCCTTAAGTTTTGCGAAAGCATCGAAGATGGAGTGCAACACGATCGGGGCAAGGCCGAGCGAGGGCTCATCGAGTAACAGCAGCCGCGGGCGACTCATCAGCGCACGTCCGATCGCCACCATCTGCTGTTCTCCGCCGCTGAGCAGACCAGCCGACTGGCCGAGCCGCTCCCGCACGCGGGGAAACAACTCGCAGACCTCCTCGAGACTCTCTAAGAACTCCGCTCGCCGACCCCGTCGCAGATACCGATACGCGCCGAGCTCTAGGTTCTCGCGCACGGTGTGCTCGGGAAAAAGCTGGCGCCCTTCGGGGACCAGGGTCAGCCCACGATCGGCGATTTCGTGCGCGGGCATGTCGGCGATCGAGCCGCCAGAGAATTCGATTCGGCCCCTCGCGCGCGGCAACAAACCGGCCAGGCATCTCAGCGTCGTGGTCTTGCCGGCACCGTTGCTCCCGAGAATGGTGATAATCTCGCCCGGCTCGATCGTGAACGAGAGGCCCCTCACCACCTCGAGCTCGCCATATGCCACGTGCAGATCCTCGACCTCAAGCAGCGGCATGGGGCGTCCCCAAATAGGCGGCAATCACGCGTTCGTCGCGCTGAATAGCGGCCGGCGGTCCATCGGCGATGACAACGCCATAATCGAGCACGGTTACCCGGTCCGAGATGCTGATGACGAGCTCCATGTGATGCTCGACCAATACCACGGTGATTCCGCTGGCTTTGAGCTGGCGGATGATGCGTCCCAGCGTGTGAATCTCTTCGGCGACCAGACCAGCGGCCGGTTCGTCAAGCAAGAGCAGCTGTGGTCGTACGGCCAGCGCACGGGCAATTTCGAGCAGCCGGCGGTGTCCATAAGCCAAACTGTTGGCCGGCACATTTTCATAGCGTGCTAGCCCGACAAAGGAGATTAGCTCGCGCGCATTGGCCAAGTTGCGCGCGGCTTCGTCACGGGCGCTCTTGCGCCCCATAATGGCGTCGAAATATCCGGAGCGTGAATGCCGCGCGCAGCCCACGAGCACGTGCTCAAGCACGGTCATGTTTCCGAACAGTTTTATCGTTTGAAACGTCCGCACAATACCTTGGCGGGCGGCATCGTGCATCGAACGGAGCGTCGTCGTATGCCCGTTGATTACCATCTCTCCAGAATCGAGTGGATAGAAACCGGTCGCGACGTTAATCAGTGTCGTCTTGCCGGCCCCGTTCGGTCCGATTAACGCATGAATCGTGCTGGGTTCCACCCGAAGATTGACGTCGCGAAGAGCCTGTAATCCCCCAAAGCTCTTGAAAATGTTATTTAGCTGCAGCCCCACGCCAACGATCTTTGCCGGTTTGTTAGGCGACGTCGCGTCGACCAGGGTGGGGCCTTTTTCGGGGCCGGGTGCGCGTATACTGCGGACGGCAAGCAGGCCCATCACGCCATTGGGCAGGAAGTATAGCGTGAGCAGGATGAAGCAGCCGTAGATGATCAGGCGGAACTTGTCGAACTCTTGCAGTATCTCGGGCAGGATGGTGAGCACCGCCGCCCCGACCACCGGCCCCATCAGCGTCCCTGCTCCGCCGAATAGCACGGCAAGAAGGAAGAACACTGAGCTGAAGAATTGGAAATTGTCCGGACTGACGTAGTTCTGTTGGTGCGCAAAAAGCGTCCCGCCAAATCCGGCAAAAGCCGCGCTGATCACGAATACAAGTACTTTCAATCGGTAGACATTAATGCCGACTGCCGATACCGCGATCTCGCTGTGCTTGATGGCGATGATGCGAAGGCCGAAGTCTGAGTTGACCAGCCGGTGCTGGAGCATGAGCGTCGCCACGAAGAAGCCGAGCACGACGTAGTAGAAGCTGCCGGTGTCAAACAAATACCGGCCGAGCTGCGCCTTCGGAATCGAGGATAGGCCCAGGTCACCGCCGGTGACCGACACCCATTCCTGTAGAACCTTGAAAATCACCCAACCGAACGCGATCGTCACCATTGCGAGATAGGGTCCGCGCACGCGCAGCGCTGGAACAGCCAACAGAGCACCAAAGGCTGCTGCGACCAGAGTTCCCGCGACGAGGCCAAACCAGATGTGCAAACCTGTCGCCGCGAAGAACGGCAGCGGCGCGAGCGCTTTGGTCAGCAGCGCCGTGGTGTAGGCCCCCACCGCCATCAGCGCCGCATGTCCAAGCGAGAACTGCCCAGCATAGCCGGCGAGGATATTGAGACCAACGGCAACGATTCCGTAGATGAAGATGACGATGCCGAGAAAACGGTAGTAGGTGCCCTGGACGAAGATCGGCAGAATGATGAGGGCGGCCAAAGTGGGCCCAACGAGCCAGGGGACCGATCGCTCCGTCATGCTCTTTCCTCGAGCGGTTTGCCGAACAAGCCTTCAGGCTTGAGAAACAGCGCGGCAATCATCAGGGAAAAGCCGAGGATGTCGCGAATCCCGGTGTAGAAATATCCAGAGATGAGCGCTTCGAGCGCGCCGTAGGCGAGCCCGCACACGAGAATTCCGCGCGGCGCGGCGAGCCCGGCGATGATGGCAATGGCAAAGGCCTTCAGGCCGAGCACGGTGCCAAGCTGCGGTTCGGCTAGCGTAAGTGGTACCACCAGAAAACCGGCAAAGCCCGCGAGCGCAGTCGCCGCCGCATACGAAACCGCCTGGACGCGCCGGGTATTGATGCCCATTAGGCCGCTCGTTTCTCCGCTGTGGGCGACCGCCCGGAATGCCTTGCCGAGCAGCGTCCTGCGGTAGAACAGGTCGAGCGCGATGAAAGTCACGCATGCAGCCCCGACGATGAGGAGCTGTTGCGGCAGGACCGCCGCCGGCCCGATATAGATGGGATTCTTGCCGAGGAGCGGTGGCACGGGCGTCGGGCTGCGCCCCCAGACGATCTCGGCCAGATCGATCATCAAAAATCCGACTGCCAGCGTGCTCATCACCCACACGTCACTGCCGGCGCGTAGAAACGGCATGACGGAAAATCGTTCGGCGACAATTCCGAGCGCAAACAGCGCGGATACGACAATCGGAAGCGCCGTTAGCGGGTGGAACGCGTGCAGGACGATTAAGGAATAGGTGAGCATGCCGCCGAGCATCACCCACATGCCGAGGGCGAAGTTCAGCGCCTTGGTGGTCATAAAGGTGAGGCTGTATCCGACCGCGATCAGTCCGTAGATGGCGCCGGTGGCGACGCCACTAAGCGCAACCTGGAAGAAGAAGTACATGCGGGTGCTGCGAATGCCGGCGAGGGCCGCGCGCGCGGCCGCCAGAGTGCCGGCCGCGCGCGAGCGCGCGCCCGGGCGCACCTCCTGCTCACAGCAGAGTCATGTTGGACCTGTCGAGGTACTTCTTGGTCTGGGCATCGATCTCGACATGAGGACCTTTGGCATCGAACTTGACCTCAAGCATCTTGCCGTTGGTCCAGCGCGTCATGACCATATCCTCCTCGGTCACCGCGTTGTGGCGATCGCGAGTGAACACCGGTCGCGTGAAGTGCTTCACCAAGCCCTTGAACTCCGGAATGTTCTCGAGGGCCGCTCGAATCTTCTGCGGCTCCACGCCGTCGCGTTCGATCGCGGCCTTGAACAGGTACACCGCATCGTAGGCGCCGATCGCGAAGACGGCGGCATCCATATCCTGGTTGTGCCGGCGGCGATACTCGTTGACGAAGGTCATGCGCTCCGGCGGCTGCGGCCCGTCGATCGTCACCGTCGTGCTGGTGAGGACGCCCTCGCCAGCGGCGCCCGCGGCCTTCCAGAAGGCGGGACCGGCGATGCCCCAGGCTGAAACGTAAGGCGTATTGTCCCTCAGCTTTTCCTTGGTCTGCACGACGAAGGTGTTCTCGCGCACCAGCGCGTAATTGAGAATGCTCTGTGCGCCCGCGTTCTTGAGCTTGATGATTTGCGGCGTCATGTCGGTGTCGTTGTTATCGAACGTCTCGTCCGCCACCGGAGCGAGCCCATTCTCCCTAAGCCGCCGCTGCAGTTCGCCGCGTCCTGTCACGCCCCAGCCGCCGGTCCAGGTGAGCAGGCCAACTTTCGTATGGCCGAACTTCTTGACCATGGTATCGACCATGAAGTTCGCCTGGCCTGTCCCGTACATGCCGACCCGGAACAGGTAGTTGTCCCGCCCTTGCTTCTGGGCATCGTTTTCGGTGATCGCCGTCGCATCGGTCGCCGGGCAGATCACAGGGACGTTGAGCGTATCGTTCACGATCGGCGCCACCGCCAACATCGAGGCACTGTTGGTCGCGCCGACGATGGCCACGGCCTTCTCGCGCTCCACAAGCTCGCGATATTGCGCGACAGTCTTGACCGGGTTGTGCTCGTCGTCGCGCGAGACCAGCACGAGCTTGCGACCGCCGATGCCGCCCTTGGCATTGATCTCATCGATGGCGATCTCGGCGCCGCGCTTGATCTCGACGCCGACGAACGATGCCGGCCCGCTGAGCGCGCCCGCAAACCCGAGCTTGATCGGCTCCTGCGCTTGAGCCGGCGCCCATGTCCAGAAGGAGGCTGCCATCACGGCGGCAGCAACCCGCATGTGTCCATTCCCTGTCATCGCCAACCTCCATTTGAAGCTGTTCATGTCCCGATGGGTGCAGGCTCGGCTGCGGCCATTGCGCGGGACTCGTGCGCTGCCAGCGGCTTTCTGTGGGACCACGGCTGTGCCGCCTCGAATGCAGCCGCCGCGCGTAGGATGTCGGTCTCGTGAAGCGCCTTCGAAACGATTTGCAACCCGACCGGCAGGCCGGCGCCAGTGAACCCGCACGGTACCGAGGCCGCCGGCAGACCGCAGAGATTGACCGGATAGGTGTAGGCGACCCAGGCAACGATGCTTTCGCCGTCGAACTCGATGGGCAGGTTGCGCCCGACGTCGAAGGCGGGAGTTGGCGTAGTCGGTGTCATCAAAAGGTCGAAGCGATCGAAGAAGCGCCGCACGATGTCGCGGAACTCGTAGCGTTCGAACACCCGGGCATAGTAATGGTCGAGCGACTGGTCGAGTGCTCGCTCGAGAACTTCAGCGACGGCCGGATCGAGAAGGTCACGATGCTCGGCCAGCGGTCTCTTGAGGCGGGTACCCACACCGGCATAGAACTCCGCCATCCACAGCTCGATCGGATCGTCGAACACCTTGTCGACTTGTTCGACCGTGCAGCCAAGCTGTTCGAAGGCAGCTGCGGCCCGCCCGGCGATTTCGGCCACTTCCGCAATCGGGCGAGCGTAGCCGAGGGTCGGGCTCCAAGCGACGCGCAACCCTTTGGTCGGCTGATCGCAGGCACCGAGATAATCGGGCACCCCGGCAGCGACGCTAGCGGGGTCGCGTGTATCGTAGCCGGATACGGCGGCGAGCAGCAGCGCGGCATCGCGCACGGTGCGCGCCATCGGTCCCACATGAGCGAGCGTGGGGGTGGCGGCGACCGGGTACACCGGCACGCGGCCGAACTGCGCCTTTATTCCGAACAGTCCACAAAACGAGGACGGAATGCGAATCGATCCACCCCCGTCGGTACCGAGCGCGAATGGCGTGATACCGGCCGCGACGCTGGCACCGGCACCCGCGGACGAGCCGCCGGTCGTCTTCTCGAGATTCCATGGGTTGCGGGTGAGGCCGGTGAGCGGGCTGTCGCTTGACGCCTTACAACCAAACTCGGTCGTGGTGGTCTTACCGATAATCGCTGCCCCGTGCGCCTTCACGCGCTCGGAAGCCGGCGCATCAATCGGCGCCACGAAATCGGCCAACGTGCGCGAGCCGGAGGTGAAACGGACGTCTTTGACGGCGGTGAGGTCCTTGATCGACAGGGGAACGCCGGTGAGCAATCCATCATCTTCGCCGGTCATGACGTGCTGCTCGGCGCGCTTGGCGGCGCGGAGGGCGAGATCGGCAGTGATGGTCACGAACGGGTTGAACATCGGCTGCGACGCTTCGGCGCGGCGGATTGTGCTCTCGACGATCTCGACGGGAGACACTTCCTTGCTCCGGACCAGACGGCGCAGGTCGAGCGCGGACATGTAGGCGAAGTCATCATACATGTTAGTGCCGGAACTGCGCCGCTCTCCTGTCGCTTCCGTTTCAGTGCAAAGCGATACCCGATGCAGGGCCTGATCACTCGAGAAATGCGACTGCACGAACGGGCGAGCCACTGCCGTTGCCGATGCGCAGCGGCAGTCCGCTGAACTCGAACTCTCCCTTGCCGAGTAGCTCCTCGAGATTGCACAGCCATTCGTAGTGGGTGATGCCGCGGTCGCGGCAGACCCGATGGTTGGGAAAGAGATTGTGGCTTGGCTTGTCGGTGGACGGACCCTCGACGCCATGCACGCGCGAGCGGTCCGCCAGCCAATGGGTCGCCTCGGCAGTGATTCCCGGATTGGACCACACCACCTTGTCGGTCGGAAAATGTCGCTTATGCAGGCCCGTGCAGATGAGCACGATGTGGCCGTCTATTTTCACACCGGCTTTTTTCTCGGCGGCTTCCAGGTCCTTGGTGTCGATGTCTCCGAGGTCGGGAATGTGCCGCAGGTCGAGGCACACCGACTTGCCCATGAACATATCGAGAGGCATCTGGTCGATGCTCGCCCCACCGCGCTTGACGTGAACGAACGCGTCGACGTGAGTGCCGACGTGGTCCATCATCGAGATGAATGTGGTGCAGCCGCCCAGCGGATCCTCCGGCGTACCATTGCCCCAAGTCTCCATCTCGTCGTGCGTAAACTGGGGCAGGATCACCGGGCGCGGAAAGAATTTGTGCGCCGGCATATTGTTCGTGAGCGTCACCGACAGATCGACGATTCTGCGAGGCATGGCGGGACCTCTTGCGCCTGTTGAACTTGCGCAGAGCACGGAATCGACCCATCTGAGACGCCATCCATCTCTTCAGGGGCCACGGCTGTCTAGTTCACGACGCATCACTGCGCCGCCGTCCCCGCCCTGCAAGGTCGATGTTAGGTCCGCCGGCTAGGGTGGACAAGCCTAACCTGCGCCAGTTGGAGTCTCTTATTACTGCCGTCGCGGCGTCCGGTCAAAAGCGGATAGCGGCCGGCCGTTTTCTTTCAAAGACGTGCGGGAAAGTCGGCAGATCCATCGGCGGTGCTCGACAAAGCGTGGCCGGATCATCCCATTATTGATTCGCAGAATGAGGGGTTATGGCACTTACGGGGCGATGATCTGACGCCTGTCGCCGATCGGCTGATTAATCCGCCGCGCGTCATAGCGGTAATTGTTATACTTGGGGCTCGTTGGGGGCGTTTTGTTCCTGTTCGTAAGTATAATCGAGCATATGACCGTTTGGCATGGATGTTGTGGTCGAGGAGGTGACGCAAATCTGGGGGCAGGGGGTTTCCCAGGTTAAAGCACTTGACCGCTTCTCTCATCATTTTCGTTCCGGGCGTTTCTCGTGCCTGCTCGGACCGAGTGGTTGCGGCAAGAGCACGCTCATCCAAATCGTTGGCGGGCTCGAACCTGCGACTGCCGGTCACGTTCGCGTGCAAGACCCGCAGCATCCGGATCGTGCCCGCCCGCTGGGCGCTGACTCGGTCATGGTGTGGCAGAACCTGAATCTGTTCCCCTGGCGCAATGTCATCGACAACATTGCCTTTGGGCTTGAAATGCGCAGAGTACCGCGCGCGGAGCGCTATCAACGCGCGAACACGTTCGTAGCTTCGGTTGGCTTGCGGGGATTCGAGCATCACCTACCTGGGCAGCTGTCCGGCGGCATGCGCCAGAGGGTGGCGCTGGCGCGCGCCCTGATCATGGAGCGGCCCGTCCTGCTCATGGATGAGCCATTCGCAGCGCTTGATGCCCAGACCAAGATCGTAATGCAGGAAGAGCTATTGAAAATCTTTGATCGCACGCACAAGACAATACTGTTCGTTACCCACGCCATCGAGGAAGCCATTCTTCTCGGTGATGAAGTAGTCGTGATGACCGCGCGCCCCGGTCGAATAAAGGAAGTGATTCCCATCGCACTGCCACGTCCGCGCTCGCTGGAAATGGTCAACACGAAGGAATTCGGCGCGCTGTTCGACCGCACATTCCATCTCATCCGGGAGGAGGTTACGGCAGCGCTGGCGCAGCAAGCGGCGTTGGTGGCGAGCCAGTCATGAAACGAACTGACGGCCGGACGGCGAAGCTCGCCGAAGCGCTGCTTCCTGCACTGAGCATTGTCATTTTTCTTCTGATCTGGGAGTTGGTCGTACGCTGGCGCGGGATTGCGCCGATCTACCTCCCGGCGCCCACGTCCATCGCGCTCCAGATGTGGCAAATGATCGCGGGCGGCAGCCTCGAATTCCACCTGGGAGTGACATTGCTGCGCATCTTCGCGGGGTTCTTCGTCGCAGCCGTAAGCGGCATCGCGCTTGGGCTGCTGATGGGTATGTCACGCATCGTCTCGCGAATTGCTGATATCTGGATTGCTGCCTTGTATCCCTTGCCGAAGATTTCGCTGATCCCGCTGTTGATCATCTGGCTCGGCACCGGGGAATCCTATCGGATTGTCATCAGCGCCATCACCGCGTTCTTTCCGATCGTGATCAGCACCTATGCAGGCATTCGGCAGGCTGATCGCGGATTGATCAAGGCGGCCGAGGACTTGGGCGCCAACGCGCGTCAGATCCAGTTCAAGGTCGTCATCCCTGCCGCCATGCCGAGTATACTTTCCGGCCTGCAACTGGGCATGGGCGTCACCATTATCCTGATCGTTGCGGCTGAGATGATCGGCGGATCGAGCCAGAGCGGTATGGGCTACCTGCTGATCTCGTCAGGACAGGTGATGGAGACGGAAAAGGTTTTTGCGAGCCTGGTGGTGCTTGCAGTCATGGGAGCCGCTATCATGAAGCTGCAGCAGTGGGTCGATCGCAGAATCGCGCCATGGGTTGCGCACGATAACCGCTGACCTTGGAGAATGCCGCAATGAAAGTCGGTCCCATTCTCGCTCTCGCCCTTGCCTCGTTCTATTTCTTGGGAAATCGCGATGCCCAGACGGCGGACATGGTGCGCGTCAGCGACGGCCCCTTCGTGTCCGGCGGTGGCTATTATGTTGCGCGGGAGAAGGGATATTTCCAGAAGCTCGGGATTGAGATTCAGCATCGCGAGTTCATGGACGGCTCGCTCGCCGTGCCGGTGATCGTCTCAGGCGAGCTCGACATCTCCGCCATGACCGCGGCCGCCGGTTTGTTCAACAGCGTGGCCAAGGGTGCGCCGCTCGTAATAATTCTTGACCGTGGGAATAATCGTCCGGGTTTCGGCTATACCGTCACCAGCGTCACCCAGGAGATGCATGATCAAGGGATTCGATCGCTGGCGGATTTCGGCCAGCTCAAGGGTAAGCGCGTCGGCGTCGGGGCTCTCGGCAGCATCAACCAATACAATGTCGCTCTCGCGCTCGCCAAGGCGGGCCTCGATCCGGCCAAGGATGTGCAGTGGACCGTCAACGTGCCGCAGCCCGATCTGATGAAGATGCTCGGGCAAAAGCAGGTCGATGTCACCGATCTTGCCTACCAGTTCGGCTTCTTCGTCCAGAACAATAAATGGGGCCCGATGATCGCCACGGGCGACGTGGTAGCGCCCGGCACCGCAATTGCAGCTTTTGCGGTACGCAAGGATTATTTGCAGAAGAATCGTGACGTGGTTGTCCGCTGGGCCATGGCTACTTGCAGGGTGTCAAGGAGTTCAATGCTGCGGCTGTCGCTCCCGACAAGCATACCGACGTCGTCGCTATCCTCGCGCGCACCACGGCGCTGAACAAGCCGGAGCTGATTAAGGCGATCGCTCCCCATTGGAGCTATGTCAACGAGGACGGCGCACCGCCGGTCGATTCGATCATGACAATGCAGGACTTCTGGAGCGGCAAGGACTTCCACTTTGTCGAGCAGAAGGTTTCACGCGAACAACTTTTCGATTTGTCGGTCGCCAATGACGCCAAGGCGCGTCTGGCTCGCGACAAGCCATTCGGCAACTGAGCGGTCGGTCAAGGATTGTTTGAAACTGCTCACGTGCGGTTCCTGTGAACGCCGAACTCTGGCGATGGCGGACGACGCCCTCGCTGCAGCCGATCACGCCGATAAAATCATCGCCCGGGGAGAGGCAGTTGGATCGCTGCATGGCGTTCCCGTCACTATCAAGATCAACGTGGACTGCGTCGGTCGTGCCACCACGAATGGGGTGGTCGCGTTTAAGGACCGTATCGCCGAGACCGATAGTCCGCCGGTTGCGAATTGGCGCAAGGCCGGCGCGATCGTGATTGGCCGGACTAATGTTCCGTCGTTCAGCGCGCGTTTCTTCACCGACAATGCACTTTACGGCCGCACGCTCAATCCCTGGGATGTGGCGCGCACGCCAGGCGGCTCGAGTGGAGGCGCGGCCGCGGCCGTTGCGACCGGCATCGGCCCGCTCGCTCACGGCAATGATCGGGCCGGCTCCATTCGTTATCCGGCGTTTGCCTGCGGCGTGGTGGGTTTGCGGCCTACCATCGGCGTCGTCCCCACCTTCGAATCCACGGCGACGGGTGATCCCACCATCACGACGCAGCTCACCCACGTGCAAGGTCCATTGGCGCGATCCGTCGGCGATGTGCGGCTAGGATTCCTAGCGATGGCTGGCCACGACTCGCGCGATCCCTGGTGGGTCCCGGCAGAGCTTGATGCCGGCAGCGCGCTGGGATCGGTGCGTGTAGCCATGGTCGCACACGCGTCGGGCATTGCGATCGATCAGGCGATCTCGGCGAGTATCCGGGATGCTGCGCGCTGGTTGGAAGATGCCGGCTACAGGGTCGAAGAAGTGACGCCTCCGCGCCTGGAAGAAGCGGCTGAGATGTTCTTCACGCTCGTTCGGACCGAGGAAAAGGCAGGGACGACCAAGGCGATCCAGCGTTTCGGCGATGACGCGCTTCGGCGTGCCAGGGCTTCCACCATGGCGTATGCGGGCGAGCTCGATTTCGAAGGCTACATCCAAGCATTTGCACGCCGAACTTCAATCCTGCGCGAGTGGATGCTATTTTTCGAACGCTATCCGCTTCTGCTGACGCCAGTCTCCTGGGAAAGACCGTTTCCAATCGACTTCGACCAACAAGGCGACAATGCAGTCAGGCGGATGCTCACCGCGCATCATCCGATGCTCGCGATCTCGGTCTTGGGGCTGCCCGCGCTCGCGATCCCGATTGGTTTCGCAGATGGCGTACCGGTCGGGGTGCAACTCGTCGCAGCGCGATTTCACGAGCACGTTTGTTTAAGGGCAGGGGAAGCCATTGAGTCGCGACATAAAGTCCTGACTCCCATCGATCCGCGCGTTTGATGCCGCTCAGCCCGCCAACAACCCGTGCTATGGTTTGTTATTGAAGGGATACCTTCGGGAATGGGCAGAGTTCTGATCAAGAACGGCTACGTCATCACCGTCGATCCCCAGCGGCGGGTGTATCCTGACGGATTTGTTCTCATCAACCGAAACAAGATCGAGGCCGTCGGCGATTCAGCGCAGATGCCGACACAGGACGTTGCTCGCACGCTCGATGCGAGCGGGACGGTCGTCATTCCGGGCCTCATCAACGCGCACCAGCATTTCTATTATCATCTGTTCAAAGGCTTAGGGCACGGCCTCTTGCTCGAGGACTGGTTTCCGCATCTGGTATTTCCGGTTCTGCCCCATCTCACAGATGACGATATGGAGCTTACCTCCTATCTCGCCGCGATCGAGATGCTGAGCACTGGAACGACCTGCTGCCTCAACCATCTGCGCACCGCCACAAGCGAGGAGCTACTACGGCGCATTTCGGCACCAACGGCCGAGCTCGGCTTTCGGCAGGTCATCGGGAAGGAAGTCCAGTGCCGGTTGCCCGGCAATCCGCGCCATCCGCGGGATCTCGCCGAGGAGATCGCCTACGTCGAGGACCTTATCCCCCGGTGGAAGCGCACCCACGACGGCCTGACGCGTCTCTGTCTCGTCGCGGAATGCACCTCTGTCTTCGTCGAGCATAAACTCACGTCGGAAGAATTATTGATCGAGAGCAAGAAGCTTGCCGACCGGCACGATCTCAAGCTCGCCGCTCATATTTCGGGTGGCACCCTGTCATTCGACAAAAGCTATCTGCAGATCCTGCGGAAGACCGGCCAAACCGATGCACAATTCTTGATGCGGCTGGGCCTTCTCGATTCCTCCTGGATTCTGGTGCATGGGATCAATTGTACGCCAACTGACTTGCGTCTGATTGCCAACAGCGGCGCCAGTCTCATTTACTGTCCGACAAGCGAGGCCGTGCGGGGTGGCGGCATTGGTCCCGCTGCTCCCGCGCTCGCCGCCGGTGTGAATGTCGCGCTCGGCTCGGATGGTCCCATGGTCGATGACTCTGTCGATATGGTGGAACAGATGAAGGCCTGCTCGTTCTTGCAAGGGGTCAAGCATCACGATCCGACTATCATGCCACCGGAGCGATGCATTGAAATGGCCACCATCAATGCCGCCCGTGCGATGGGGCTCGACGGCGAGATCGGCTCTCTTGAGGCGGGGAAGCTTGCCGACATTGCCATTTTTGATCTCAATACACCGCATTCGAGTCCCGCGACCAATCCAGTTGCGAGCCTTGTCTATTCCGCTCGGGGACCTGACGCTCACACGGTATTCGTGGACGGCCGCGAGGTGGTCAGTAATCACCGCCTCACGACTTTTTCCGATAGGGAATCTCTGTTCGCGCGTGCGTGCGCGAGGACCCAAGAGATCGTAACAAAAGCAGGATTGTTTGACCGTGCGTCATCAGCCTGGATCAAACCGCCTCCTCGGAGAACCGAAAGGATTGCGACATCATGAAACAGATATCCCGCAGAAGGTTTGTGACCAGCGCCGGCTCCGCAGGAATGGCCTTGCTTGTTGGCAGCAAGACGGTGAAAGCGCAAGGGCATGAAAGGCTGACCATCGGCCTCTCACCATTCATTAATCAGGCCACCATCTTCCTGGCCAATGAACTTGGCTATTTTTCCAAAGTGGGTTTGGACATCGACATGAAAGTTTTCATGGATGGGGCGTTGGTGGTTGCGCCGATGCTGTCGGGCGAGCTCCAGATCGGAATCATGACTCCCAACGCAGGCTTCTTCAATTCGCTCTCTCGCGGCGGGCCGTTCCGGGCGTTTCTTTGCAATGGCCAGGGGCGCCGCGGCCGCGCGGTGACCGCCCTTGTCATTCGCAGCGATCATTATGATGCCGGCATCAAGACGTTAGCGGATCTTGCACGGATGAAAGGCAAGACTGCTGCGGTCGGTGCGGCAGGCAGCATCAACCAATATGGACTGGGTTCCGCTCTCAAGCTCGCCGGTCTCGATCCGGTGCGCGATGTGCAATGGCAGACCTCGGTTCCTCAGCCGGACATTGTAAAACAGCTCGGGCAAAAGCAGGTCGATATTGCCGAAATTACCTATCATCTCGCCTATCTCGCCCAAAAGGAGGGCTTCTGCCGAATCTTATGGTCGCGCGACGAAATCCTGCCGGACTCCCAGGCGGCGATGCACACCGTTCGCGATGACATGCGACAGGGAAAGAGAGATGTCGTCGTAAAATACGCAATGGCGTGCATCCAGGCGGGGCGCCTGTTCAATCAGGTGGCGGGTGATCCTGACAAACATGCGGACATGCTCAAACTGATCGTCAAATCCATACTTCCGCGCGATGAGGGCCTGCTCAAAGCGGTCGCTCCACATTGGGAATGGATCGCTGAAGACGGCATGCCGAATGTCGCTTCGATTATGGCGGAGCAGGATTTCTGGGCAGATACCTTCAGGACGGTCGAAAACAAGGTGCCGCAAGGGCGCGTGATCGAGCCGAGCATTGCGAAAGAGGCCGTGCAGCGGCTCACCGCGGAAAGGCCATTCGGATAATCGCCAGCGGGTTAAAGGAATCGTATCGATTATCGCGCGAGTTAGTCGCGCTTGAACGCTTCTCGTGTCATCGTCGTGACTGAACTGCCTTGGCGCTTGAGAGCTATGCAGCGGCCGCAGCGAAGACTTTTCGCGATTCAACTTCGATGAGTTGCGCGATCTCGCGACGATACTGATTAAATGCATCCGACGTCGAATCGCGAGGTCGCGGCAGCTCGATTGGCACGATTGCCTTCACTAGGCCGGGTCGCGCCGTCATCACGGTCACGCGATCAGCAAGGTAGATAGCCTCGTCGACGCTGTGCGTTACGAAAACCACAGTCTTGAGCGTTTGCATCCATAAGCGCTGCAGTTCCTCCTGCAGGATGATGCGCGTCTGTGCATCAACCGCGGCAAAGGGCTCATCCATCAGCAAAATTTCTGGATCGATCGCCAAGACCCGGATTAGGGCGACACGCTGGCGCATGCCGCCCGATAGCTCGTGCGGAAAGCGGCGCTCGAACCCACTGAGGCCCACCATGGCGAGGAAACGTTGCGCAACGGTGCTGCTCTCGGCTTTGTCCATGCCTTTCTCGCGCAGGCCGTATTGCACGTTCTGCTGGATGTTGAGCCAGGGAAACAGCGCATAGTCCTGGAATACGACGCCGCGGTCCGGCCCCGGGCGTTCGATGGGAACGCCGTTGAGCAGAACCTTGCCGCTATTGGGCCTTTCGAAGCCGGCTAGAATGTTCAGTAACGTCGACTTGCCGCAGCCGCTCGGGCCGAGCAGCGTCAAAAATTCGCGTGCCTCGATGTCGAGCGTAAGCCCATCGAGCGCGACGATCTCGGTGCCGTCGGCCGCGTCACGATACGTCTTGCGCACGGAGCGGCATTCGATCCGTCCCGCTGCGCTGCGGCCTAACGCGCCCGCAGTCCCGTGTTCCACCGCAGTAGCCTCCGACTGAGCAAAAGCAGGAGTCGGTCACTGACAAGGCCCAGAAGACCCATCGTGAACATTGCCGCAATGATGAGATCGATGCGCACGAATTGATACGCCGTCCACATCGCGTAACCGATGCCGCCCTTCACTGCCAACATTTCCGATACGATCACCAGCACCCAGGCTATTCCCAGGCCGACCCGAAGCCCGTTAAAGACGTAAGGCAGCGCCGACGGTAATACGACCCGCACAAGCAGTTTGCGCGGGGGTGTGCCAAGCATCAAGGCGGCGCGGACCAGGTTCTTCGGCGTTTGCTCGGCGCCGATCGTGCAACTCACTGCAATCGGAAAGAACGAGCCCATGGCGATGAGGAAGATGGCCGCGCCTTCGCGTATGCCGAAAATGAAGGTCGCGAACGGCAGCCAAGCCGTCATTGGAATTGGCCGCAATCCTTGCACGATGGGGTCGAGCATGTCGCGGATCAGCTCGAACCAGCCGATCAGCACGCCAGCGCTAATGCCGACAGTGGAAGCGATCGCAAAGCCGACCAAGACGCGCCAGCCGCTGAGATAGACGTAATTGAGCCAAGTGCCGGAATACCACGCTAGCTCCGACCGCGGCCCGAAGATCCATTGCCACCACGACGTAACCACGCTGACGGGGGAAGGCACGAAGCTCGGATCAAAAAAACCGACCGTCGACGCGTACTGCCATATCGCCAGCAATACCAACGGCACCACAGCGCGGCGCGCCATACGCTCCCAGCCAATCTTGCTGTGGGCGTGCGCGAGCGCGAAGCGCCACTTGCCCGGCCGGGCAATGACCGGTTCGGGTACTGCGTCCTGACCACTCAACTGGCGCGCCTAACGTCCATAGGAGCTGAGTTGCTCGACCGACTGGCCGGTGGCTTCGGCAAGATAGCTAAGGTCGAAATAGTCGGTCACCTTGCCGCTCATGTCCGCCTTGGTGAAGCCGAATTTGGGGCCCTCTTTCGCAACGTTGATCGCATTCTGGACATTGACCCGATAAGTCCATCTCGAATGTTTCATAGCCTCGTCCAGGATGGCTGGGCTACCTCCCGTATATTGCGCCACGAGCGCAACTGTCTTGTCTGGATTTTTGCCGTAGAAATCCATCGACTCGACATAGGCTTTCAGGAACGTCACCGCCAGCTTGCGATCCTTGAGGAAGTCGGTACTCGCGGCAAGAAGCTGGTTCCCCGCGCCGAATTCCTTGGTCGCGCCGATATCGCAGCCTGGCGGATAATATCCGTAGCCTTCGATCACCGCCCGATCGATAACTGGCGACCACAGTATGAAACCGTCGAGGTCGCCATTTTTGAGCGCCTGCAGCTCGGGCGGCCCGGCTGGCGTGGTGTTGACGAGGTTTACTTTCGATAGATCGACGCCGTTTGCTTGCGCCGCAAGCGTGAACAGGACTCCGGCGTAAGTTCCGGGCGGGCGGCCGATCTTCTTGCCTTCGATGTCCTTCCAACCTTTCAGCTCGACGCCCTTACGCATGATCAGGTTTTGTCCGCCGACATACATCCCAGCTATGATCTTCACGTTTTGGATGTTCTGTTCGGCCATTCCCGCGGGGGACTGGTAGCCGACAGATCCGACCTCGACGCCTCCAGTCTGGATGTTGCGCTGCTGATCGGCATTGGTAATCGCGTCGAGCACTTGCACGCGCAGGCCGTATTTTTCGCCGACGGCATTGAATCCCCAGAGAAACGGCGCGGAAAGGCTCCGCGAAAGCGTCGCGCGCACCAGTTTAAGATCGCCCTCCGCCGCGCGGCCGGACGCATACCATGCCGCAGTCAGTGCAAACACAAGCGCGACGGCTACGAAGCCTGCCGCAAAATGCCGAGCGATCTTCATGCTTTTCCTCCCTTCCTATTTTCGCAGGCTATCGAGCTGATTGACCGGCTTGCCGGTCGCCTCGGACAGATAACTGAGATCGAAATAGGACGCGACCTTGTCGCTTACATCCGCTTTGGTGAAGCCGAACTTTGGCCCCTCCTTTGCGATGTCAATCGCAGTTTGCACGTCCACGCGGTGTTCCAATGTGGCGTGCTTCAACGCCTCATCGACGACGTCCTTGCTGACGCCGGTGTACTGGATTGCAACTTCAATCGCCTTATCCCGATTCTGCAGGTAGTATTTCTCGGCATCGAGGTATGCTTTGAGGAAATTAATCGCGGTCTGGCGGTCCTTCAAAAACTCGCTGTTTGCAGCGAGCAATTGATTACGGCCGCCAAACTTGGCAGTTGAGGAAATATCGCAGCACGGTGGGTAATAGGCATACCCCTCGACAACGCCGCGATCGACCGTCGGCGAAAACATCACCAAGCCGTCGAGGTCGCCGTTTTTGAGCGCTTGCAGCTCGGCAGTACCGACCGCGGTTACGTTGACCAGGTTGATCTTCGATACGTCAACCTTGTTGGCTTCGGCCGCCAGAATAAAGAGCACCTGCGCAAATGTTCCCGGCGCGCGGCCGATCTTTTTTCCCTCGAGCTCCTTCCAGCTTTTTAGCTCGACGCCTTTGCGCATAATGAGGTTCTGGCCGCCGAGATAAAGCCCGGAAATGATTTTCACGTTGGTGACGTTCTGCTCCCCCATAATAGCCGGGTTTACATATCCTTGAGTTGCCACATCCGCGCCCCCCGTCTGCAGCGCTCGCTGCTGATCGGCGTTGGTCATGATCGGAATCATCTCCGTCCGGATGCCATATTTTTCCGCGAAAGGCTCAATGCCCCAAAGCGGATAAAAGATGACCCCGCGTGCAGAGGCCATGCGCACGACCTTCTTGCCCGCTTGCGCCCGCACCGCTGAATCCTGCCCTGCTGCCGACATCAGTATCATTGTCACCGGAACAATCAGCGCCGCGACAATCCAATGACCTCTCAACATGGTCTTAATCTCCTGGATGAGAGCTATCCGAGCACACTCGCCACGGGAATGATTTCCTCGGATGGCCAATTGCTGAGAATGCGATTTCCGGTCTCGGTCACAAGCACCATCTCTTCGAGGCGCACCCCGCCATAGCCCCACTCGCCTTCGCGGCATTCCACCGCCACAACCATTCCCGGCTCCAGGACTTGCGGATGGTCGAAGGACCAAATCCGGCTGATGACCGGCTCCTCATACGTCATGCCGATGCCGTGACCGACCTCTGCCACCAGCAACGATTGCTCCGCCGGGTATCCCCAAGTGTTCGAAGGTAAAAGCGCTTTCGCTGCATCAGCGGTCGTCGCCCCCGGCTTGATGCGATCGATGATAGCATAGACCCGGTCGCGGCAGCGTGCGTAAAAGTCGCGCTCCTTCGCATTGGGCTTTCGACCCAAAATAAAGCTCCGGTAGATGCAGACTCGATAACCCGCGAAAGTCGTGCCACAGGTGTTCACCACGACGAGATCGCCGGCATCCACGATGCGATCGGTATTGCCATGGTGGTAGACGTCGTAGGTGTTCAACTTTGAGCGCACGCCACCGGAGGCGAATTCGGCTCCAGCCCGCATCATCGCTTCGTGCATGGCGGCGCCGCCGTCGCGCTCACGCATTCCCAGTTTGAAACCCATGAAACTTGCATAGCCGTTGTTGGAGATGGCTATCGCTGTCTCGATGCAGGCAAGCTCATCCACCGTCTTGCAGCGCCGGGCTTCCATGATTGCCGGCTTCACATCCACGAGTTCGACGCCCGCGCTGCGCAGCGCCGTGCGTCCTGCCTCATCGAGGGAATCGACACCGATGCGCTCCCCGAACACACCCTTGGCTTTGAGATCGGCAACAATCGCTGCCGCGAAACGCTGGGCTTCTTGCTTTGTGCCCTCTGGACCGCAGATAGAATCGAGCCAACTATAGGAAAAGCGGATGTTCTCGGGCTTGAGCCAAGGGCAGTACAATCGCTGGTGCTCGACCATGTCGCCAAGTTCGTAAAGAATTGGATCGTGTTCGGCGAAAACGAGCGCATAGCTCAGCTGCGGACAGAAGGCGTGCCCCTTAACCGCAACCGCATAACGAATATTTTCGTGGCGCATGAATAGCGCCGCGGCGATGTTATGGCGCCTGAGCGCTACCTGTGCCTTACGCAGACGCTCTTCCCGCATGCGCGGGAAATCGATGCCGGCCATATAATCCGTGCTGCCGACGCTGTAGGGATTGGGCAGCGTATAGGAGGCCGGTGCCGTCATTTTCTCCTCGCTTGAAGTCGGCCCAGATGTTTCGAAAGCTCGCGGTCAATGCGCGATCGTGTTCAAGTGTTCAGCTGTCCAGTCGGCGGTGAGAGGGCGAAATTTATAGCTAATGTTGAAGCACACATGGTTACCCTCCTCGAACACGACGAGTTCGGTTGGACCCGACGCCGCGCGTGCCAACCGCTCACCCTCGCTGACGCTTATCAGCTTATCGCCGGCGCCAAAAACCACCAGCAGCGGGCAGTTGATCCGTTGCGCCACGCCCTCGAGCGTCAAACCTCGCGCGATGTCGCGGGCCTCCGCTTCAGTCTTGGCGTAACTGCGCACGCGGAAAGTCTCCTGCGAAGCGGCGGGCATGGTCGGGAGCACGGCGCCGAAATCGAATGGCCCGCAATTGGAGACACAAGCTTTGATCCGCGGCTCGAACGCGGCGGCGAGCGGTGCATAAAGGGCCCCGAGGCTTTGGCCCACCACCGCGACGTTGCTGCCGTCAACGTCCGAGCGCCTTTCCAGTACATCGATGACCGCACCGATCACCGCCCCCCATCGATTGGTAATCGGAAGCTGAAAAGCGGTCTCACCCTGCCCCGGCCCATCGATCGCCAGCGTGGCTATGCCGCGGCGCACAAAAGCGTCGCTCCACGCGTGGAGTTCTTCCTTGCAGGCGTCAAGTCCCGGCAAAAGGATCGCGACCGGCGGCCGAGCTGGATCCGCCGGCCGGCGCAGATTGCCGACCATTGTCGCGCGCTCGAATGGAATCGTTATCCGCTCCACCGGGGGGTCTGCACCCGCGGCGCCCCGCTGATAGCAAGTCAGCATGCGCTGATGAGCCCCGAGGTACTGGTCCGCATCGTGGGCGAAGAGGTGTTTTGCATAATGATAATAGATCGACGCGCGCAAACTCGATTCGGACGCGGTGACGTTCCGGTTGTGCTCGGCGGCTTCCTGCGCCAGATCTTCGTGGCGCGCCGCCTCCGCGCACCAAATGCGGCACCAATTGTCCCATCGCTCGATGCGTGCCACCAAACGTTGCAGGTCGTTCGGATCAACTCCTGTGGCGAGGTACCGCGGCGTCATGTGCGAAAAGACGAGATCTACCTGTGAATCGCGCGTCATCTAGAAAGCCTCGAAAATAAAGCTCACGGTAGGAAGAGCCTTGCAAATCTGTCAAGGCAAGGAATGTCGCGGACTACGCGTTAGGCTGCGCGAAGCCGCAGGATAACGGCTAGACCATAGCAACGCTGCGCGCAGCGGTGCTGCCTTTTTCGCGCAGACCAGCGTATTCAAGTCGCGGCAACACCTCCTGGATGAAATACGGCATTGCCGCCAGGTAATCGAGAAAACAAATGGAAGCTCCGGCTAAGCCGGCTTCGCTCATCTCGATCATCTCGTCGGCCACGTCATCCGGTGTGCCGACGATCGTGTAGCAGCCCGGAAACGTTCCTGAATAAATCTTCCCGCGTCGGCGAGTATTAGCCTGCGGGTTGGTGTCCGGGCGTTCCGATTTGGGGATGTCGCTGCCAGCCGTCGCTTCCTTTTGCTGCACGATGTAGGCGAGCGATTCGCGATCGGCCATCTCCTCGGCAAAATAGTAATAGAAATCTTCCGCCTCCTTGCGAGTCGGCCGGCAGACGATATGGCACGTCGTGAACACTGCGACCTTGCGGCCATAACGCGCTGCAAAGTCCTGCACACTTTTGACGATGACTGGCGCGCGCTCCAGGTTAGAAACGGAGGTGAACAGGAGATCGGCCGCTTGCGCTGCAAAGTCGCGACCTTTTGGCGAAAATCCGGCTGACATGATTGGCGGCCGCGGCCGCTGGAGCGTGAGTGGGTTCGTGGTCACGCCGCGCAACTTGTAGAATTCCCCATCCCAATCGAACGGCGGACCGCCCTCTAAAATCTTGGCATAGATCCGGAACCATTCCAGCCCCTGATCATAACGGCGCTCCGGATCAATGCTCACCCCGTGCACGCTAAATTCGTCCTGATTCCATCCACACACGATGTTGAGGCCGACACGGCCGTGCGTGACGTGATCGATCGTCGCGATCGCCTTGGCGACAAAAGCCGGCGTCGCCAATGGTACGTGCACGGTGGCGAATAGACCAATCCGCTTGGTCAGGGCGCCGATCGCAGCGCCGTGGGTCAGCGTCTCGAACGAACGGCCGAGATTGTCGGCTTCACCACTGAGCCCTCGCCACTTCGCCACCGGCAGGATGAAGTCGATCCCGGCCTCATCCGCCATCACGCAAGCCTTGACGACATCATCCCATTCGCAGCGCCAACGCTCGGGCGCCTTGCTGATAGCGAAGCCACCGTCGCAATTGGCATTGAACAAGCCGAACTTGAACTTATTCGGGCCGAGGATGGGATTTGGCACGCGATTCATTACTCAGTTCCTTGGCGGCGCCAGTGCTATGGGTACGCCCACCATGCAGCTAACCTGTAACACATTGCCGCTGTTTCACCCACAAAGACGCAGCAAGCGATCCGCGTTGGCGTGGAAAATTTTTTTCTTGTCTGCTTCGCTGATCGGCGCGGTGCGGACGAATGCGACGCCTTCGGCGCTGGAATTATAGGGATAGTCTACCGCGAACATGATTCTATCGATGCCAAGCTCGGCAATGCAACAGGCCAGCGCCGATGGCTGAAAGTTTCCGCTGGTCGTCAAATAAAAATGCCCGCGGAAAGCGTCCGCGAATGCGCGGCGGTCGCCGACATGTTCAAGAATCCAGTCACAGCGCCAAAGCGTGAATGGAATCGTTTCGCCGAGATGGCCAAGGATGATTTTCAACCGTGGAAAGGCCTCAAATACGCCGCTGACAACCAGACGGATGGCATGGATGGCGGTCTCAGCAGTAAAACCCCACGCTACCGACAGAAACGGAAAATCGCCGCGGCGGTAGTCGGAGTAGTAGGCGTCGGTGACGGCATGGTGCGGGATTCCCGGATGCAAATAGATCGGAACGTCGAGCGCCTGCGCCCGTTCGAAAATGCACCAAAATCTTTTATGGTCGAGGAAGGCTCCGGCAGCAAGGCCGTTAATCAGCGCACCCTTAAAATTATACTGCGCAACGGTGCGTTCGAGTTCATCGGCCGCGGCCTTGGGATCGACCGTTGGCAACTCGGCGAAGCCGGCAAACCGCGTCGGGTGCGCGCGTGTTGCCGCATAAAGCACGTCGTTGGCTTTGCGGGCCAGTGTAATCGCGGTCTCGGCGTCGAAGATCTGCGTTCCCGGCTGCATATGTGAGATGACCTGCATGTCGATGCCGGCCGCATCCATTTCCGCAAGCCGAATCTCGCCAAGGTCGTCGAGTTGGCGCGCTGGAGTATGCGCCGAGATGCCTCGAGGCCCGCTGTAGCGGTCGCGCAACTCGGGAATCCAATAGTGCTCCTCAATCGCGACGATTCTTTGCTTGGTCGGCATTACGCTCCTCTTTCAATAGTTTACGCTAGGCGTTCCATTGATAGCGAACGAACCGCGCCGCGTATATCGCTGGCCGAACCGCTACACCTGAGTGATGGCAGCGATACGGGGTCGCACCCGTGCGATTGGCTCGCCAACCGGCGCGCGCATGATGCAATATCATGCGGATTTGCACTCCGCGGCGGGGTGATTTCGCCTTGGGTTTGGCCTACCTCTGCTCGTGCAGCTTGATCGAACAGGAGAGAACATGCCAGCAATTTTGAATGGCTTTCTCGGCATCTGGCGTCGTTATTTTCCAACCGCTGCGGCGGTGCTGTCTCTTGCCTCGACAATCGGCGCGGCCTGCAACGTGGCCGCCGAGGAGCCAAAGCACATCCGTATCACGTCGGCGCGCAGCGTCAGCGCAATCCCGCTGTGGGGCATCGGACCATTTGCGGAAAATGCTGGCTTCCGGGTCGAGCACATTCCAGCCGGTACAAATGCAGACATGCAGCGCAATCTGCAGAGCGGCATCGAGCTCGGCACGTTGGGCTATCAAAGCCCAGCAGTCATGGCCGAGCAAAACGTTGCGAACGTCAAGATCATCGCGGGAGAGCAACTGGGTGGTCAGAATCTCATCATGCGCAAAGGGATTGACGTCAAATCGTGGAAGGACCTCGAAGGAAAACGCATTGGCCGACCGCCAGGAAGCTACGTGACGATACTATTCACACTGGCTGCCAAAGAAAATGGCGTCGACACTTCGAAAATCAGTCTGATCAACACGACGTCGGCCGGGCCTGCCGAGCTGCAAGCGCTCAAGAGCGGCGATCTCGATGGCCTGGTGCTGTGGTCGCCGGTTCTCGATCGCGCCGTCGTCGAAGGCTACGGTTATTATCCGCCGTGCTGCGATATCGGCAAAACTGAAAAGTACGGCGCCGGAAACCAAATCCTTGCAGCCAATACCGATTTCCTCAAGGACCGGGATTTGGCAGTGAGGTTTCTCAAGGTCTATTCGGAGTCGCTCGAATTCTATGTCAAGAATCCGGACAAGGCCGTCAGCCTGATCACCGAATATACCGGCGTAAGCAAGGACGTTATTGCGGAAGCTTGGAAACATGGCATCTGGGATGTCCGGGCAGACGTGCGCACCATGGTCAATGTGGCGAAGCAAGGCACCACCTTCTTCAGCAAAGCCGACATGAGCGCCCAGGTTCCTGGGTACGTTGACATGAGCTATCTTTCTGCAGCGACCGGAAGATCGGTTGACCAGCTCACGCGGTTTGTCGATTGATCATGTTGCCGAACGGGCACAGCATAACGGTCGGCAAATTACGACATGCATCGTGAGCAACACATGGCTATTCTCAAAATTTCTGCGCTGCTCGGGGTGCTGGCTGTTGCCTCGACATCCAGCTTGCATGCCGCGGGCTATCCTGATCACCCCGTCAAGGTAATCGTGCCATTCCCCGCCGGGGGCGTAACCGACATCGCTACTCGCGTCATCGTGCAGAGGCTCTCCGAGCGGCTCGGGCGGCAATTCTACGTCGAAAACATTGGCGGAGCCGGCGGCAATATCGGGATGGCAGATGCCGCGCACGCAGCAGGCGACGGGTACACGATCCTGTTCGCCTCATCGAGCATCGTGGTGAACCCGAGCCTATACAAGAAAATTCCTTTCGACGTGAAGAAGGATCTCATCCCCGTTACCAGGGCGGGAGCCTCTCCGAACTCCTGGCTGGTCAATCACGATTTTCCGGCCAAAACGATGAAGGAGTTGATCGACTCGATGAAGGCCAGTCCCGGGCAGCTCAGTGTCGCTTCCCCTGGGACCGGCACGACGCCATCGCTGTCGATCGAACTCCTTAAGCAGGAACTTGGGGTCAGTTTCGTCACCGTTCCCTTTGCAGGCGGGGGTCCGATGACTCAATCGCTGCTCGCCGGTTTTACCCCCATTGCGTGCGGGGCCATTGGTAATTCGGTCCCGTTGATCAAGGAGGGAAGGATTCGTGCGCTTGCGATCACTAGCAACAAGCGTCTGGCAACCTTGCCCGATGTAGCGACGCTCGATGAACTTGGCTTCAAGAACCAGCAGGCGGAAACCATGACCGGGGTCTTCGTGCCGGCCGGAACGCCGAGGCTTATTGTGGAGCTGCTTCAAAAGGAAATTTCTACGATCGTCCGGATGCCGGACGTCGCGGCGCGACTTCTGGAATTCGGGGTTATACCGGAAGGCGATAGCTCGGCTGATTTTGCCGCTTACATCGAGAATGAGATCACCAAATGGAAACGGGTGATCGAGGTAGGTAGAATCGATAAAGTCTGAACGTGCTTCTTATTTGAACCTCGGAATCACGCTTTTGCCCGCCTTGCTCCTTCACGTTTGTGCGCTTGCGAACCACTCGAGCTGCGGCGCAGGACCCGACTTGCGCGGTAGATAGCGTCCGTTGGCCTTCGCGACGATCTTGCCGTCACGTGCGACGATCTTGCCGCCCTTGATGGTTGCGACAGGCCAACCGCGCAGCCGCTTACCTTCGAAGGGCGAGAAATCCGACATTCCTTGCAGGTCTTCGGCGCACACGACGCGTTCCTGACCGAGGTCGACGATCACCAAATCTGCATCCGAGCCGACCGCGATCGTGCCCTTCTGCGGGTAAACGCCGTAGACGAGCGCCGGACTGCGGGTCGCGCGCTCAATTAAGACCTCGAGGGGGACGCCGCGCATGCGGCCGTAATGCAAGAGGGCGGGCAAATGCGTGCCGAGTGCAGGCAAGCCTGGCCGCGATCCATGCAGACCGGCCTCAGGCTTTTTGGTCGCGCGCGCACGCGATGTGTTGTCGGTGCCAATCGTATTGATCGAACCTTCTCGCAGCCCCTCCCACAGCGCGGCCTGATGCTCCGGTGTGCGCACGGGGGGAACCATCTTGGCCAAGAAGCCGTTCGGTTCGCTGCTATTGATCCCGAGATAGGGCGTCGTCGTCTCCACCGTGAAGCGCATGCCGGCACGGCGCGCGGCACGGACGACCTCGAGTCCCTGTCGGCTCGACAAGTGAACCACATAAAGGTGTGCCCCGGCGATTTTGGCGAGGTAAAGCGCCGTTTGAATCGCGAGCGCTTCCGCCACTGCGGGATGTGCATCCTCCCAATCCGCGAGAGTTCCTTCCGGCTTGCGCGTCTTGAGCTCGCTGCGCGCTCTATCGATCAGGGCTCCGGTCTCGCAATGAACGCAAGCGATGGCATCGGACCCAAGGGAAGCGACGGTGCGAAAGCCGTGCAAGAGAACATCGTCCGTCACTGACTTCACGATGCCCGGTATGCCGGACATATAGAACTTGAACGAGCGGATGCCGTATTGCTCGGCATAGCCGGGAATTTCCTCGATCTGTTGCTCGGAAAAAATTTGCGGGTGGAAAACCGAATCGACGTAGCTGCGCTCGTTCATTGCTTTGCAGAACGCCGGCAGGTGCTGGAAATAAGAATCCTCCAGGCTGCGCAAAAAGATTCCGACCGTGGTGACACCACCGAGGATTGCGGCGCGGGTCTCGGTCTCAGCTTCGCTTTCGTAAGACTGCTCGTTACCGAGATGAATGTGCGGGTCAAAAATGCCGGGCAGCACGGTTCGCCCGCTCGCGTCGTATACCTCGGCGGTGCTTTGGCCCAGATTCGCTGCCAATACCGCGATCTTGCCGTCGGCAATTCCCACGTCGGCCTTGACCTGGCCGACACCGGGAATCACCAGCGCCCCGTTGCGAACAATCAGGTCGAGCGGTTTGGAATGTTCGTAATGATCCACCATGTCGCTGCCCTCAGCTCAAAGTCGGAATCCGCAACCCCGCTCGCGTCAGGCCGCCGCCTACGGCAAAAGCTCCTGCGACATCGTGGAGCGCGCCACCTCCCGACCGTCCTTAAACACGTAGAGTCGCGGCGGCTGCAATCGCAGTGCTTCGTGCACCGAGGGGGCCTCGACCACAACAAGATCGGCCGTCATGCCGGGTGCGATGCCGTAGTTGGACACGCGCGCAGCTCGCGCCGCATTAACAGTAATCATGTCCATGACCTGCTCCAGTTCGTGCGGCAGCGTGAGCTGCGCGACGTGCGCCAACATAACTGCGCATTCGAGCGGATCTGGCTTACCAAACGGGTAGTAGGGATCGTTCACGTCGTCCTGCGACGTAATGACGTTGACACCGCGCGCTAGCAGCTCCTTCACGCGGGCCGTGCCGCGGCGCTTAGGCTCGCGATCGAGCCGCGCCGAGCATACAAGATTAATGTGCGCGTTGACCGAAATAGTAATGCCGGCCGTCGCGACCATATCGACAACTTTGGCGGCATAGAAATCATTGTATCCGGCCATCGCCCCGCAGTGACTTGCTGTGACGCGGCCATTGAAGCCCTCGCGCATGGTCTTAAGCGCGAGATATTCGAGACTGCGCGAGTTGGGGTCGTCGGTATCGTCCACCAGCATGTGAATATCGAGATCGTGCTTTTTGGCCATCGCAAAGCAGATGTCGATATGCTGGCGGGCGTCCTCGTCAGTGTATTCGTACCAGGGCAGACCACCGACCACGTCGCAACCTTCCTTGATTGCCTCTTCCATCAATTCGGCGGCACCGGGGTCGCGCGCGATTCCTTCCTGCGGGAATGCAACGACTTGAATGCGGCAATATTCTTTCATCTGATCGCGCGCCAATAACAGGCCGCGTGCGGCGCGCAAGCCGCCGATCGTTCCGACATCGCAGAATAAACGGAAAAATGTGGTGCCGTTTATCACCCCTTGTTTGATCGTGCGCACCGCGCGACCGGCAACCTCGGTTGGATCATATTTGCGCTTGAGGTCGTTGGTGATCTCGATCGCCTCCGGCAGGGTGCCGGACACGTTGGGCCGCATGATCTCGCCTAGCAGGCACTTGTCGGCGTGATAGTGCAGGTTGAAAAGTCCCGATAATACCAGATTGCCCTTTGCATCGATTTCCTTTTGCCCACGGGCCGGAAGCTTCGGCCCGACCGCCGAGATTTTTTTCGCATCGATGGCGATGTCGACGTTCTGTTTCTGCCCGCGCAAACGCGCATTACGGATTACAAAGTTCATAATCCGTGCTCACAGGGGCTGTAGTCAAACACCTCGTCGCGTGCCACATTCGCTGACGCCGCGTTACGTTCGTTCGAGAATGTGCAGTCCGCGTGTGCGGTCGATCAGGTAAATCAAGCCACGGTCGTCGAAGCACACGTCATTGCTCTGCACTCGCTTGGCTCCGGGGGGAACGTCCGGCATGAAGGAAGCTACTTCACGCGGCGCGTGCGGGTTCGCGATATCGATGATGCGCAGCCCATGCGCGAACCAGGCCACCGGGATTTCCGTGCTGCGTATCTCCTCGCAGAACTGATGCATGCCGGTATAGTCGATCTTCGGCGATCCGTCCTCTTCCGCCACCTGGAAACTGGCGAAGGGGATCGGCTTCGTTTCATCGGTTATGTCGACGATCCACAGGAAAGCCGGCGCAGACATTTCCAGCCGGACCACATCTTCGTCGGCAACCAGCATGATTCGGCGCCCACGCACCGGAAACGGTACCGGCAATGCGGTGTGCGTCGGCCACGGAAATGGAGGGCTCCAGTCTAGCCCCGAGATGAACCGCGGCTTCGCCATGTCGTCGATGCCGAGGATAACGAACCCGCCGTGCCAGTAACTGGTGTACAGACGGTTGCCGACCCGTATCGGATGGTGGCAGCGATGGGCCGTACCTTCCCAGCTCGGCTTCTCGCCCCCCGCAACCCATTGCCCGGGCATCCACCAGCGGCCAACTTCCTGCGGCTTGGCCGGGTCCTTGAAGTCGATGATAGCAACGACATTACCAAGATAGCCGTCGAATTCGGGCGAGCCGTAGACGTAGCGGCCATCAAAGGTGAAACGGTGCATTCCGCGCGCCGTCCAGGTCGTAATGTGCCGCGGCTTTGATGGCTTGCTGACGTCGAAGACCTCGAGGCCACCGCGAAATTTTGAATCGACACGGCCGATTGGAAACACCTCGCGGTTGACGAGCATCACGTCGTTCTCGACCCTGACTTTATGCGACAGGGTGCCTTCAGGAACGGTGATATGTGCGAGTTCGCGGGGGTTAGCCGGATCGGCAATATCGATGATGCTGGTGCCGTTTGGCGGCTTCACATGGCCAACATAGGCTACATTCTCACGCACGACGACTTGCCCGCCGCCGGGACAATCGTAGTAGCCCACGACCCTGACACCCTTGGCTGTCGACATCTGAATTGTAACTCCACGCTACGCCACTCGAAGCGGTGTCAGAAACATGTGTCTGTTTGACAAAAACATTACAACGTGGTTTGCGCGCCGGTCAATTGTGAGCAGTCGTTCCAGCCTACGTCTGTTCGCCGTTGCGGTTTACGACTAGAGCGCATGCGACGATGACCGTCCCGGTCGAAGGGGAGCTCACCGTGCCTGTCATGGGTAAATCATTCGGCGCGTCAGACAGCGATTGGCCAACGTGGTAGTCTTACCGGTGTAGGAGCACATGATGGCGACATTTGACGTTGCCGCGCGCCTGGCGCATGTCGACAATAGGCGGTGCGGAGTGCCGCCGCGGAGAATTGCGCCGCCGCACGCTGATTTTGCGAGAAGCACAGGAGAGTACAATGCGCCAAACTCGAAGGACTTTCGTAGTGGGCGCCGCCGTCCTTTCATTCGCCGCGGGCCGGGCACCGGCCTTTGCGCAGCAGAAGCTGACGCCGATACGCATCGTGGTGACTCCGGTCACCAATTACACGGGGCTTCTCGTGGGCCGCGACAAGGGCTGGTTCGCGGAGCAGGGGCTCGACGTCTCCTGGGCGCCGGTGGCGCAAACGGCGATTGCCGTTGAAGCGACCTATGGCGGCAGCGTGGAAATCGCCGGCGGCGGCGTGCTGGAACCGATGATCGCGCGCGGCAACGGCCTGGACATGATGTTCGTCGTGCCGAGTGCGCGCATCCGGCCCCAAGCGCCGGACAATTCGGCAATAGTGGTGAAGGCCAACAGCGCCATTCAGAAGCCTGCCGATCTTGCGGGCAAGCGCGCCTCGGTCGGGCTTCTCAATAGCGTTAACCACATCCATTTCATCGAATGGATGCGGCGGAACGGCGGCGATGCGAAGACGGTTCAGCTCACCGAGATTCCGTTCCCGCAGATGCCCGATGCGCTGATGCAAGACCGGCTGGATGCGGTGTGGGCGGTGGAGCCATTCTTCACGATCCTGAAAAAGTCCGGCAACGTTCGCGTGATCGGCTATCCGTACCAGGAGAACATCCCGAACATGGACATCACCGCGATGTTCACCAAAGAGAGCTGGCTCAAGGCCAATGGCGATGCGGCAAGGCGCTTCCGCGCCGTGTTCACGCGCGCGCAGAAATTCATGACGGAAGCGCCGAAGGCGGATCGCGACGCTTTCGTCTCGAAATTCACCAGCGTCAAGCCCGAGCTCGTCGCCGAGATGAGCCTGCCGATCTTCGTCAGCGACTTCAACGTGCCGAGCCTCAAAGCCAACGCGGAGCTCGCTGTCGGCCAGAAGCTGATGAAGCCGATCGATGTCGACTCCATGATTTGGAAGGGCTAGGGGGCGCACCGAACGCGCGGCAGCGCCGCGAAGCGCGCGCTCCCTCAGGACGAGGGCGGAGCAAACGCTCTGCTAGGACGCCGCCCGCAGCTTCGTCTCCGCCGCCGGCCAGCACGCCATGATCTCGTCGCTGGTCACCACCTGTCCGAAGAACTGGTCGATGTTGAACAGCGTGGCGTCGTGCTGGGCCCGCGAGTAGGTGGCGCAGCAGTCGCTGGTGAACAGCACGTAGTAGTCCTTCATGAACGCCTGCCGCGCGGTCGTCTCGCAGCACACGTTGGTGGCCACGCCCGTGATGATGACGCTCTTGATGCGGTTCGAGCGCAGCACCAGGTCGAGGTCGGTGTTCTCGAAGGCGCCGTAGCGGTGCTTGGTGACGATCACCTCGTCGGGCAGCGGGCGGACCTCGTAGAAGTCTTGATCCCATTTGCCGGGCTCGCACACCGGGAAGTCGGTGTAAGCGCCGTTGCGGCGGCGCTTGGCCTGCTCGAGCCAGACTTCGGACAGGTAGTGGTTCGGCCCGGTGTTGTAGGCACATTGGATCCAGACCAGCTTGATCTTGGCTGCGCGCGCCGCCTGGATCAGCTTGTGCAGTCGCGGCACCATCGGCTTGACCAGCGAGAGATCGCGGCCCTCGCGGTGCATGGCGCCGCCTTCAGCGCAGAAGGCGTTGAGTACGTCGACAAGGATGAGCGCGGTGTGCGCCGGCTCGGCCTTCTGGGGGAGTGTGGTCAGCATGGGTAATATCCTTTCAGGGCTTCCAGACCATGGCGTTGACGTCGAACGGCTTTGTGAGCTTCTGGCGCACCAGGATGTCGAGGTTGGCCTGCAGGGTGGGGACGTTGAACTCGGTGACGTAGAGCGGCAGGTTGATTTCCTTCACGATCTCGAGCTTGACGCCGGTGTACTTGGCGATCCAGTCGTCGCGCTCCTCCTTGCTGGCATTGTCGAGATATTTGGTTGCCCGTTCGAGGGCGGTGCGCAGGCGCCGCGCCACGTCCGGATTGGACTTGACCCAGCTCTCCTTCACCTGAAAGGCCGCGATATCCATGTTGGGGACGTTACCCTGGTACGGATAGGCGATCACGCGCGCGCTTCCGCTCTTGAGCAGGAAGGTCAGGAACGGCTCCACGCTCCAGACCGCGTCGAGCCGGTTTTGCAGCAGCGCGTCGCTCATCTGCGGGAACGGCAACTCGAAGTACTGCGCGCTCGCCGGATCGACGCCGCCGCGGGTCAGCCATTCCTTCAGATGGACGTAGTTCGGGCCGTTGATCAGGCCCGCCGAGATGCGCTTGCCCACAAGGTCCTTCGGGCCGTTGATGGGGTCGGCGGCGCGGACCGCGATGCCCGAGTTGTCCGGCGGCGTCGGGCGGATGCGGGTGTTGTTGATGAGATACATGACGTCGAGGCCGTTGCCGCGTGCGATCAGCGGTTCGATGACTGAGTTGCCAGCGAGTTCAGCACTGCCGCCAAACACCGCTTCGACGCCGAGCGCGCCCTGGGAGATGAAGTTCCAGGTAACCTCGAGGTTCTGCTCCTTGAAAATGCCCTTCTCGCGCGCGACCAGCAGCACTGCAAAATTGGCGATGCCCTGGGCAACGGCGCGGATCTTGGTGACTTGCTGCGCCAGTGCAGGCAGTGGCGCCAGCGCCAACATAGCGGCGGCGACGCTGCATCTCAGCACAATGGAACATATCGACATCGTCGAACTCCTGTTTTTTCAGGTCCGGCCGCTGCTCTCAATATGCCATCGGATGAGCCGGCTCTCTATCATCAAAAACAAGCGATTGAGCACATAGCCGAGCAGCGCCAGTGTGAAGATGCCGGCATACATCTCCGGCACCTTGAACGTGCGCTGCGACAGCAGCACGAAGTAGCCCAGCCCGTCGTTCGACACGATCATCTCGCCGAGGATCGCGAGGATCAATGAGATCGCGAGGCTGATGCGCATGCCGGTCAGGATCTGCGGACTGGCGGCGGGTAGTACCAGTTCGCGAAAGGTCTGCAGCGTGGTCAGGCCGAGCGTGCGGGCGGTGTCGAATTGCACGCGGTCGATCGAGCGCACCCCGCTGTAGGTGTTGAGTAGGATCGGAAAAAGCGAAGCGAGGAAGATCAGTGTGACCTTCATCTCATGGCCGATACCGACGAACAGCACCAAGATCGGCAGATAGGCCGGCCCAGGGATCGGGCGCAGCACCTCGACCAGCGGCTCGAAGAGATTATAGAGCAGGCGGTAGTAGCCCATAGCCAGCCCGAGCGTGATGCCAATCACAACCGCGAGGCCGTAACCCAGCATCTGGCGCCACAGCGTCGCGATCAGGTGCCCGGGTATCGTGCCATCCGCGATATTCTCGAAACACGCTTCGAAGATACGTGTGACTGTGGGCCAGGTCGGCGACGTGAACCAATAAGTCGCCGAAAGCTGCCAGATCAAAAGCAGCAGGGCGAGCAGAATCACGCCCGGCGCGCGCGAATCGCGGAATGCGGTCCAGGCCTTCACGGTACGTCCGCCCGGCCGGCCATGACTTGTGCGACCATGTTGCGGAAAAGATGCTCGCGCAGTCTGAGGTACTCTGGCTCGCTGCGGGTTTCGATCTGCCGCCTCGGGTAGGGCAGTGGCACCGCGACATTCTGCGCAATGGTCCCCGGCGACGCGCTCAGCAAGATTACTCGCTGGGCGACGTAGAGCGCCTCATCGAGATCGTGGGTGACGAACAGGATCGTCAGCCCGAGGGCGGTCCAGAGCTTCAGCAGCAGGTCCTGCAGTTCGACCCGCATCATCGCGTCGAGCGCGCTGAACGGCTCGTCCATCAGCAGGATCTTCGGCCGCCGCGCCAGCGCGCGCGCGATCGCGACGCGCTGCTGCATCCCTCCCGAGAGCTGATACGGATAATAGTTCGGATAGCGCCCGAGCCCAACCAGATCGAGTTGTTCCAGGCAGTGCTTCTCCATCTCCTGCCGCGAGGCGCCAGAGTGGTACTTCACGCCAAGCCGCACGTTGTCCAGCACGGTTTTCCACGGAAAGATCGATTTTGTGTACTGCTGGAACACGAACATCATCTCGGAACGCGGGCCCGCGATCGGGTCGCCGTTGAGGCTCACCGTTCCGGCGGTCGGCTCCGAAAGCCCCGCCATGATGTGCAGCAACGTCGATTTGCCGCATCCCGACGGGCCGATCAGGGCGATGAATTCGCCCTGGCCGACCGAAAAGCTGATGTCCCGAAACGCCGCGCGGCCGTGCGACGTGAATCGCTTTTCGAGGCCATCGATCAGAAGGGTATCAGACATCGGCGCCGTCGAGACTGCGCTTTTGGTGGGAAAAGCAATCGCCTCAGGTCTACTAAAACGCTATGCCATTGGAAATGTGGAATGTGTTGGCGCAATCGCGACTCGTCGCACGATGGGCATGGCACTGCAGCGGCACATCCCTAGCATGATGCCCAACTGCTGTCTGCGAACAGCCAGCTCATGCGAATTCGTGAGGCGGGGGTCAGTTTCCGCCAAATTTTTGATTTGCGGAATGAGCGGGTATGGAACGCGGCAGGCGGCGACGTCACGCCTCACCCCGACCAAGTCCGCTTCGCCCCGCAAAGCGGACGTCGACCGACGCGCCGGGCATGTCTGCTTAGTACAGTCGAAAGCGGACATCCGATCTACGTGGCTAACGAGTGCACGAGTTTGCTTGCAGCGACGCCCGGTGTTTGAGGTTTGCCTGGTTTCGCTGCTCCCTCGATTAAAATTCCCTGTTCCTCGAAAAAGATTCCCTGATACACGTTGAAAATTCCCTGTTCCGTTGCGTAGTGAATTCGGCTGGAAGCCATTGAATTCGCGCGCTCATCGGACACGAAAATCGCGGTGGAGGGCCGGATTCTGCGAAATTCCCTGTTAATTTCCCTGTTAGCAGGGAATTTGGTTTTCGGAGACTGGTTCTCAGCTGACTGCGTCATCAGCCAGACAGTCCGGTCTCCGTAGGCTGCGTCCGGGTCTGCCAAATTATGCGCGACTTTCCGGGAGTTAGCGAGACGTTACCCAGTCTCTGGGGCGTTATTTTTTAAATTGTCGGCAGCATCCAGCCAGTTTCGGGCGCCCGTCTCTGGTCGGCGGTTTTCAATATCCAAGTTGCGACGTCAGAGACTCGGTTCGACATCGCAAGAGACCGGTTTGTGTGTGATCTTGATGTATCGGTACTCGCACATCCTGCATAAACGCACCGGAGCCTTGAGCCATTGTCCGATTTCGGGGGTAAAGCGCCCCAGCCCCGGCTTTTAGACCAATAGTTGAAGAAATTCTGCTGTTGCGCGTCGTGCCGGGGATGCCCTACAAGATAATTCAACAGAAGCTGGATAACGATGCGCCGCTCCAGAATCATGAGACTCTCGGAATTACAGGCGCTCTGAAAGCAAGCGAACAAGACCGATAGCTAGCACCAGCCCAACGCCAAGCCCAACGAAACCGCCGATGACGAGTCCAACCGCAATATCCGGCATCGCGCCACCTCTAATTACGAGGCAAACGCAACACTTGCCCTTCTGTTCCGCTTCCGATCTCTGCTACTGCCGACGAGGTGATCGAGTAACCTGAAATGCGTGTTGGTCTACATGCCGTGCGGCCCAGATCGAGCCGCGCGTCCATATCGGCTACTCAATCACCTCCGGGTGAGCAGTGTTGTTGGCGCGTCGAGAGAAATTCGCAAGACGGGCGTTACGGAATATCGACAGCGGATCGGCCTCAGTCCGCCTTGATGTTGCGGGCCCTGGTGCCGAGTCCGAAGAGAAGCGCGAGCCCGTGAGCGACATCGACACTGGAGTGGTGGATAGCCTGAAAGTGCTTGACCAAGGACGACCGATTAGAGAAGCGGACATCGTGAGCGGTCCTATGTCTTCAACGGCGTCCCTGTTCGCTTGGAGGCATCTGGTGGACGACATTTCAGCACTCTGGGCAAATAAGTACACACCCAGGCAAATAGCGAAGACAATATTGTCAAAAGGAGCGCGTCTTCGAGCGCATCGCGGCCCAGATCGGCCCACGAGCGGATGTACAATAGCACATAGACGACCGTCGCAATCAACACAGCGACGACCAGCGCCATGAAAAAGATGACCCACTGGCCTACGGCTAACTCTTCCCGCCTGGGCTGTTCGTGACCCAGCACCATCTCCTGCTCTGCCAAAACCCACCACCTCCATATCCAGCACAACGCACTGGAGGTTGCCCACATCGCCAACGCGACGAGCGCCACGAACAGAGCGTGCTGAACCGGCGGAGCAGGAACCCAACTTGGCAGATTGAACGGTACGGGTACGTTCGCCTGATGCAGGATCCCAAAGCGAAACGCCCAGGACTAACCAGGTTAAGCCGCTGATCCACCGTGCCGTTCGCAGGAAGCCGACCCGCCAAGCCGCACGTTTGTCTACGAAGTCCGATTCGTCAGGAAGCTCATGCGTCCAGGGGCTCTCTGCCGTCTCGGCGCACACCCTCGCGACCCGAAGCACGAATCCGTCCCGATTGTCCCAGTAGGCGGTGTGGTCTCGGAACAGGGAGCCCAGATTCCAGATCCGTTTGGACTCATGTCCGCCTTCGATGGTTCTCGTGCGCCCGTACGATTTTCTTCCCTTCAGGTGAGAGGATGAAACTAATCGACCCAAGTAAGAAGATCAGCGTCAATAACAGCCAAGTCATGGCACCCGTCGGGAGATCTCGAAAAAAGTTCGTCAAATAATTCCAGAGGAACCCGAGAGCGATAATTATAGTAAGAGCGTCGGCGGAATGGTTAGGCCGATCGTGGACGCAGTCCCGTCGGACGGAAGCCGATGCGCGTTTGAGGATGAGGTAGTCCTTCTCCATAAGGGCGGCATCAAGCTCGTTGCACAGCTTTCTTGCAGGGAGTGTGTTTTTATAGTCGCGGGTGGCATGTCGAGAATCTGCGCTACTTCGTCGATCGACTTCTCGTGGTAATAGACCAGGTCGATGACCTCACGATGTTCGATCGACGATCGCATCAAGGCTCGGCGCACCAGTTCGCCCCGATCCTTTTCCTGCAATGCGACTTCCGGGTCATTCGCCGGATCTGCGATAGTGGTCTCGATTTTTTCGTCTAGTTCGACGCCTTCTGTTCGCCGACGGCGGGCTGACAGGGCCTTATGGCGAGCAATCGACATTAACCAGGTCGAGACCGAGGAGCGGCGTTGGAAGCGACCCGCCTGACGCCACACATCGAGAAAAACCTCGCTCAGGAGGTCCTCGGCAAGGGTCTCATTGCTGACGAGCCGAAGAAGCCAGCGGTAGACGTAGGTCCGATGTCTGGCGAACAGAGCCTGCATCGCTGGTTTGCTGCCAGCGGCGATCTGTTCAACCAGAATCTCGTCCGATGAAGTTTTCCCAGCAGTCGCACCAAGCGCAGACACTGCGGCGACGGCCGCCGGTTGCGGCCGAACAGACGTGTTCAGCATGAGATTGCCCCTCGATCACGTTTCCCGTCGAAACAAGCCGAAGAGGGGGATGCGGTTCCTCTTTTATTTAGACCCCCGGCACGGCCCCAGGCACAGCGAGCGCAAACACTGGACTGCAATTCATTGGTTTTGCTTGCATTTTCGTTAATCCAAAAGTCGGGAACCCGACATAGGCCTAGCGCGTTGTTTAAGGCAGCGCGGAAAACGGGGAGGAGGTGTGGCTCGCCCTTGCCGCCATACGCTTGCTTGAGGCGAAAGAATTTAGCGGCCTCGCGTTAGCAGTTTTAGTTCGAGCGTTAGCGGTTATCGGCTTGTCTCGCGGGCGGCCCTGCTTTCAAGGGAGGCGCCCCATGTCGACAGTTGCCGCCGCGGCTCAGACAGCCGACCGCATCGACTATTGGATCCGTCGGCATGTAATTCCGTACTGTTACGGAGCCCATCCCTCTCAAAGCCAAAGCAAGTTCAACCCGGCTCGTGGTAGACGCGTTGGGCTCTTAGCCATTGGGCAATGCCTGAAGGAACAGTACGACGCCCTTTGGACTCCTATGCCCCGTCATCTCGCTACACTCGTCGAGCAGCTCGAAAGGCAGAGATAGGAAGACTCACGATTTAGGCTGAAGAACAGGATGGCGCGTCATGTATATACAAAGGCAGCATTGGCTCGATTACGATCCGGTAGCACTCGCAGTGCTGGTGGTAGGAATCGGCATGATTGAACTGCTCGCATTGATCATTTGACGCCGCTGATATCCACGGCGAAGTCGGGGCATGAATACCTTCGGGGACTGTGCCATGTGGGAATCCAATTTGCGGGAGCGGAATGCGTTTTATGAATGGACTATCACTGCTGATGATACCGAGGGCCGGGTTGCCCGAGCCTTGAGAACTTGCGTCGGGAATGAAGCTCGCAAACTGTACGGGGATGTTCCGAACGAGCCTATCCCCGCAAAAATTGCCGACCTATTGCATCGTCTTGATCAGTAAAACAAACCCCCGGCGACCTTTCGCAGATGCGCCTAGGAAATGCTTCGGAGGTCCCTAATGAGAGCCGCAGCCAACGAATATCGTGCCAAGGCGTTTGAGCGCCTATCGCTGGCCGAATGCGTGAATGATGCCGAGCGCCGAGCCGAATTTCTCCGATATGCTCGATGGTGGATGCAATTGGCGGAACCGGTCGGAACTCCTCGGAGTGCTTATGAGGTGGAGCCCCAACACAACAGGTGGCAGCAGATTCTTCGTCACCAAGGCTGAATATCCCGTTTCTGCCTTGGATGGTCGTGACGGGTATGGGTCGGATGCTGAGTATCTGCCCCGTCGTCCCAGGTCGCACATTCAGATTTCCGCAACGGGTCGTTCACGTCATTCCCGCTATCCGGCGTGTCCGGTTCGCTTCAAGAGCGGACATTCGACAGCCGCCGGCCGGGTGGTGAGTACATCCAGGGCGTTCCTGCGGGCGATGCGGCAGCCTTGAAGATGCGGCCGACGACCGCGCCGTCGGCGAGCACGTTGGGAATCGTTTTGTGGCGACGTAAGCTATGGGGGAGCGGGACACTCTCATCTGCAGGGTGCCCGTAAGCGCCAAGCCGATCATGGCGAGAGCGCCGATGCCGGTAAGCTACCGGAGCCTTGGTCACAGGCCATGCGACGGAAGCGTGGTATCATCCTCCATTGCATGAATGACCCCCAACCGGAGGGTCACTTGGCAAGGTACATCGCACGACGAAAACACTTGGCCACGCTCGGCGGCGCGGCCGCGTGGCCGCTCGCGGCGCGTGCGCAGCAGGGCGAGCGGATGCGGCGCATCGGCGTGCTTCTCGTCGGTGGCCCGGAACCTTTGGGGACGTTTCACGAGGCGCTCACCGAGCTTGGCTATGTCGCGGGGAAAAATATCCAGATCGAGGTCCGTTCGGCGCAGGGCCAGGACACCCGGCTCGCCGGACTTGCGGGTGAACTGGTTCGCAGCCGTGTCGATGTCATCGTCGCGGTGCAGACCCCAGCCGCCCACGCGGCAAAGAATGCGACGCGCGACAATCCCATCGTCATGATGGCAGGCGATCCAATCGCGACGGGGCTAATCAGCGACCTTGCCCGGCCGAAGCGCGCACAGCATGGTGAGCGCGGCCCACCACCCAGCAAGCCGACATCCAAGCGGTAGAGAGCCGAGGACCCGTGGTCATTCCTCGAAACTCACCGCAGGATCAGATGGAGCGGCTGGTCTCGCGAGTTCTTGAGAATCGGAGCCACCACCTTTGTGGGTAAATACCGTTGCCGCGCCCGTGCCTCCGTTGTCATTGGACCGGCCGACCATGACGATGCTGCTGTCGACAGACGCTGGGGGTGCGGCCTTTGCCGCAGCGCCGCTCCCAGCCAAGTGCTTGTCCTGCGACCAGTAAGCTCCGCTGCGCGTGAATACCCATGCCGCGCCGACGCCGCCATTGTCGTTAGATGCGCCAAGGATGACGACGCTCCCATCGGCGGACAGCGCGAGAGAGGGTGCGGATTTCCCCACAGCGCCGGCGCCAACCAACTTCTTGTCCTGCGTCCACTGACCGCCGGTACGGGTGAACACCAATGCCACGCCTCCATCTTCCGCAAACCCGCCCACCATGGCGATGTTGCCGTCGGCCGATAGCGCTACGGACGTGCCCAGGCGCCCCACGGCACCGGTGCTGACCAGTTTGTTTTGCCGTGTCCAGACATCGCCACTGCGGGTAAACACCCATGCCGCGCCGGCCGCGCCGAGGCCAAACGGCACCGATCGATTCCCCGGGTTGTCTCCAGGCCCACCCACGATGGCGGTATTCCCGTCAGCCGATAAAGCTACGGACATGCCTTGACGCGCGCTTCCCAGAGCGTCGGTGCCAACGAGCTTCTTGCCTTGCTGTGTCCAAATACCGCCACTGCGGGTGAACACCCATGCCGCACCGGTCGTGCTGTTATCGGACCACCCACCCACGATGGCGGTATTGCCGTCGGCGGACAGCGCCACTGACATGCCTTGGCGTGCATTTCCCACAGCGCCGGTGCCAATGAGCTTCTTGCCTTGCTGTGTCCAGACGCTGCCGCTGCGGGTGAACACCCACGCGCCCTCCGTCCTCCATCCACCGACGATGGCAGTCTTGCCATCGGCGGAGACCGCGACAGACATTCCTTGGCCCGGCGGCAATGGTGGTTCGCCCGCCCCGCTGCCGACAAGCTTGCTGCCTTGCTGCGTCCAGGCATCACCGCTGCGGGTGAAAACCCACGCCGCCCCCGTCGTCCGATTATCGCTAGGGCCGCCCACGATGGCGGTGTTGCCGTCGGCGGACACGCCGACGGATGCACCTTGGGACCACAAGCCTCCTCCGTATTCGCTCGTGGTGCCAACCAGCTTAGCTTGCTGCCTCCAGACACCACCGCTTCGCATGAACACCCACGCCGCCCCAGCAGGCCCGATGGAAGCTGGCCGATCGCGATCAGCATTGTTGGCACCGGGGCCACCCACGATGGCGGTGTTGCCGTCCGCAGACAATGCGACTGACATGCCTTGGTTTGCGCTTCCAACCGCTCCGGTTCCGACCAGCTTCGGCTGCGCCTGGAAGGTTTGCGTCATCGTAACTTGCCGCCCTCGACCACCGGCCCCCGCGCGCTCAGTTTCGGCCGCTGCGCGTGCTCTCGGGTTGCTCGAAGGATCGGCTTGCGACGCTAAATACCGCTCGTAAATCCCGCTGAGACCGGCTGTGATTTCCTGCTCATGTCGGTCCCAAAGACCAATCACTACAAGAAGCAGAAACCCGGTACCCGCAAGGCCGGTGAGCGTAAGGAGGATTCGGCCAATCGTTCGTGCCACTCTACGGACCCCAATCGGAATCGATCAACGGCCTTAGTCACGTTTTGTGTTGATTGTGCGGTACACGATCAAAAGCCGCCCTACGAGGCGCGCGCTGCATTAGCCGGCAATCCTCTTCCAACCAGCGCGCGCGAGTGTGGTCATGGTGTCGATGTTTTCGGCCACAACGCTCCAGTTCACCAGCGGCTTTGCTTCCGTGCCCGCCACCGCATCGGCGATATAGGCGCCACCGATCGTCAGTGACGCGCCGATAATCATTCCGAAAATCAGGCGCATGTGGCTTCCTCTTTCTCTATTGCTCCCGGCATACAACACGCGGCGCGATTGTGAAAATCGCACGCCCGCAGCCCATTTCTTTTGTCAACTACGATCTGAAACCATCTGCTCAGTTGCGCCCGATTAGAGTCTGCAGACGTGCGATTTCGTCCTTCACCAGCAACTTGCGACGCTTCATCTCCGCGATCTGGAGATTGTCTATCGATGGGTGTGCGCGGGCTTCGATTATTTGAGATTCCAGCGCCCGATGGCGCCTTTCCAGCTCAGCAAGATGCGTTGCTCTGGACATATCGGGAGGTCTCCCCAGTCAGTTCGTGGGCGGTTCTTTAGTCGGGCGCTCTCGCGAATCCGGACACCCGACCCGCAATTTGCCACGCTATCCGCGAGCCACGGGTGTGCTTGGCTACCGTCGAACCGGCAGCCGCGAATTTGCGCGGAGTGTTGCCTTTTCAACACGGTCCAGGTCGATTCCGCATTGGATCATTTTTGTGGGCCGTGTTGTTTTTCTCGCCGCGCAGAGGAGGCCGCTTGGCCGAACCACCGGCAAATGTTCCGCCAACATATTCGACCTTGGCCGACCGATTGAACGGCCCACTCAATACCGCCACCCACGGTCCAGCCCGATCGCGATGGCGCCATAGGTTGTGACGCGGGCGCGCCCATCAGGGTCACACCGGTGCGGCGCTGGTGGGCCTGGAACCGCACGCACGGCATGTCTCGCGTCACATCACTTGTGGGGCAGCAGATGTCGATCGAGCACGACCTTAAGAAGCTGCGCCGAGATGATGCTCAGGCGACGCCGGAATGGCAGAGAGCCTGGGCGAAGGACCTGCGGAGGTACGGCTTCACGAAGATGGCGGAAGAACAAGAGGAGATCGCGCGGACGATCGAGCGCCAGCAGAGGGAGCAGCGCGCGAAATAGTGCGCGCGCTGAGGCGGAATCTGGCGCAGAACCCGCTTGAGAGTGCTTGCCTCAACTCGGGGAAACCGGGGCGAGAGACGGGGTGACATTTATATGCGCCCCCCTTCTCTTCCAGCGCGCGGCATTCAGAAAATTGTTACTGCAGTGTCGGGTACTGCATTATGTGAGGCGATCGGCTGTCGGGTGTTGAATGCGCTTGGATCTCGATTCGTTGTCTACGGGGTGGCCTGCTTCGCGCCATCCGCGCACGGTCTCAAAGATGATTTCCACCGAGGCCGAAGCTGTCTGAGCCAGCTTCATATACCGAGCCGTCTCTCGTTGAATTCGCCCCCACCCGGTTTGCAGAAAGTTCTTCGCCTCTTGCATCTCACCGATTATCTTTTCGATTTCTGCGATTGATCCGGCTTCGATTTTCTGAACAAGCGGTACAATCTCTGCCTCAATTTCGGTCGAACCCGTCGAAGGCGCCTCTGTGAGAATGAGTTCGCGACTTTCGCGTTCGATGGCCGCTAGGGTTTGCAGAGCCGTCGTCACAGGTTTCATGCTTCCACCACGTTCCTCTTCCCGTAGTCCCACATTTTTTCGCTGGATAGGTTAAGATGGAATGAACGGCCTCATCTTCGGGACCACATGTGGCGGGGGAATGCAAGGGAGGCGCCGCGGGCGAGCGCGTGATCGAGCTCGGCCGGCGCCGGGGTCGCCATATTGTTTCACAACAGTTCAGGTTAGAGAAAAAGCGACAACGTTCGGAGGAAGCTGAATGACGGCGACGAGCGGACGAAGCCGACGTGGACCTCGTTCGCACGGAAGCCTAATGCTGAAAGCCCATAGATGACGCCCGCCTTGGAACGATTTCATGCGAACGCGGCGCTTGTCCTTGCCCACTGCGGTCCGCGCAGAAGTGCTGTGACCCTCATCAACGAGAGGACGGTCACTTGTCCAAGAGGCGTGGCCACAAGCCCTTTGGTAGTGGTGTGCGCGCATGTCCACGATGTCGAAGCCGCCGGCATGAAGACATTGGTGGCGGGGCAAGTTCTCGCATACAAGACCGCCCCCGCGCGCGACGGCCGCTTAAAGGCTGTCAATCTTCGCTTGCTTTAAGACGAATACCTCACTCCCGCCGCCAGCTCTTCGCGAACGCCGCCACCGCCATCGCGAGTAGGATCGTAGGCCCGTAATCTGCAAGCGGGAGACCCCTTCCTGGGAGCTAGAGACTTTTTTGCACAGTCGCAAAGGGAGAACCAGGGAAGTGCATCGGACCGCGATGCTGGATGGCGGCGGCGGGGGCGGCGCGAGCCGCGTGACGGGCGTGCGCGGAGGCCCCCAGGGGGGACTTTTCATTTTCAAATTTTCCTCAAGCCCTCATCCCCGAAAATTTGGTCTGAAACGATTTCTGGCAGTAAGCAGCTGGTGGGGAAGTGGGGTGGCCTGTTTTGGGCTACCTCCTTGAAAAAAATTTTCGGCAGTGTGATCGCGATCATCTCGTTCCACCCAGGAGGATGGATGCAGCAGTCTGCCGTGCCGAGGTGTGCTATCCTTTCGGTTGGGAGCACGGAGGCATCGGGCAGTGAGACGCCGCGATTTCATCACGCTTCTCGGTGGCGCGGCGACGTGGCCGCTCGCCGCGCGCGCGCAGCAGGTCCCACGACACCCAAGCGAAACGCTACGTTGAGGCCCGCAACGTGGTGCCTGGCTCGTCCGGGCGGGACTGTGACGGGACTGCCCAACATTGAGAATGAGGAAATCTAATGGCCGCAAATACAAAGTACGTCGAACTCATTCGAGAAGATAATCTGATGAGCTTTTCGCCCCCGCTCAGTGCGGTATGCGACAAAATCATCGACACTACGGATTACCGGGAAATTCGCCTCTGGGTACACGTCTTTGTCCAAAATTTCGCACAGGCGCCGGTGACGGCAGCGACAAAGCTCCATGTGCGGTTTCTTCATGTGTTTGGCCATCAACTCGGCGGTGGGGGCCAGTTCGGTTACATGCAGCGGACCATCCCATGGAGCCAAGTTACCTCATATATTAACGGTTCTGTCACCGCCGCTCTCATCGGTGACAAGCTGCGAATCTTGTGCACTCCCGAAAGTCTGCCACCGGGACCATACGACGTATTTGTCAGTTATTATCTGGTATGAATTAGCCATGAAGGGTGCGCGACGGCTCTGTACCGGCCAAATGAAACGCCGCGAGTTCATCACGCTGCTCGGCAGCACGGCTGCGTGGCCGCTCGCGGCGCGCGCAGCAGAAGGAATTCCCCAGCCGTTGTCAGCCCCGGCCGACGCGACGATGAACTCGGAAGCTTGGAATTTCCTGTATTCGCCCAACATGCCGGCCCATCCGACGGCCCGCGATGCGACGGGTTGGGAGTTCAACTTTCCACCGCGGGATGGTGTGCACTATCTGGTCCACCCAGCGATCGGCCGCCTTGGAAGCCGGATCTCAGCAACATTTGTCGTCGAACGGGATGGACGTTTAGTCGAGAGTGATCCGTGCAACGGCAGTCAGGCGGCGGTGCGCCTATTCTTCCAGCGTCGCGGGGATGACCTCACCGCGGCGAAGGAATTTCATCGTTGGTGGTCGATGGAAACGTTCCTGCTTAACACCGACACCAAGGCCGGCCTGACTGTCGCGCTCGACCCATCGTTATGGTCGAGCGTCTTGGGCAAAGTCGGCAATAGCAGCGCGCAAGTGACCGCGGCATTTCAAGCAGCGGCGGGTGACGTACAAAATGTCGGAGTGACCTTCGGCGGTTGCTACGCCGGCCATGGGGTCTATGTCGTCGACGGTCCTGCGCGGTTCATCATGATGCGCTACACATTATAAGCAAGCGCGATGATCGCGTCCGCATTTACTTCACGTGGATGTGGCCCGACGCAAGCCGCCCACGAGAGTGCCACAAGCCAAGGTGACCTACCTATGCGTCACAGAACGAGACAAGCGTCTTGAACTTATGGGGGCACCTGGGGGAAAGAGGGCGTAGAGCTATCGCGGTTCTACGCCCCTTCGCGTTATAGTGTGAGTGGCGTTCCCCCCAACGATCCCCAGATCGGCCCCCCGGGAACGCTAAGGCCCCGGTTGAGAATCCGTGCTCCCGGGGCCTTCCTCTGCCGTCGGGGCCGCGCAATGTTGCTGCGAAGCAGCTTGCGCGCGCGCCATAGAATCGATGCCAGAGATGTCCCCAATATCCAGCGATTGTAACTGGTACGCGGAAAGGCGCCCATCCACAGAAAGTGCAGCCGAAAATAGTTGCGGGCCGGTGTTTCCACAGCGAGGTGCTTTAGCGCCTTAAAAGGGCCATTTCTGGCAACGTCATTTTCGGCGTGCCTGACCAATGACTGAGCGCGCAAAACGAGACCGACCGACGCAAAATCCCAGAGCAAAGATCTGCAAAAAATGCAGAAAAGCGTTTGTCGGAGAGCAATGGCATAAATACTGCGCCATTTGTATCGAGAAAGTCGCCACCGAAATCGCGGCTGAACAGCTAAAGGGCTTATGGTGGCAAGCGCGCCTCGTGATCGGCAGGGCTACTGCTACGCCGCCCTCGTGAGTGTGACGGCGCACAACGGCGGGGATGCTTAGGTCGCGTCCGATCTCAAGGGCACAAGGGCTGTCAGCGCATCATACGAATCAAGCGGGGCCCGGTCGTGCTTGGCGTGCCACTTGGGGCCGGGGCCGCGCATGTAATGGAGTTCGGGCCGGTAGGGATCGAACAGGCCTCTGGCCAGATCCTTCAGCGCTTCGCGCAGATCGGCCACCATAGGGGCAGTAGCGCATCGAGTTCTCTTTCCCACGGCCTCCTCCCCGCGCCGTCTTTTTCCAGGCCATTGTCCGGCCAAGTTGTTAAAAAACGCGGTAGGGAGTCGCTTGTGTTTGCAGTTTTGTTTTGGGTTCGGTTAATAGCCAGACATGCGCGTTTTGCCCGCTGGCTTCATCCCGCCCTGCCTTCCCACCAAAGCCCAAGAGCCGCCTTCTGGGCCGATGTGGTTGCACGAGATCAAGCACAATGGCTTCCGCGTCATCGCTCGCAAGAGAGACGACCAAACTCGCCTCTACGCCCTGGCAACGACCTAACCTACCGCCGCCCGTTGATCGTGGAAGCTCTGACCAAGTTGCGCTCACGTTCCTGCATCATCGATAGCGAGGCGGTCGCCTGCGACGCGCGAGAGCTGCGATGGCGGCGCGAAAAGCGGCGGGAATGGCAGACCTGGTCAAACGCGCGGATAGATTCAATAGGCAGGCGCGCGTTCGTCTAGCTGATCAAGCTCGCAGCTGCGAGCACGATCCCTGTGATGAATGCAGCTCCGCAGCAATACAGCAAGATTTCATTAACGATGTTGGCCATGAGAGCCTCCATTCGAGGTACACCTTGACCGAACCGTGACGGCAAAGTGTTAGAAAGTGGATAACAGTATGAGCTTTTAACTTCACACTTAGCGTGTAGCTGCGCTGCAACAGCAAACTGAGACTCGCACGCAACGGCTGCAGCACGCCACCCGGCGACACCACTAATGGCGCTCTTCGGGCGCTGTGTGCATATAAGTCAAAATGCTGCTGGCGATTGAGTAGCAAAGCCAGCCAAGCACCAGTCCCGCTATCGCAATGCCGATTTTTGTCCACGTACCTTGCGGCTTGTCTAAGAAGAATGCCGCCGCCACGCCGCCAATGACCATGCCTGCCCCTATGTTATTCCAGAACGAGGCCGCCAATTTGACTCGCTCATTGCGCTGTAGCGTCGAGCTGCTTTCAAAATGTCCCTCCAGCCGCATGTTCGTCCTCCCGCGGTAGCTGGTTGACCGGCGC
>DATFQX010000065.1:0-4192 GCA_035263865.1 Xanthobacteraceae bacterium
GCGGTGCCAAGGCCCGAGAACTCTTCGCCGATGCAGTGAGGCAGCTTGACGATGCGCTCGTGAAGTCCGCCAGCGCAACGCATGGCGCTCTCCAGCAGCTCGCGTCCCGGGGGCAGGACTTCACTGACAACGATCTCAAGGAAGCGCTGGTCAGCCTGCGGAAGCTGGAAGAAGACTATGTGGCTGTCGCGAATCGACTTGCTGAGGCGATGAGTGCCAATCTGCGTCGCGAAATGACGGAACTTGCGGCTCACGCCCAAAACCTCGGCGTGGAGGCGAGCGTTCGTGTGGCAAGCATGATGGGGGAGTTTGCCAGCAGCATGGGTGCCGGTTCCGGGCTAGCGACGGTGCGCGGCGCAAGCGCCCGTATGGCAATGCTTGCCAGTGGCGTATTGGCCGGCATTGCGGATGCACTGCGCGACCATACCGAGGCGAAGAAGGGCAAATAGCAACCGATGGTCTCCGGGTTGTTCAGCACGGCCCGCGAGCTGCCGCGCCTGCGTGAGATCAGCATGGTCTTCGTGCGGCATGGGCTCGGAGACCTCGTGCGTCGCGCTGGCATAGCTACGCTGCTCGAGCATGCAGGACATGTATTGCATTGGGGGGAAGTCACCGAAATCGCGCATCTTGAAGCGCAGCAGCGCGCGAGGCTCGCATTCGAGCAGCTCGGACCGACCTTCGTAAAGCTTGGCCAGATGCTCTCGACAAGAGAGGATCTGCTACCGCCAGCGTGGACCACTGAACTGGCCCGGCTACACAGCGACGTGGCGCCGGTGCCGTTCGACGATCTCCTGCCGCAGGTTGAACTAGCGCTTGGCCGCTCGCCATTCGAAGTGTTTGGCCATGTTGAGCGCGAACCGTACGCTGCCGCCTCAATCGCGCAGATACACCGGGCCAAACTCGCCAGCGGCACGCCAGTGGTCCTGAAGATTCGGCGTCCCGGAATCGATGCAAAGATTGACGCTGATGTCAGAATCCTCGATCGCGTTGCCCATCTGATCGAACGCGAGATACCCGAAGTCCGTCGCTACCGGCCAGTCCAGGTCGTCGGCCAACTGCGCGGCTCGCTCGAGCGCGAGCTCGATCTCGCAGTTGAAGCGCGCAACACGGAACGCTTCGCGCGTAGCTTTGCCGACGATCTCGATATCCTCGTGCCACGCGTCTACTGGGAGTGGACGAGCAGCACAATGAATGTGCAGGAGCACATCGAAGGCATCCGCGGCAACGACCTGGCAGCCATCGACAATGCGGGCCTCGACCGAAAGGCGCTCGCCGCGCGCGGTGTCGATGCCGTACTCAAGATGATCCTCGTGGATGGCTTCTTCCATGCCGATCCACACCCGGGCAACGTCATGTATCTGCCCGGCAACCGCATCGCGCTGATCGATTTCGGCATGGTGGGTCGGCTCTCGCCGGCGCGACGCAGACAGATCATCGATCTGCTGGCGGGACTCGCGGGCCATGACGAGGAGGCGATGCTGGAGGTACTGCTCGACTGGCGCGGCGATGACTTTGTGGACGAGGCTCGGCTCGCCGCCGATCTTGGCGAATTCGCGTTCGACTACGCCGACATGCAGTTGAAGGATCTGAAAATCGGGGTGCTCCTACACCGAGTATCGGCGATCCTGCGCGAGCACTCTATCGTGCTGCCGACCGATCTCACGCTCCTGTTCAAGGCGCTCATCACCCTTGAGGGACTTGGGCACCAGTACGACCCGGAGTTGCGTCTGATCGAGCGCGTCAAGCCGTTCATCGACCGCGCGATGCGTGAGCGCAACCAGCCGGTGGAGACAGCGCGGCGCGCCCAGCAGACGCTCAGCGAATTATTTGGCGTCGTCACATCGATGCCGCGCGATCTCGCGCGGTTGGTCAAAGACGCCCGGCACGGACGCATGCGGGTCGATCTCGACCTCAAGCGTCTCGATCGCTTCGGCGATCGCCTCCACAGCGCCATGGATCGGGCAACCATCGGGATCATGACGGCATCACTCGTGGTCGGCTCGTCCATCGTGATGACGATCGGGGAAGGGCCGCGCGTGTTCGGCGTGTCTTTACTCACCTATTGCGGGTTGGTTGGTTACCTGGTCGCTTTCGTGAATAGCCTTTGGATCATCCTTTCGATCTGGCGGTCCAGGCGACGATGAGAGAGGCGATCAGGCCCGAGCTTCGAACCGACAGTTACGCTCCCCAACCTGTAAGGCAGGTGCGCATCGCGAAGGCGGACAAACCGGGCGAGTGGCGCACGCTGGGAATCCCGACGATCCACGATCGGGTATGTCAGCATGCCCTGCTCAATCGGCTGGAGCCGATCTTCGAGCCGGTGTTCGATGACGCCAACTTCGGATACCGGCGAGGGCGAAGCGGGCCGGGCATGGATCGTGGACGCAGACCTGAAGGACTTCTTCGGGTCCGTGGATCACGAGAAGCTCCTCGCGCTCGTGGCCCAACGTGTGTCCGATGGCAGAGTTGCGCCTCATTGGCGGGCAGTTACGGAGAGGGTCGGCTCTTCCCGTCTGAACGAGGGACGCCGCAGGCGGGGTAGCCTCGCCGTTGCTGAGCAACATTCTTCTGACGCCGTTCGATCGGGAGATGCGAAGCAGGGGCTATCAGCTCGCGAGGTATGCGGACGATTGGGTTATTGAGCACCGTGATGAAATCGCGGCGGTCGCGGTAGGGACGCCCGTTACTGGGCGTCCCCCGCGCAGATCCGTACAGGCGGCTTTCCCGCATACGGCTCTTACCTCGGGTCATAACGGCAAATGTGTGCCGTATGCGTTCCAGAACCTGTGACACGCTTGCCCGGCTCTGCGTCCGGCACGTGCTTTGCTTGCCCGCATTCCCCTTGGCCTCCGCCCTTCGCTCCAATGGCTCCGCCGCAGTTACCTCCACCGCGGGTTGCTCCGCAGGGTGCTCCGCGTTGTTCGCCGGCTTCACAGCTACTATGGCGAGGTCCGACTTCCCACGCCCGTGCATCATCGGCTACGGCTCCTCACCTTCCCGATCCGGACCCGGTCGGCACATGGCCTTGCGCGGTTTTCTCTGAGGGCGCCGCGGCCCGCCCAATAACGGCAAGCCGACCTCCGGTGCGCGCATGCGAGACTAGCAAGCATTACCGGTCAAGGTTGGCGCGGCCGCTCCTGTCCTCGTCTCTTCAAACGCGCTTTTAGCGGAGAAGCAAAACAAGTACCAGGGCCAGCAAAAGCGCAAGGCTCACAAACGCGGCAATCTCGTTTGTCGTTACGCCGCTCATTGGGGTTCGTACCTTCCGCAGCGCATGGTGTTTGAGCAACAACAGCTGAATTGCTCATTTCTTCTTGCCGTCCGGTCCGAACTGCTCGAGGAAGCTCCACAAATCTTCGGCCTCCTTCTCGTCCTTAATCCCCGGAAACACCATTTTGGTGCCTGGAATCTTCGCCCTGGGATCTTTGATGTATTCCTTGAAGGTCGCTTCGTCCCAGACGACCCCGGAATTTTTGTTCGCATCCGAGTAATTGTAGCCTGGCACCGTGCCTGACTTGCGTCCTTTCAGGCCGTTTTGGATTGGGCCGATCGAGGGTCTGGCACCTTCGCCTATGTTATGGCAGGGTATACATTTCTTGAACGTTTTTTCTCCCGCGGCGATATCTCCAGCAACGGTCGCTCCCGCCGAGGACGCGAGCGCGACAATCGCAATCGAAACCCTCTTCATCATTCTGCATGATCCTTATTCTGCTTGACTCGTTACTCTTAGCTTTGACTTTGAGACTCTCTCGAAAATTAATAAGACCTGAGCCGAGCACCTTGTGCGGGCGTGGACCATGCGTCTCGAAGTGCCGCGAGCCGACAACGCCGAAGCGTGACGTGAAGGGGTCACGAACCGTATTGCTGGTGACGGCAACTCAAACAACTTTAACAGCCTTCAGCGACGAAATACACGATTTCCGGCGAATTTCATAGCCGATCGGGCGGAGGAGGATGACGGAGGAGAGGCATTCCAACATTCTTCGGGCTGTTTGAAGGCTCGGCTCCAGCCCCCGCCGCTCTCGGCTCATGCACGGCGGCGGCGTATCGGAAAGCGTCCCAATATTGCGAAGACAATCCCCGGCCGCCGCGCTACACTCCGCTCAACAGGTCGCGGCTCCCGCGTGGCCGGCGCCGGAAGCGGCAACATAAATAGCGCCACCTCGAGTCTGGCGACCGTTCGAAGAACGGC
>DATFQX010000066.1:0-30574 GCA_035263865.1 Xanthobacteraceae bacterium
ACGGTCACCCTGCGCGCGTATCAGGCGCCGGCAGCGCAGCCGCGTCGACCAGTTCGCCATCAATCAGCTTGGCGCTTTGAGCCTGGGCCTCCATCGATGCCTTGATGTGCTCGATCATGGCCTCAAGCTCCTCGTCCGTCAGCTCCTTGAGCGGATTGCGGTGCTCGACCTTGTGCTCGCGAGGCACCAGCAGAGCGAGGATCTTGAGGTAAGCGGCCGGCTGCGTCCGGCGCACCTTCGCAATGGCTTTTTCCCCGTGCTGAGAGAAATCCCTCAGCAACGCGCAAATTACCGCCTCGCTCAGCCGATTACGCGAGCCGCGCAGTCTTCCGGCAGGGTTGCCTAGCGCGCCGTAACAAACTGTTGGTGAGCTGGGGACCACTCGTCATTACTGCGCCCCTCGCGGGCTCGTTGCTCGCTCCTTTGAGATGCGCCGCACCGTGCCAGTTCCGATGCCGAGTGATTTCGCCACCTTCAAGATACCCACACCTTTCGCAAGCTGATTTCGCACCTTCCGCTCGGTCGCGGCGCTGAGATGCGCTATCGCAATGATCGATATGCACGTGGAAATGAAAGAGCTTCATTGAGATTTTCGGAAACATAGCACGGGGTATTCCAGCATCTCGACACCCCCGTTTTTCTTGAATAGGAATAGAAGATGGCCGTTTTCGTTGGGGCAAAGATTCTTTTTTCTGTTGTAGCGATTGGAATAATTGTTGGAGTTGCAGACGCTCAAGATCGTCGGCAAAACGCGCCAGGGCAATTTGACTACTATGTCTTGTCTTTGTCGTGGTCACCGACATTCTGTGAGACTGCTACTGGCAATGCCCGTCGTCAGCAATGCGGGGCGCGTCCCTTTTCTTTCATGGTGCATGGTCTATGGCCGCAGTACGAACGCGGCTTTCCTGAATCCTGTCTAGTGCCCCCGCCAAGGCTCGAACGCAGTGTTATGAGGAGCATGCTGGATTTAATGCCAGCGCCGGGGCTGGTCTACCATGAGTGGGATCAACACGGCACATGCTCCGGCTTACAACCGCGTGAATATTTCGATTCCGTTCGCAAAGCTCGCGAAAAAGTGGCAATTCCAGAGCAATATTCCAATCCTACGGCCCCGTTAAGCGTCACTCCCAATCAAGTCATCGATGCGTTCGTCAGCGCGAATGATGGATTGTCGCCCGAAGGCATCACTGATCAGCCCCCACTGGGTGGTCCGGGTGGAATGTTAGTTTAAGGTTGGCGGTTGCGCCAGCGTGGCCGGCGGAGCCGGTCGGCGTAGCGCAGCCGGCCACGCGGCGAATGCAGGCATGAACACCTCGGGTGCTGGTGGCTTGTATCCAAGTGAGGCGTGCGGCCTGATCGTGTTGTAGTGGCGTCGCCAGCTCTCGATGACGATCTGGGCCTCGCGCAAAGTGTAGAAGATCTCGCCGTTGAGCAGCTCATCGCGGAGGCGGGCGTTGAAGCTCTCGATGTAGCCGTTCTCCCAAGGGCTGCCCCGCTCGATGTAGGCGGTCTTGGCACCGGCAGCCGCGATCCATTCCTGCACGGTCTTGGCGACGAACTCCGGTCCATTGTCGGACCGGATGTGAGCGGGAATGCCCCGTAGGATGAACAGGTCGGACAGAAACGTCGATCACATCGATCGCCTTGAGCTTGCGGGCGACACGGATTGCCAGACATTCATGGGTGAACTGTCGATCAGTGGGAAGCGGCCGGCGATATTTCACCGCGAACGGCGCAGCGCTATCGGCAGCTAGTCGAAAACCAGATCGTGCCGCATCTCGGTGGCAAGGTGCTGCGCAAACTGCGGCCACTCGAAATCGAAGCATGGCACACGGCGCTACGCAGCCGCGTAGCCGCTCGCACTATCGGTCATGCCCACCGGCTTCTTGGCAAGGCCCTGCGGGACGCGGCCAAGAACGACATCGTCAGCCGTATTGTCACGAAAGAGCACCCAGCCCCCAAAGTCGATGACGGCGACAAGGTGATCGTGCAAGACATCGCCAGCCTTGTGGATAAGTTACGCGGTTGGCGGCTTGGCGAGGTGGCCATGACGGCCCTGTTCACGGGGCTACGGCTTGGCGAGGTGCTGGCGCTGCGCTGGAACCGCGTTGATCTCGACGGCAAGATGATCCAGGTCCGCGAAGCGCTGGAGCAGACTAAGCTGTTCGGCGTGCGGTTCAAACCGCCCAAGTCCAAGGCTGGCCGCCGCGATGTCACGTTGCCGGACATTCTGGTGGATGCATTGCGAGAGCATCACAAAGCCGTGCTCGAACTACGGATGCAGCTCGGCGCGGGAAGATTGCCCGACGATGCACTATTGTTTGCAAACATCGTCGGGAAGCCGCTATCACCGACCGCCGTGTCAACAGCATGGGCCGATTTCGCAGAAAGCATCGGCATACCGGCGGTGACGTTCCACGCGCTACGGCACACCCATGCCTCGCAACTTATTGATGCCGGCGTTGACATCGTCACCATCAGCAAGCGCTTGGGCCACGCCAAGCCGGACATCACATTGCGGGTCTATGCGCACCTTTTCCGCAACGACGACAGCAAGGCTGCGGCAGCGATCAACGCTGCGTTTCGCTAGGGCAAATGGTAGCAAAGCGGTAGCAATGTTCACATTTGTTCTATTGGCCGACGCTGCTAAGCGGTTGATAATACAGGCATGGAAGATCGGCCGAGTGGTTTAAGGCAACGGTCATGCTGACCGTCGCGCTCCAGCAGGGAATCAACGGCATCGTTTTCGGGAGCCTCTATGTCCTCGTGGCATTGGGGCTCACTCTTATTTATGGCGTCCTCGTGCAGATCAATTTTGCGCACGCGGACATCGTGACGATCGGCGCGTTCGCGGCGTATTTCTTTACGTTCGCCTTCGGCGGCAATTACCTCGTGAGTATCGGCATCGCGCTCATGGTCGGCGGGGCACTCGGCTGGCTGGTGAACGCAGCGATCTTCGCCCCGCTGCGCGAACGCGGCAGCGAATTGCTGCCGCTGATCGCCACCATCGGCGTCTCCATTCTGCTGCAGAATGCGATGCTGCTCTGGTTTGGGCCGATCCCATATGCCTTCGATAGCCCTTACAGCGACAAGGTCATTCGGCTGTGGGGCGGCACGTTCATCACTTGGCAGAACTTGATCATCATCCTCGTATCCACGCTGACGATTGCGCTGCTGTACGCATTCATGAAGTTCACGATGATGGGCAAGGCGCTGCGCGCAGTCGCGCAGGACCGCGAGACCGCGGGCCTCATGGGCATCAATCCCAATCAGCTGATCATGCTGACCTTCGTGATCGCTTCCGCACTTGCCGGTATGGGTGGCGCCATGCTTGGGCCTGTCCTCGTGCTGACGCCCTTCGCCGGCACAAGCGTCATCGTCAAAGCTTTTGCCATCGTCATCATCGGCGGATTCGGCAACGTGGAGGGGACGATCATTGCCGGCCTGACCGTTGGTTTGATCGAGAGCTTCGCGACCCAGCTTGTCAATCCAGGGCTGACCGACATCGTGGTCTTCACGCTGCTTCTGCTAATGCTGGCACTGCGCCCGACTGGACTTATCGCCGAAAAGCGCGAAGAGAATGTCTAGCGAGGGCGGACTGCATCCCGATCCATCTGGTGGGCGGCGCTGGTGGGTCTTCGTCGCTGTAGTCGCCGTCGCGGTCTTGCCCTTCGTATTTCAGGACTCCTATTGGCGCACGAACCTGATTGTGTGCGCGATCAACGTCATGCTGGCCATCGGGCTCGACTTCATTCTCGGCTACGCCGGCCAGCTCAACCTTGGTCACTCGGCGTTCTACGGCATCGGCGCTTACGCTTCCACGCTGCTCATTATCAACCTCGGCGTGCCGTTCTGGATCGCATTCGTTGTCGGGATGGTGCTGTCGGGCATCGCCGGCATGGCGTTGTCGCTCTTCGCGGTTCGCCTGCGCGGCCACTACCTTGCTATCGCCTCGCTCGGCTTTGCCGTGATCGTGCACCAGGTGCTGCTGAACTGGATCAGCCTGACGCAGGGGCCGCTCGGCATCTATGCGATCAAGCCCCCGCCGGACATCGCGCTGCCGGGGCTGCCGTCGATCTCGTTCAGCAACTCGGCGAACATGTTCTATCTGATCGCGGGATTTGCATTGCTTTTCTATTTTCTCCTTGACCAGCTCGTCCGCTCGCCGATCGGCGAAACGCTCGCTGCGATCAGAGAGGACGAGGTTTCTGCGTCTTCCTTCGGCATCAATTGCACGGCCTGGAAAGTCTTTGCTTTCGGCATCGGTTCGGCACTCGCGGGCGCGGCCGGCGCCTTCTATGCGAGTTTCGTCGGAACGCTGGTCCCTGATGCCTTCATCATCACCGAGTCGTTCACCATTCTGGCCATGGTGATCGTCGGCGGCATGGGCACGTTGATCGGTCCGGTCTGGGGCGCGATCCTGCTTACCGTCTTGCCCGAACTCTTGCGCGGATTCGGCGATCTGCGTCTCGTCGTCTATGGTGCTGCACTCACGCTTGTCGTGCTGTTCGTGCCGGGCGGACTGGTGCAAGCGGTGCGGATCGCGCGCGCGCGTCTCGGTCGCCTGCGGGGCGCGAGCGATGCAGGCGCGCACCAATGACGCCGCCGTCACCCGCCCCCGGCGAAGCGCGCGGTGCGACGGCGGCCCCTCTTTTTTGCGGCGAAGGTTTGCACAAGCGGTTCGGCGGCGTGCAGGCGGTTCGTGACATTTCACTCAATGTTCCGCATGGCAGCGTGTTTGCCATCATCGGTCCGAACGGAGCCGGCAAATCGACGCTGCTCAATTTGATGAGCGGCCTCTATCAGCCGGACCGAGGCCGAATGACCTTCGATGGCATCCAGCTCGTCGGCTTGCCAGCCTACAGACGCGCGCGGCTGGGCCTTGCACGCACATTCCAGAAGTTGCGACTTTTTAAATACTTATCAGTGGTCGGCAACGTCATCGCCGCCTCTCACATCCATCACGAGATTCCGGCGTGGCAATACGTCATCCATGGGGCTGCGTTCGCGCGCGATCATGCCCGCTGCCGCGCAGAAGCGGACAAGCTTCTCCGCTTCGTCGGGCTGGAAGCGCGCTCGTCCGTGCTCGCCGCCTCGCTCGCCTACGGCGAGCAGCGCATGCTCGAACTTGCGCGCGCACTCGCGACCTCGCCACGGCTGCTCATGCTCGACGAGCCCGCGGCCGGCCTCAATGCCGCGGAGGTAGAGCGTCTGCTCGAACGTATTCGCCGTCTTCGCCAGCGCGGCATGACCATCGTCGTGGTCGAGCACAATATGGATTTGGTGATGAAGATCGCAGATCGCGTCTTGGTCATGGATTACGGGGAGCATCTGTTCGAGGGGACGCCCGCCGAGGTCCAGGCCAACCCGACCGTCATTGCCGCCTATCTTGGAGCATGACGTGACTGCACTACTGCGGGCTGAAGGACTTGAACTCGCCTACGGCGCGGTCTCGGCCTGCCGGGATGTCAGTTTTCATATCGCGGAGGGCGAGATCGTCACTTTGATCGGCGCCAACGGTGCCGGCAAATCGACCACGTTGCGCGCAATCGCCGGCGCATTGCTTCCGCGCGCCGGCTCGATCCATTTCCGTGGGCGGGACATTACACGCCTGCCATCGTATGAGCGCACCCGCCTCGGGATCTCACTCGTTCCCGAGGGGCGGCGCGTCTTTCCCTTCCTCACGGTGCGCGAGAACCTCGAGCTCGGCGCCTTCAAGTATCGCAGGGAGATCGGGAAGATCCGAGGTCTCATGGACAGGGTCTTCGACGTGTTTCCGCGGCTGCGCGACCGCGTGAGCCAAAACGCCGGTACCCTGTCCGGTGGCGAGCAGCAGATGCTCGCACTTGGGCGCGCGATGATGTCCGAACCGCACCTCGTTTGTCTCGATGAACCGTCGCTCGGACTTGCGCCGAAGGTCGTCCAGGACATCTTCGGCACGATCAAGACGATCAATGCTGCCGGTACGAGTGTGCTCCTCGTCGAGCAGAATGCGCGCTATGCGCTCGAGACTGCGAGCCGCGGTTATGTTTTGCAGACTGGATCGATTATCGCAAACGGCGCCTGTGCAGCGTTGCGCAACGATGATCGCGTGCGCCAAGCCTATCTCGGCCGCAGCGCGGCGGAACAGGTCAAGCTTTAAAGCGCGGACGTGCGGGTCTATCGACCTCTCCCAAACGCCGATCTCCGGCCGTGTTATCTTCCCAATATCGCCTGTTTCACGGCACGCGGGTCACGACTGCGCCATGCGCCGGCATCGACTGCCCGAAAGAACTCCGCAAGGTGCTGGTTGAAGGCGGCCGGCTCCTCGAGGTTGATGGTATGGCCTGCATTGGGCATCACCACGAGCGCCGCTGTCGCGATCGTCCGTTTAATGAGAAGCGCGGGTTCGAGGCAAGGCCAGTCTTCGTCACCGGTCATGACGAGTGTTGGCGCCGTGATCGCCTTCATCCTGTCGACGAGATCGAACAGGGAGGGACGCCGTTTCTGAACGCCGCGCATGGTGCGGGCTGAGCCCTCGCTCGAGTGCTCGGCAAGCTGTTGGGCGAATTCCTGCCAGCCGCGCGGGTCCTTATTTTGGAACTGGACCCGCGTTGGCCCCAGCGCATAGGCCTCGGCGGCCTTGGCCATGCCCTGCTCGAATTTCTGTGCGGCCGCCTCCGCTTCGTCTGCGAATTGCTTGCGCTGATCGAGCGCGGCGCCATAGCCGCAGCCCGCCACGACCAGCGAGCGCGCGCGCTGCGGATAAGTGAAGCCGAAGTGGAGCGCCGCGAATCCGCCCATGGATAGGCCGACGATGTGAGCTTTGTCGATCTTCAGCGCGTCAAGCACCGCCCGAATATCGTCGCGCGCTCGGTCTTGCGAATAGCGCTCCCCGTCCGCCGGCACGTCCGAAGGCGGATAGCCCCGCGCGTTGTAGGATATGCACCGATAGCTGCGGGCAAAATGGCGAACTTGCGTCTCCCACGAGCGATAGTCGCCGGCAAATTCATGCACAAAGACGACCGGAACTCCCGATCCGCTTTCCTCGTAATAGAGCTTGATGTTGTCGTCGGTGGTCAGATGCGGCATCGGTGGCTCCTAAGCTTCGTCGTGGCGTGACAGCGTCGGCAATCGCAGCTGGAACACGCGCGTGCCACGCGGTCATGTTCTGAACCGCTTACAAGCGCGAGCAATGGATCTCTCCATTGCGCGGCCGGCTGTCCAAGGTCAGAGCAACTGCTATTCTGTCACTGCTACCATTTCGGCTTGGGGAATTGAATGGCACGGCTGACCCGATTGATGGCTGGTGCGATTGTGGTCAGCCTTAGCATCGGGGTTGCACAATCGCAGGAGTGGCCCACCCGGCCAGTGACCATGGTCGTTCCGTTTTCTGCGGGTGGCCCGGCAGACACGGTCGGCCGCATTCTGGCCCCCGGGCTTTCCGAGCTTCTGGGGCAACAAGTCATCATCGAAAATGTGGGCGGCTCCGGCGGTATGACCGGCAGCTACCGGGTGGCGAAGGCGGCGTCGGACGGTTACCAGTTCGTGCTCGGCAACCTCGGCACCCATGCCGCAAATCAGACGTTCTATAAAACGCCGCTCTACAACGCCTCAACCGATTTCGCGCCCGTCATGCTGATCGCTCAGACGCCGTTGGTTCTGCTCGCGCGCAAGGATTTGCCTGCCGATAGTCTGCGGGAATTCATTGCCTATGCGAAGACCAATCAAACGAGCATGCAGTTCGGCTCAGGCGGAGCGGGTTCGGCGAGCCATCTCGCTTGCGTGCTGTTGAATACAGCTCTCGGTATCAATGTCACACACGTTCCCTATCGCGGCGCCGCGCCGGCGATGCAGGACTTGATCGCTGGCCGGATCGATTACCAATGTCCCGACACGCCGATCGCGATCCCCCAGATTCAGAGCAAGATGGTCAAAGCGATTGCGATCCTCACGCGCGATCGCTCGCCGAGCCTGCCCGATCAGGCAACCGCGCACGAGCAAGGGTTGACCGATTTCGACGCCTCCAACTGGTTTGCTGCGTTCTTCCCCAAAGGGACGCCCGCGGCGGTTGTCGAGAAGCTTCATGCTGCAACTCTCGCGACCATTACCACCCCCGCTGTGAAAAGGCGGATGCAGGAGATCGGGGCCGATCTCGTCACGCGCGAGCGCAGCTCGCCCGATTACCTGCAAAAATTCGTCGAGACCGAAATCGAAAAATGGGCTGGGCCCATCAAGGCTAGCGGGGTCTCGATGGATTAAGCCATCGGCAACTGCCGGTCGCAGTGATCCGAACGAGCTCCAAGCATTGATCAGCTCGCATCATGCCAATCAGGCTCGCTGAAAACTTTCGCGCCGTGTTCTACGCGCCGTTCTATGCCGCCCAGGCACTCGGACTTTATGCAAAAGAAGGGGTCGACGTCGAATTGGTCAGTTCATCCGTTCCAGGCGATGGCGTATCGGCTCTCCTCGATGACACGATTGACCTTACATGGGGGGGGCCGATGCGGGTCATGAAAGCGCATGACGTGCAGCCAAACTCGCCGCTGGTCTGTTTTTGCGAAGTCGTCGCCCGGGACCCGTTCTTTCTCGTGGGCAGACATCGTGGTTCCGAATTTCAGCTGCGGGATTTGGCTTCGCTGAGATTTGCGGCAGTGTCCGAAGTTCCGACGCCTTGGATGTGCCTTCAGAACGACCTACGTGAGCACGGTATCGATCCATCTCGGCTCGCTCGCACGCCCGATCAACCGATGAACGCCAATTTGGAAGCGCTGTGCAAGGGACAGCTTGATGTAGTGCAGCTCTTCGAACCCTATGCGTCCATGGCGGTGGAGTCGGGGGCGGGCGATATCCTCTATGCAGCCAGTGCGCGGGGACCAACCGTCTATACGACGTTCATTGCCACGAAGAGTGGAATTGCGCGTCATCGCCATGCATTTGCCGCCGTCACGCGCGCTATCCGGCATATGCAGGACTGGCTGATCGCACACAGTCCGGAGGAACTGGCCGAAATCGCCGCGCCGTTCTATCGCGATATCGCACGCACTATTCTGGTGAGTTCGCTCGGCCGTTATGGGCAGGTCGGCATTTGGGCTCGCGTTCCCGATGTTTCGAGGCAAGGCTTCACGCGGCTCGGTGAATGTCTCGTATCGGGCGGCTTTATTTCTCGGATGCCGTCATATGAGGAGTGCGTGGCTCAAACTTTGGACCGAAATTATTGAGCTGTCTGCTGACCTCTCTCGCCTCGCCAATCGCTACCGTTGCATCTGCATCATCTGATGCATCGGTGTCATGTTTTCATTGAGGTGGTCCATGATCCAAAGCGAGCCGCCGATCACCAGCGCGACGATCAGCACGCCGAAGGCGAGCGCGAGCACGTTGTTGGTGTTGTCGGGAGCCGTGTTGATGTGCAGAAAGAAGACCAGGTGTACGCCCATCTGCGCGATCGCGAGCGCGACCAGCGCCACCGGGATTGCAGGACCCCAGATCAAGGAGGTCGTGAGGACGTAGAACGAGGCCGCGGTGAGCGCGCACGCGAGCACAAATCCAATGACATAGCGCGCGATCCCCTCGCGAACCGTCAGTTCCGCGGCATCCATGAATCCCGGTCCCACGTCGCCCGGGTCTCGCGTGTCGGTCTCGTGACTCATCGGCCTAATCCAATCAGATAAACGACGGTGAACAGGGCGACCCAGATGATGTCGAGGGCGTGCCAGAACAGGTTGAAGCACACCATGCGGCGCAGAATGTCCGCACGAAAACCCTTGACGAAGATTTGCGCCATCATCGTGCCCAGCCACAGGAGGCCGGCGCTGACGTGCAGTCCGTGCAGCCCGACGACGGCGAATAAAGACGAGAGGAACGCGCTGCGATCAGGGCCGGCGCCTTGCATGACCATGCCGGCGAAGTCCCGCCCCTCGAGCGCCAGGAATCCCAGGCCGAGGAGTCCCGTGACCAGCAGTGCGAGCTGTGTCCACAGCTGGCTGCGCGCTTCCGTGGCCACGGCCGACAGCCCGCAGGTGAAGCTTGAGACAAGCAGCAAGAACGTCTGCGCCACGATGCTCCACCAGTTGAACAGCTCGCGCCCGGAAGGCCCGCCGGCCGTGGCCGTTTGCAGCACGGCATGTGCAGCGAAGAAGGCCGAGAACATCACGATGTCGCTGAGCAGAAAGATCCAGAAGCCGTAGCCGGCAATCACGCGCTTTGCGGCCGGCCCGCCTTCGCCGTGACCGGTTGCATGCACGTAGCCGCGGCCAGCGCCGGCGCTGACCCAATCACGGCCGTGGCCGATCCGGTACGGATCGCTGGCGCGCTCGAACGGGGTATCGGCGGCGGTCATGCCGGCTGGCCAGCGTGTTGCGCGAGCCATCGCTCGCGGGCTTGCCGGCGCGCGCGGTCGAACCGGGCGACCTCCTCCGCCGGAATCGAGTACTCCGTGACGTCGCGCCACGCGAACCAAACGAAGACCGCGTAGGCGGCGACGATCCCCAGGGCGACCATCCACCAGATGTGCCAAATCAGTGCAAAGCCGGTCATCGTGCAGAAGAAGGCCGTGATGAATCCGGTCGGGCTGTTTCTCGGCATCTCGATCGGCTCATACCGGGGCTCTGCCGACATTTGCTGCGCCTCCATCGCGCGCCGCTTGATCTCCCAATAGGGCTCCTCGCCCTGCACGTTCGGCAGCACCGCGAAATTGAATGGAGGCGGCGGCGATGCCGTCGCCCATTCGAGCGAGCGGCCATCCCAGGGATCGCCCGTCTCGTCGCGCAATTCGTCGCGCCGCCGGATGCTCACCACGAACTGGACCACCTGGCAGCCCGCGGCGGCGATCATGATGAGGATGCCCACTCCCGCGATGAGTACCCATGGGCGCCAGGCGGCTACCTCGTAGTGCTGCAAGCGCCGCGTCATGCCGAGAAGCCCGGCGACATAGAGCGGCATGAACACCACATAAAAGCCGAGGAGCGAGAGCCAGAACGCCGCCTTGCCCCAGCCTTCGTCAAGTTTGAACCCGAAGGCCTTGGGGAACCAGTACGTCACGCCGGCGAAGGCAGCGAATATCACGGCGGCGATGATGACGTTGTGGAAATGCGCGACCAGAAACAGGCTGTTGTGCAGCAAGAAGTCGGCGGGCGGGACGGAAAGAAGCACGCCGGTCATGCCGCCGATCACGAAGGTCACGAGGAATCCCATCGACCACAGCATCGGCGTCGTGAAGCGGACGCGGCCCCCATACATCGTGAACAGCCAGTTGTAGATCTTCACGCCGGTGGGGACCGCGATGATGCTAGTGGTGATGCCGAAAAAGGCATTGACGTCGGCGCCGGCCCCCATGGTAAAAAAATGGTGCATCCAGACCAGGAAGGAGATGAGACAAATGGCCATGGTCGCTGCGACCATGGAGCGATAGTTGAACAAGGGCTTGCCGGAGAACGTGGAGATCACCTCGGAGTAGATGCCGAATGCTGGCAGGGCCAGGATGTAGACTTCCGGGTGCCCCCAGACCCAGATCAGGTTGATGAACATCATCATGTTGCCGCCGGCCTCGTTTCCGAAGAAATGGAAACCGAGATAGCGATCGAGCGCGAGCATTCCCAAAGTGGCGGTGAGGATCGGAAACGCCGCGATGATCAGCAAGTTGGAGGCGAGCGCGGTCCAGCAGAAAACTGTCATGCGCAAGTAGCTCATGCCGGGCGCGCGGATCTTGAGAATCGTGGTCACGAAGTTGATGCCCGTCATGAGCGTGCCAACCCCCGAGATCAGCAGCGCCCACAGGTAGTAATCGACGCCGACGCCGGGAGAGTAGGGAAGCTCGGACAAGGGCGGATAAACCAGCCAGCCCGTGCGCGCGAACTCGCCGACGACGAGGGAGATGTTGACCAGGAGCGCGCCGGTTGCGGTGAGCCAAAAGCTCGTTGAATTCAGCGTCGGAAACGCAACGTCGCGGACGCCGAGCTGCAACGGCACCGCGAAATTCATCAGCCCGATGATGATCGGCATGGCAGCGAAGAAAATCATGATCGTGCCGTGCGCGGAAAAGATCTGGTCGTAGTGCTCCGGCGGAAGATAACCGGCGGCGCGGAACGCGACTGCCTGCTGCGAGCGCATCATGATGGCGTCGATGAACCCGCGCAGCAGCATGACCATTCCGAGCAGGGTATACATCACGCCGATGCGTTTGTGGTCGACGCTGGTGATCCACTCACGCCAAAGGTAAGGCAGATAACCCTTGAGCACGACCCAAGCGAGGATCGCGAGGATGGTCAGCACCACCACCGAGCCGGCAACGAGCGGGATCGGTTGGCTCCACGGGATGGCGTCCCAGGTCAGTTTGCCGAACATGTCACCGCTCCGGCCGCGGACTGCCCGTCGCGCCCGCGCGTTCGATATTTGGCCCCGGACAGGGTGGAAGCTGTTGATTCACCACCGCGTTGAACAAGTTCGCGTCGACGCTGCGAAAGGTGAAAGGACGTACGTTGCTGCTTTGTTGGCAAAGCGCGAGATAACTCGTTCGGTCCAATGCCGATCCGCTCTGTCGGGCGGTGGCAACCCACTGCGCAAACGCGTCTTTGGGTACGGCACGCACGGTGAAATTCATGTCGGAAAAGCCGCCGCCGCTGTACTGCGCGGATTGACCATAAAACTCGCCGGACTTGTCGGCTGCCAAGTGCAGCTGCGTGACCATTCCGTTCATCGTGGCGATCATGGAGCCGAGCTGCGGCACAAAGAACATGTTCATGACGGAGGCCGACGTGAGCGAGAAGTGCACGGGGACCCCGGCGGGAACGACGAGCTCGTTGACGCTGGCGACGCCCTCCTCGGGATAGATGAACAGCCATTTCCAATCGAGCGAGACGACCTGCACCTCAGTCGGCTTGTCCGGCGAGCTGATCGGCTTGAAGGGATCGAGATCGTGCGACCCGATCCAGATCACGCCGCCAAGAAACAGAATGGTCAGGATAGGGATACCCCAGACGACGAGCTCGACGCCTCCGGAATAGACAAAATCGGGACGGTAGCGCGCCCGCATATTGGATGCGCGAAACCACCACCCGAAAGCCAATATCGCGATGATCGTGGGCACCACGATCACCAACATGATGCCCAAGGCATTGAGCAGGATTTTTGCGCCGGCCGCGCCGATGGGGCCCTGCGCGTCCAGCACGCCGCCTGAACAGCCGCTCACCGACAGGAAAGCGATCAGGACAGCCGACATGCGGCAGGGCAGAGTGTGCCGCTGCAAAAGGCGTCTGACCCCCGACGACCTGGAGTCCGGCAGCTGCTTGACGGTCCCAGCCAGCGCCGCTTGCATGGCTTGCGCCTTCATCTCAGGCTTTGCCTCGACTGGAGTAGCGGAAAGCAAATTAAAGCTCAACCGGCGTTATTTCGATTTGTCACCTGATCAGTCGCACACTGAGTTGGACGATGGCATGCCCATGGCCGCCGTGTGCGATCGGCCGCCTTGAACGCGGCGATTTCGTCCATGTAGCTCGCTGTCAACGCGATGCTGTCCCAGCCGTTGAGCAGGCGCGTGCGGCGGACCGGATCGACCACGAAGCTGAAGGCTTTATCGCTGCACGTGATCGTCTGCTGCTCGAGATCGACGGTCACCGGCAGGCGAGGCTCCTCGCCGAGGAGGCTCATAAGGGCGGTCGCTTCGGCGTCTGAGACGGCGGCGGGTAAGAGCCCGTTCTCTACCGCATTCCCAGCGAAGATGTCGCCAAAGGATGGCGCGATCACGCATTGGATGCCGTAATCGAGGAGCGCATAGACCGCCGCCTCGCGCGAAGAACCGCAGCCGAAGTTGCGAGCGCCGACGATGATCTTTGCCTCGCGCCAGGCCGGCTGGTTGAGGGGAAAATCCGGCCGCTCGCGCGCGTCGGCATCGAAGCGCAGATCGTGGAACAGCACTGCTCCAAGGCCGGCCGAGCGCGGCAATTTCAGAAAGCGCGCCGGCAGCAATTGATCCGTATTTAGATTGGCGACGTCGAGGGGGCAGGCGGTGGCAGTCAGTCGAGTGAACTTGTTCATGCGCCCCTCATAGCTTGCGCCCGGCGATGAGCGGCCGCACGTCGGCGAGCCTTCCCATGACGGCGGCCGCCGCCACCATGGCCGGAGACATCAAATGGGTGCGCGCGCCTGGTCCCTGCCTGCCGCGGAAATTGCGGTTGGTGGTCGAGGCGCACCTTTCCCCTGGCGCCACCACATCTCCGTTGATGCCGACGCACATGGAGCAGCCGGATTCGCCCCATTCGAGGCCAGCGTCACGGAAGATACGGTCGAGGCCTTCCTCCTCGGCCTGCCGTTTGACGGCGGACGAGCCCGGCGAGACCAGCCCGGGAACCTTGCTCTTGCGTCCCGATAGGACCGCGGCTGCCGCGCGCAGATCCTCGATCCGCGCGTTGGTGCAGGAGCCGATGAAGATGCGATCGATACCAATATCGGTGAGCTTCGTGCCAGGCTTGACCGCCATGTAGTCGAGCGCCTCGCGCAGATATTTCGCCCGCGCGGCGTCCGGTTCGCGTGCAGGGTCGGGTAAGCTGGCGTCGATCGGCAGCGCATCCTGTGGGCTCGTACCCCAGGTGACAATCGGCGCAATATCAGCCGCGTCGAGTTCGATCTCGCGGTCGAATTGCGCGTCGGCGTCAGTCGCCAGCGCGGTCCATGCCTCGACTGCTCTCTCGAATGCGCTCCCTTGCGGCGAATACGGCCGGCCTCTGATATATCCAAAGGTCGTCTCGTCGGGCGCAATCATGCCGCTGCGCGCCCCCGCCTCGATCGACATGTTACACAGCGTGAGCCGGCCTTCCATGGATAGCGCGCGGATGGTGGACCCAGCGAACTCGACGGCATGGCCGCTCGCGCCATCGGCGCCAATGCGGGCAATGATTGCAAGCACGATGTCCTTGGCTGTAATGCCGGGAGCGAGGCGTCCATCGAGGCTTATGCGCATGCGCTTCGGCTTGCGCTGCCACAGCGTCTGCGTCATCAGGACATGGGCCACCTCCGAGGCGCCGATTCCGAAGGAATAGGTGCCGAGCGCACCATGCGTCGAGGTGTGGCTGTCGCCGCACACGATCAAGAGGCCGGGGAGGGTCAGACCCTGTTCGGGCCCCACCACGTGGACGATTCCTTGACGGGGGTCGCCGATCCCGAACAGGGTTATGCCATGCTCCGCGGTGTTGTCCTCAAGCGTACGCACCATGCGGGCAATCTCGGGATTATCGATGACGCGCCGAGGGCTGCGCGTGGGGACATAATGATCGGCGACAGCGAAGGTGAGGCCTCGCTCCGCCACGCGCGCGCCGCGTGCCTTGAGCTGGCTGAAAGCGTTGAACGACCCCTCATGCACAAAATGGCGATCGACCCACAGCAAGGCCTCGCCGTCCTCGCGCCGCACGATTTCATGCGCCGCCCACAGCTTGTCGAACAGGGTCAACGGGGCATTCATGCTCATCGGCCGGGATCAGCACGGCGAGCGCAATATAGAAGGCCCCGCCGCGCAATGTTAGTCTGTCGCGCGGTCCTCGGATGGGAGGTTCCAATGTCGCATTGGTTAGCACAGGTCACACGCCGCAGACTGCTGCAGACGGCGGCGGCAACCGCGGCGACTGGTCTCGTCAGCGCGCCGTCGGTTCTGCACGCGCAGGGCTCTGCGGTGAAGCTTGGCCTGCTGCACCCGGTCTCCGGGGCGCTGTCCTATTCGGGCCAACAAGGGCGGCTCGGCGCGACAATGGCTGTCGAGGAGGTCAATGCTGCGGGCGGTATCAAGGCGCTCGGGGGCGCCAGGATCGAGGCCGTGCTCGGCGATGCGCAGTCGACGCCGGAAGGCGGCAACGCCGAGGTCGAGAAGATGAATGCAGCCGGAGTGGCGGCCATTGTCGGCGGCTATTCCAGCTCGATCTGTCTCACAGCCAGTCAGACGGCGGCTCGCTACGATCTGCCCTACGTGGTCGACGTGGGCGTCGCCGACAACATCGTCACACGCGGTCTCAAGAACACGTTCCGTTTCGGGCCCGGCTTCGGGGTGATTGCGAAGACCGCTCTCGACAACCTCGTCACCATCAACGATCAGTCCGGTAAGCCTGCCAAGACGATGATGATCGTGCATGAGGATTCGCTGTTCGGATCGGGGCTCGCAAAGCTGCTCAATGCGCAACTGCCGGAGCGCGGTTTCCAGGTACTCGAGACCATTTCCCATCCGACGCCGACGCGCGACTTCAACAATGTGGTGCTGAAGATCAAGGCGCAGAATCCGGATCTCGTGATCCCGGCGAACTACTATAATGAATACGTACTGCTCGCCCGCACCATGCAGCAACAGCGCGCGCGACCGAAAGGCGTTTATTCGATCCTCGGAGGCGCGGCGTCCTCCTACAAGTTCGTCAAGGAGTTCCCCGAAGCCGCACAATACATCATGGACTGCAATCACTGGTTCGATCCGCGCAACCCGAAGGCATTGGCGCTCAAGAAGAAGGTTGAGGATAGGGGGGAGTTCTACACCTACGAGGTGTTCATGAACTACTCGTGCATCCTGCTCATCGCCGACGCGCTGGAGCGTGCCGGGAGCGCGGAGCGCGGCAAGATTATCGCGGCGCTCGAAGGCTCCACATTCTCGGGCCACGTGATGCCCTACGGACCCACCAAATTCGTCAACGGCCAGAATGAGGGCGCCGCACCGGTCAATACGCAGGTACTCGGCAAGGATATCCAGGTGATCTTCCCGCAGACGTTTGCCACGGCGAAGCCAGTATTCCCCATGCCACCGGCCTGAGCGGTCGCAAGACGGGGGCGACCGCCGCCGTCGCCTTAGTTGTCGCTGCATGCTCTCGCCGGTCATCCTCGTTCCCGCCATCCTCAACGGGCTCCTGACCGGCGCGGTGTATGGGCTCATCGCGCTTGGGCTGACGCTGATCTATGGCGTCCTGCACATCATCAATTTCGCCCATGGCGCGCTGCTCACCGCCGCGATGTTTGCGGCATTCTTTGCGCACCGGGTTCTCGGGCTCGATCCTTACGTTGCAGCGGTTATGCTCACGCCGCTGTTCTTCGCGCTGGGATATTGCTTGCAGCGCTTGGTCATCGGTCCTGCCGCGCATGGCGAGGACCGCAACGTTCTTTTGGTGACGCTCGGCCTCGCGGTGGTGATCGAGAATCTGCTGCTCTATGCGTTTGGCGCCGATACACGCACGGTCAACCTCGACTACGCGTTCAAAGTTGTCGACCTCGGGATTGCTTTCCTTGCGGTGCCGCGCGTGGTCGGCTTCGGGGTCGTTCTCGCGGTGGCGCTCGCCTTATGGCTCGTGCTCAGCCTGACCGATACCGGAAAGGCAATTCGCGCGGTGGCCAAGGAAAAACTCGGTGCCGAGCTTTCCGGCATCGACGTGACGCACATCTATGCCATTACCTTTGCGCTCGGCACCGCCTGCCTGGCCATCGCCGCTTGCCTGCTGATCCCGACCTATTACGTCAATCCGCACATTGGAAACGCCTTCGTCCTCGTCGCCTTCACCATCGTCGTGCTCGGCGGTATGGGCTCGGTCACGGGTGCACTCATCGGCGGCTTCGTAATCGGGGTCGTCGAGAGTCTTTGCGGCCTCTATCTCGGGGAATCGCTGGGGCAGATCGGCATTTTCGTCATATTCATCCTGGTGCTCCTCTTGCGCCCGAGCGGTCTATTGGGGGAACGGGCATGAGCGGACCTTCGCTGCCGCACATCGTGCTCGTTGTCGCCGTGCTCGCGACCGTGCCGTTGCTCACCGTCTCCCCTGTCGTGCTCAATTTTCTTGTCGTGGCATTGCTGATTGCGCTGGTCGGGCAGGGCTGGAATGTGCTCGCCGGCTATGGCGGGCAATATTCCTTCGGTCATGCTGCCTTCTTCGGGACTGGCGCCTATGTCAGCGCTATTCTGCAAATGCGCTATGGCCTCAACGCCTGGATCGCCTTCGCGCTGGGGATTGCCGGCGGTGCGTCGGTCGGCGCGGCAATCGGGGCGCTTGCTTTCCGTTGCGGATTGAAGGGCTCGTACTTCGCCCTCGTCACGCTCGCCTTCGCCGAGGTGCTGCGCATTCTCGCTAGCGTCGCGCCGATCACCGGTGCCGGTGTCGGCATCCTGATCGCGCTCGACCTGCGGCCGCAAGCGTTCCAGTTCCAAAGCCGCGCGCCCCTCTACTGGATCGTGCTTGCGCTTGTTGCAATCGCGCTCCTCATCGTGCGCCTTATCGAGCGGAGCCGGTTCGGGGCCTGGCTCGTCGCCGTGCGGGAAAACGAGGACGCGGCCAGAGCGGTCGGTGTCGATACCGCGCGGGTCAAGATTGCCGCCATGACGATTTCCGCCGCCATCACCGCCGCCGGCGGAGGTTTTTACGCGCAATACTTTCTGTTCATTGATTCCGGCATCGCCTATGGCCCTTGGATTTCCATCGAAGCTTTGCTCGCCCCCATCGTCGGCGGCATCGGCACCGTATTCGGTCCACTGCTCGGTGCGCTGGCCGTCAAGACGCTCGGCGAAATCGCCAAGCTCGTCACCGGCGGTGCGCCCGGGCTCGATCTCGTCATCTATGGCAGTGTGCTCATCCTCGTCGTAGCATTCGCCCCGCAAGGGATTGCGGGTCTGCTGACGCAACTGCACTCGCGTTTGACGCGCCTGAGGTCATCGTTACCGGAGCGCGCCCGTGGCTGAGCCGCTGCTTCGCGTTGAGCGCGTCTGCAAGGCGTTCGGCGGCTTGCTCGCCGTCGAGAACGCTTCGCTCGCCGTCGAAGTCGGCCGGATCACAGCGCTTATCGGCCCCAATGGCGCCGGCAAAACCACGCTGTTTGCCATTATCAGCGGCTTCCTGGCCCCGAGCGAAGGCCGCATTTTTTACCGGGGGGCGGACATTACCGGCATGCCACCGCATCTTCTGGCGCGACGTGGCATCGTACGCACGTTCCAGATCGTACAGCCCTTCGCCGGCCTCACCGTGCACGAAAACATCGCCATCGGCGCGCATCTGTCGCGGCGCTCGCGCGCCGAGGCGTTAGACGCTGCCGCCGATGTTGCGCGGGCGGTTGGTCTCGGGGATGTTCTCGAACGGCCGGCGGGGAGCCTCACCGTCGCGGCTCGCAAGCGGCTCGAACTCGCGCGTGCGCTCGCGACGGATCCGGAACTCCTTCTGCTCGATGAGGTGCTGGGGGGCCTCAACCCCAGCGAGATCGCCGCCACGGTGCCGATCATCCGCTGCCTCGCCGGCCGCGGCGTCACGATCGTGATGATCGAGCACGTGATGCAGGCGGTGATCAGCCTGGCCGAAGAAGTTTTCGTGTTGGCGGAGGGCCGCGTCATCGCGCAGGGGACTCCGCAGGCAGTAGTCGGCAATCCGCGTGTGGTCGAAGCTTATCTCGGTCACGGCGCAGCAGCACGCCTTTCGGCTCTAGGAGCAATGCATGTCTGACCCACTACTTTCGGTCAGCGGACTTAGCGCCGGCTACGGAAAGGTCGAAGTGCTGCGCGGAATCGACCTTGAGGTCGCCGCGGAGGAAATCGTGGCGGTGCTCGGCGCGAACGGAGCGGGGAAATCGACGCTCAACCGGGCGATCTCCGGCGTGTTGCGCACGACGCACGGCTCGATCCTCTTTGCAGGCAGCGCGATCGAGCATGAAAAGCCGGCGACAATCGTCGCGCGCGGATTGATCCACGTTCCCGAAGGGCGCTGCGTGTTTCCAAACCTGACGACCAGCGAAAATCTTGATCTCGGCAGCTACCGACGCGGCCGCGCCGGGCGGGCGAGGAATCGAGAGCGCGTATTCGAGATTTTTCCGAGGCTTGCCGAGCGGCGGTCACAGCGCGCCGGCACGCTCTCGGGCGGCGAGCAACAAATGCTAGCGATCGGCCGCGGATTGATGGCCGAGCCTAAATTGCTCATCCTCGACGAGCCGTCGCTTGGGCTGTCGCCGCTGCTCGTCGAGGAGCTGTTTGCCCTCATGAAGCGGATCAATAACGAAGGCATCGCGCTTCTATTAGTCGAGCAGAACGTGGTGCAATGCCTTGAGGTAGCGCGCCGCGCCTATATCCTCGAAGAAGGCATGTTCGTGCTACATGGAACATCGGCCGATATTCGCGAGGATCCCAACCTCAAGCGTGCTTATCTCGGGCTATGACGATGACCGATGTGCCGAATCTGCGTGCGCGCCTCAGCCGGAAGCCTATTATCGTCGCTCCTGGCGTTTACGACGCGTTCACCGCGCTGGTGGCCGAACAGGCGGGCTTCAGCGCGCTTTACGTGTCCGGCGCCGCGGTTTCCTACACGCGGCTCGGCCGGCCGGATATCGGCCTGGCCAGCATGAGCGAGGTTGTGGAAACGGTCGCGATGATTCGCGACCGCGTCGGCGCCGATCTGATTGTCGACGCCGATACCGGCTATGGCAATGCGCTCAACGTCGGGCGCACGATGCGTTGGTTCGAGCGTGCGGGAGCAAACGCGATTCAAATTGAGGACCAGGATTTTCCCAAACGCTGCGGTCATCTCGACGGCAAGGCACTCGTCCGGGCGATGGAGATGAGTGGCAAGATCAAGGCCGCGGTCGATGCTCGGCACTCGCGCGACACGCTGGTGATCGCGCGCACCGACGCGATCGCGGTCGAAGGGTTCGAACCCGCCGTCGAGCGCGCTGAGCTCTACCGCGACGCAGGCGCCGATATGCTGTTCGTAGAGGCGCCGCAGACCCGCGCCGAGCTAGAGCGCATCCCGCCGGCGCTTGGCGGCGTGCCGCTGTTGGCCAACATGGTCGAAGGGGGCAAGACCCCGCCACTCTCGGCGGCCGAGCTCGAAGCGATGGGCTTCGCGCTCGTGATATTTCCCGGCGGTATTGTGCGCGCGCTGGCGCATCTGGCGAGTGAATATTATACCGCGCTCGCGGCCCACGGCACGACCGAGCCGTTCCGTCACCGCATGCTCGACTTCGTTAGCCTCAATAGATTGGTCGGAACGCCGGAGATGCTCGCGCTTGGCAAGCGATACGAATCGCTGGCGTCGCCCTCGGCCACCAGGAGAGCTACGCGTCGGTCAAATCGGAAGGTCTGATGACGCTTCTCGACGAGCTAGATCGTCTGGAGGAAGCATCCAAATTTTCAGCAGCAGGGCAGCAAGACCGGCAGGGAAAACCGTGGCATGGAACAGCTGTTCGATCTCGTGATCAAGAATGTCCGAGTGGTGCGCCCCAACAACACGGCGGTGGATCGTTTCGACATCGCGGTCAAGGATGAAAAAGTTGCGCGCCTTGCGCCCGATATCCAGGCTGAACAAGCCAAAGAGGTTTTCGACGCCAAGAATTTACTGGCGTTCCCAGGCTGCGTCGATGCTCACATGCATATCGGCATCTACGCGCCGCTCGCTCAGGATGCGGTTTCGGAAAGCAAGGCGGCAGCGATCGGCGGGGTAACCTCGAGCCTGAATTATATACGCACGGGGCACTATTATCTAAACCGTAGGGGACCATACCGTGACTTCATGCCCGAAGTTTTCAAGCAATCCGAGGGACGATTCTGGGTCGACTATGGTTATCACGTGGCACCGATCGAGACGGGGCATATTGACGAGATGGAAGAGATCGCGCTCGACCACGGTATCCCCTCATTCAAGATATTCATGTTTTATGGTGGATACGGCTTGCACGGGCGGTCGGCCAATCAGAACGAATTTCTGATGATCGGGCACGAGGAGCGCTATGACATCGCCCATTTCGAATTCATCATGCGCTCAGCACAGCGTTTGATGACAAAGTATCCGGAACTTGCCCCATACATCAGCGTCAGTCTTCATTGCGAGCTTGCCGAAATCCTCAACGCCTATACGAAAATCGTCGAGCGCGAGGGCAAATTGACGGGACTGCACGCCTACAGTGCCGCCCGCCCTGCGCACTCCGAAGGGCTTGCCATCTGGATTGCGTCCTATCTGGCCAATGAAACCAACTGCTTGAATATCAATCTCCTGCATCTGAGTTCGCGCAAGGCCGTCGATGCGGCATGGACCATGCAGCAGGTTTTTCCGCACATCGCCTTTCGCCGGGAAGTGACGGTGGGTCACCTGCTGCTGGATGCCGATTGCGAATGCGCAGTTCAGGCAAAGGTCAATCCGCCGATCCGTCCGCGGGAAGACGTGGAGGCGCTATGGCAGGCGGTGCTGGACCGGAAGATCGACTGGATTGTCAGCGACCATGCCTGCTGTTCGGCCGAACAAAAATGGTCGAAGGACGACCCGACGAATATCTGGCTCGCCAAGGCGGGATTTGGCGGCACCGAATACCTGCTCGCGGGCGTGCTGAGCGAAGGCCGCAAGCGGGGCATGTCCTACAACCACGTGGCCGAGCTTCTAAGTTGGAAGCCGGCACAGCGGTTTGGCTTGCTCAGAAAGGGCGACATCGCCCCCGGTTACGATGCCGACATCGCGCTCGTTGACCCGAATGAAAGCTTCGTGGTTCGCGCGAGCGAATCCGAATCCGAACAGGGCTACTCCCCCTTCGAAGGGCTGGAACTTACGGGTCGGGTCAAGGCCACGTTCTTGCGGGGCGTACCCGTCTTTCATGGTGGAAACATCATCGGACCAGCGGGCGGTCATTACTTGCGGCGACCGCAGTGAATAAGCTTCATTGATCCAACATTCCTGCGACCTGATCTTCCGGGCGCTACCAGTAAATTCGTTAGCCGTTCTTGCGTGCTTTGATCTCCTTGAATTTGGACAGCGCTCGTTCGAATTTGTTCTCAAACAGCCACATCGCATCGAGAATTTCGCGGAAGCTTGCAGATGTTTTGGCTCGGTCAGCGTGTCCAAAGGTGAAAATGCTGTTGTTGCGCAAATGTCCCATGATCATGGGGTCGGAAATTTTATAATTGGCGAGGTTGCTCGAGTTGAGGGCGGACTTGGTCGGACTCGGAATGATCTGAATGAGCTCGAACAGCTTCATTTGATCAATCGGATTCGGTAACGCCTTCGCGATAGCCGGTATATGCCGGAAAACGTCCGCATGCGCGTTCATGAGGCCGTCCCGCACGGCGGTCCAGTGATTGTATCGATGATCTAAATTGCCCGCTCGCGCTTCTTCTTTGTCGTCGCGCGCGCTCAGCAAAGGGTCAAGGGCCGCGATCGCCTTTTTTATCGCTGCCCATTTGCTCTTGCCATTTTGATCTTCAGACACACCCGTTTGCAGACTTCCCTTATATTTATTCGAGCGGGCATTGCCCATGTTTTGCCTGCCATCCGTCTCGGCAAAGAAGATCCCCAAGCTGATACGACCTGCGATTTCGGCATTCACTGTATCGAGCCCTTTCGTTCGCGCGATTGCGGTCCCGAGGGCGACAACGTCCTCGAATGGGGTCTCGGAGTTTTGCGCATCCGCGGGCGGCGCTTGCATGATGCTGAAGAGGTTCACATACTCCTCGAGAAGCGGCTCATTATCGGCGTCGAAGTATGCCGGAGGCAGGCCGAATTTATTCGGCCTGCCGATTTTGGACGCAAGCACGTCGGTGAGGTCTTTATAGGCGTTGATCATATTGTTGCGCGCGAGGTAGAGCGCTTGTCCCGGTAGGTTCGGCAGCGGTTGTTTTGAATTGATCTGAGCGCGCCGCTCCCTCAGGATTGACTTAAATTGGTTCACTGTATTGTTGTAGGCATTCAGCGCATCCGACTGTGATTTCGTGAATCCGGCCGGCTGACCCTCTGCGTGGGACATGAAGCTCACGTTGCTGAATTTGGGGAGCAGAAACGCGACCGCATTGGCCAGCGCATCGATGGCGTCGCAAGCCGGCGGCGTGAAAAAGAGCAAGAGAGCAAGGGCTGGCGCGCGTGTGGCTGCACGCGCCCTTCCGGCAGCGTCCGATCGGGTCAGTGAGAGTTCTCCGCTTGGTTGGCTGGTTCGACCAAACCTGTCCCTGGATCGAAGGCGATGGTGCGACGCCCCAGCGGCATCGTCGCGGGTGAAATATCGCATTTAAGGAAGCATCCCTTGCCAGCGGCGCCGACGAACTCGTCGCTATCGGCGACCACTTCTCCGCGCAGGAGCGTAGTGACCGGCCAGCCTTTGATCATCTTGCCTTCGTAGGGCGTGTAGTCCATGGCGTCGTGGATCGTCGATTGCGTGATGGTGACGTCCTTGTCGGGATCCCAGATCGCGAGATCGGCGTCGCTGCCGACCGCGATCGTGCCCTTGCGCGGGTAAAGACCGTAAAGCTTGGCAGCGTTCGTCGCAGTCAGCGCGACGAATTTTGGAAGATCGATGCGCCCCTTACCGACACCTTCCGAAAACAGAAGCGCGGTGCGTACTTCGAGGCCGGGAACGCCGTTTGCCACTTTCTTGAACGGCGCATTTCGGCCGTGCTTCATTTTTCCTTCGGCATCGTTGTAACGGTAGCCGGCGTGATCGGACGAGAAGACGTCGAACACGCCCGTCATAAGCCCTTGCCAGATCACCTCCTGGTTCGCCTTGTCGCGGGGTGGGGGGCTGCACATGTATTTCGCGCCCTCAAAACCCGGCCGGTCGAGATCGTCCGCGGTCAAGAAGAGATATTGTGGGCAGGTCTCGCCGTAGACTTTGAGCCCGCGCGCCTTCGCCAAACGGATTTGTTCCATCGCCTCGCGTGCAGAGACGTGCACGATCAGAATCGGCACATCGACCAGCTCGGCCAACGAGATCGCTCGCGATGTTGCTTCGCGCTCGGCGATCGGCGCGTGCGCCAAGCCATGAAAACGCGGTGCCGTGTGGCCCGCCGCAAGTAGTTTTTCACTCAGCCACGAAATCACGTCATGGTTCTCCGCATGGACCATGACGAGCGCACGCTCGCGCCGCGCCGTCGAGAGCACTTCGAGAATCTGCCGGTCGTCGAGCTTGAGCGCATCGTAGGTCGTGTAGATCTTGAAGGATGTGTAGCCATCCTTGATCAGCGCGGGCAGCTCCTGGCCGGTGACCTGATCGGTTGGGTCGGAAATGATCAAGTGAAAGGCATAGTCTATAGCCGCTTTGGAATCGGCGCAGGCGTGATAGTCCTTGACCACCTGTCGTAGCGACATGCCGCGGTATTGCGCGGCAAAGGGAATGACGGTGGTGGTGCCGCCGCAAGCGGCAGAGCGCGTTGCGGTGAAGAAGTCATCCGCCGTCATGACCCCCATGGACGAGCGTTGCTCGATATGACAGTGGCTGTCGATACCGCCCGGCGTGACGATGCGGCCTTCGGCGTTGATCTCTCGGCGGCCGGCAGGAAGCTTCGCGCCGATGGTCGCGATGCGGCCGGCTAACACACCGATGTCGGCGCGAAAGACATCGGACGCGGTCGCCAGCGTTCCGTTGCGCACGACCAGATCGTACCCCGTCATGAGACCTCCGGGTCGACTTCAGGCCGAACCGATATAGCCCCGATCCGCGCGCCGCAAGCGTCCTGTCACACAGGCAGTGACTTGGTTACGGGAAATGCGGCCTCAACCATCCGTGCTAGGCAACAGCGAGCCCGTGGCCGTTGGCGCTTTCTTTCAGGCGTGCCTCGAGGCGGGAGAGCAGTCGCTCGAGCTCGGCGGTGTCGCGGGCGTCGAGCTTGGGACCAGGAGGGCGCACCGCCGCCGAGGCAATGGCGCCGCGCCGACGCAAAATTTCCTTGCGCACGGCAAGCCCAAACCCCGGCTGCTGCTCGTAGCGCACGAGCGGCAAATACATATCGAACAAATCTTCCGCTTCGTCCCTGCGGCCGGCTGCAAACAGCGCGGATACAGAAACTAACATCTCCGGATAGGCAAAGCCCGTCATGATGCCGTCCGCACCGCGAGCGAGCTCTTGCGGCACATATAGTCCGCCATTGCCGACCAGGATGCTGATGTATCGCCGCGTGGTCCCATCGCAGGCTTTGCGGATCTGCGTCAGCTTCTTCAAGCCGGGGCAGTCCTCGTGCTTGAACATCACTACGCTTGGATGCGCGTCGACGATCTTGACGAAGCTTTCGGCGGCGATATCGGCTTGCGTCGACTGCGGATAGTCCTGGTAGACCACCGGAGTTTTCTCGCCGAGTGCCGCGACCACGTCGGCGAAATAGGCGACGATGTGCGTTTCCGTCTTGAGACCGGTAAGCGGCGCCACCATGACCCCGTACGCGCCGGCGTCCATCGCAACTCTACTGAGCGCGACCAGGTTTGACGCGCCCGGGCTCGAGACGCCGACGATGACCGGCACCCGGCCGTTGACGCGGCGCAGGAAGTAACGGGTGAGCTCGGCCGATTCTTGGTCACTGAGCTTTTGCGCTTCGCCCATCATCCCGAGAATGGTCAGCCCGTGCACGCCACATTGCAAATAGAATTCGACCAGGCTGTCGACGCTCGGCCAATCGATGTCGCCCCTGTCGGTGAACGGGGTTGCCGCGATCGTGTACACACCTTTCGCCGATGCATCGAGCAGTTGATTCATGGTTCGCGCTTGCCTGGAGTCGGCAGCTCTTCACTTGCTGAGAATGTTGTCGGACTAAATCTATACCTCGCGAATAGCGCGGGGCAACCGATCCGCCATCGTGCCAATCGGAACCGAGCACGCATCTCGCCTTCGTGCCCACGCATTCAGCTTGTCCGACATGACCTGATTGCTATAGTGCGAAGAATGCTCGCTGGGCCAGTTCGAGGGACTTCCATGATCAGATTTGTGCTTTCGACTAGCGCTGCACTACTGCTCGCCACGTCCGCATGGTCGCAGGAGCCCCCGCCGCTTCGCACGGCGGTCGATGGCACGTTTGCCCCGCATGCGTTTCCGAATCTGTCTGGCGGTTATCAGGGCTTCAATGTCGATCTCGCCAACGAGATCGGGAAGCGGCTCAAGCGCAAGATCGTTCTGGATGCTGCGCAGTTCTCCGGCCTCGTTCCGGCGCTGCAGGCTGGGACCTACGATTTCCTCTCCGCTCCCACGACGGTCACCAAGGAGCGCGCCGAGAGCATGCTGTTCACGGAGGGCTATCTCAATACTGACTTTCAGTTCCTGATCAAGAAAGGCTCGCCGAAAGTCACAAAGCTCGAAGATCTCAAGGGCAAAACCATTTCCGTGAACAAGGGATCGGCGTACGACTCCTGGGCGCGCGAGCTTGAGGGTAACATTGGCTGGACCGTCGAGTCTTTCGGCACGCAGACCGACGCGGTGCAAGCAGTTCTCGTCGGGCGCGCCGACGCGAATGTCGCCGGTAACACCGTCATCGCATGGGCGGTCAAGAACAACCCGCAGCTGGAGCTGTCATATCTATATTCGACTGGCCTCGTGTGGGCTGCGCCGCTGCGCAAGGATTCTGGCGAGCTCCGCAAGGCGCTTGATGTCGCGGTCGAATGCATGAAGCTCGACAGCACGGTCGCGAAGATGCACGAAAAATGGTTCGGAGTCGCGCCTGCGGCAGGTTCCGCCGCGGTGACCGTCTTCCCCGGCTACGGCGTGCCCGACATGCCAGGTTACGATCCCACTGCACATACGCCCTCCTGCAGCTGATTGGGGTCGCAGGATGTGTTGCCGCAGACGCTGCGGCCGCGATTGTTGATGACGACCGGCGCCCCGCCCATCCTGGAGATCCGCGGTCTCCGCAAAAAATTCTACGACGTCGAGGTGTTGCGCGGCATTGACCTTCTCGTGCTTCCGCAAGAACTGGTGTTTGTCATCGGACCATCGGGATCAGGCAAGAGTACCTTGCTGCGCTGCTGCAATCGCCTGGAGGAGCCATCGGCCGGCTCGGTGCGTGTCGGCGGGATCGATATCACGGGGCGCTCCACCGACATCAACGCCATGCGACGTCAGATCGGCATGGTGTTTCAGTCGTTCAACCTTTATCCGCATATGACGGCGCTGCGAAACGTTACGCTCGCGCTCGCTAAGGTGCTCCGCAGACCGCGCGCCGAAGCGGAGCGGCTCGGCCTGGCAGCGCTCGACCGCGTCGGCCTTGCTGGCAAGGCGCGCTCTTATCCCGGCGAGCTTTCCGGCGGCCAGCAGCAGCGCGTGGCGATCGCTCGCGCGCTCGCGCTCGAGCCTAAGGTGATGCTATTCGACGAGCCCACCTCTGCGCTCGATCCAGAACTCGTGGGCAGCGTCCTCAACGTGATGCGCGAGCTCAAGCGCGGCGGCATGACGATGCTGGTGGTCAGCCATGAGCTGCGGTTTGCGCGTGATGCTGCCGACCGCGTGATCTTCATGGATCATGGGGTCATAGTGGAGGAGGGACCGCCGCAGCAGATCTTTTCGACGCCCAGCCAGGTGCGTACCCGCGCCTTCATTGCCGAACTGGGACGCTGAGATTGCCATGGAGGCTTGGTCACGCTTTGTCGACACGTTCTTCAACTGGACCATCATCGAGCGATATTTCCCCGCGATCATGAAGGGCGTGGTGGTGACGATCGAGATCGCCGGGGCGGTCGTAGTCACCGGTACGCTGCTGGGGCTTGTGTTGGCGATCGTGCGGACATTCCGAATGCTTCCAGTAAATGCGCTGATCGTGATCTTCGTCGACGCATTCCGGGCGCTGCCGCCGCTCGTGCTTGTTCTTCTGGTCTATTTCGGCTTGCCCAATATCGGAATCAATTTGCCGTCCTTCGCGGTGCTCTGGCTCGTGCTGTCCCTCGTGCTGACCGCCTTCGCCGAGGAGATTTTTTGGGCCGGCATCCTGTCGATCCCCAAGGGTCAATGGGAGGCGGCGCGTTCCACGGGCTTGGGCTTTCTCGCCACGCTCGCCTACGTCGTGCTACCGCAGGCGATCCGCTTGACCGTGCCGCCGCTCACAAATCGCACGATCGCCATCACTAAGAATACTGCGCTCGGTACCGTGATCGGGGTCGGTGAAATTCTCAATCAGGCTACGACCGCGCAATCGTTTTCCGGTAATGCCACGCCGCTCATGATGGGAGCAATCGCATATGTGATCCTGTTCATCCCGGTCGTCGTGCTCGGGCGCCTGCTCGAGACGCGGTTCGCTTGGCGAAGGGTGTGATGGAAGCGATCATCCAGCAGTTCTTCAATCTGGCGATCATGGAGCGAGCGTTGCCGCTCATCCTTTCCGGCCTCAGGGAGACGATCCTTATTTGTATTCTCGTCATTCCGCTTGGCTTGGCCGGGGGTCTTGCCTGCGCGATCATGTCGCTTTCACACTTGCGCGTGGCGCGCTGGGCGGCGGTTGCAGGAATTGATTTCTTTCGTGCCATTCCGCCGCTCGTGCTCCTGATCTTCATATATGCCGGTTTGCCGTTCGCAGGTCTGCGGCCGTCGCCCATGACTGCAGTCGCTGTTGCCTTTTTTCTCAACACGTCGAGTTATTACGGCGAGATCTATCGTGCGGGAATCGAAAGTGTGGGCCAGGGCCAATGGGACGCTGCGCGTTCGACCGGTCTTAAGGGCTATCAGACGCTAGCCTATGTCGTGCTACCGCAGGCGGTGCGCAACGTGCTTCCGGATCTCGTGTCCAATACCGTGGAGGTCGTGAAGCTGACCTCGATTGCGAGCGTGGTGGCACTGCCGGAGCTGCTGTATTCGGCCGATATGGCGCGCTCAGTGACTTTCAATTCGTCACCGATCGTGCTGGCTGCGGCGATCTATCTTGTTATGCTGTGGCCGGTCGTGCGCCTGATCAGCCGGCTGGAGCGGCGGATTGCCGCGTGAATAGCAGGAGGATTTCGTGAGTCGAGTGCTTCGGATTGGCGGCGCCCAGATGGGTCCGATCCATAAGGCCGACAGCCGCCAAGCCGTCGTGCGGCGGATGCTCGACCTGCTCGAAGAAGCAAAGGGCAAAAAGTGTGATCTCGTAGTGTATCCGGAACTCGCGCTGACGACGTTCTTCCCGCGCTGGTATATGACCGATCAGGCGGAAGTCGACGCCTGGTTCGAGCGCGAAATGCCGAACGCTGCGACACGCCCGCTGTTCGAGCAGGCCGCAGATTATCGCATCGGTTTGTCGTTCGGTTATGCCGAGCTCACGCCCGATGGGCATCACTTCAACACGTCGATTCTGGTCGATCGCAATGGAAAAATCGTGGGCAAGTATCGCAAGGTGCATTTGCCCGGGCATTCGCAATACGATCCGCAGCGCGCCTTCCAACACCTGGAAAAGCGTTATTTCGAACCGGGCGACCTCGGTTTTCCGGTCTGGCGCACCATGGGCGGTATCGTCGGCATGTGTATCTGCAATGATCGGCGATGGCCCGAGACCTATCGCGTCATGGGCTTGCAAGGCGTGGAGCTGATCGTGCTCGGCTATAACACGCCCTCCGTGAATTCAGAGAAAGCAGAAGAGGGGCCCAAAAAACGCATGTTCCACCACCGTCTGACTCTCCAGGCCGGCGCCTATCAGAACTCGACCTGGGTCGCGGCGGTGGCAAAGGGCGGCGCGGAGGACGGCTATCCGATGATTGCCGGCAGCATCGTGGTCAATCCAGATGGCGAAATCGTCGCGGAGGCGAAGAGCGAGGATGACGAGCTGATCGTCGCGGACTGCGATCTCGACGCAACTATTTTCGGCAAGCAGACGATCTTCCATTTCGAGCGACACCGCCGAGTCGAGCATTACGGCCGCATCGTCAGCCAGACGGGCGTCATTCTGCCGCCGGAGAGATGAAGGCGACTGGCGGCGCGCCGC
>DATFQX010000067.1:0-3275 GCA_035263865.1 Xanthobacteraceae bacterium
AACGATCCTTCGCGAGACCGTCTGTCACCTTGGGATCCCAGTTGTCGAGCCCGCCGCGGAAATGCTGCAGGAATACGACTGGCGTGCCATTGCTGGCGCCAAACCGTCTGTATGCGTACCGGACGCCCCTCGCTTCAATGAATTGCGTCGGGGTTGTATTGTGTGAGTTGGCCATTGCACCGTCGAGATGGTCTGTTTGCTCCGACCTGCGTCCCTTCCGCGCGTGCGTGCGCGGCTAGAAAGCTGTCGTTCGTTTCTTGCTGCTAGACCACATGTCCGCCTGAGGACGGGGCGACCCGTCTCACAGTATGCAGGTAGCGAGGGTTGCCCCGGATTGGCCGGTGCCGAGCCTCATGCATAGGAGACGGGTCTTGGGGGATCGTATTACGTATGTCGGGCTTGATGTTCACAAGGACGGGATCGTCGTGGCGGTCGCAGAAGGCGGCGCGCGGGGCGAGGTGCGGGAATATGGCCGGGTCGCGAACACGCCGGCAGTGTTGCGGCGGCTGGCTGGCAAGCTTTGCGATCAAGGAGTGGAGCTGCGGTTCTGCTATGAGGCAGGGCCGTGCGGTTATGGCATCCAACGCCAGTTGTCGGCGCTCGGGCACGAATGCATTGTCGTGGCGCCATCGCTGATCCCAAAGCGGGCGGGCGACCGGGTCAAGACGGATCGGCGGGACGCCGCCAGTCTGGCGAAGCTGCACCGGGCCGGCGAGCTGACGGCGGTGTGGGTTCCCGATCCTGGGCATGAGGCGATGCGCGACCTGGTGCGTGCCCGCCTCGACGCGGTGCGGGCACTGCGCCGTGCGCGCCAGCAGCTCTCGGGCTTTCTGTTGCGCCAGGGCTGCCATTACCGGCGCCCGGCATGGACCAAGCTGCACCGCCGCTGGCTTGCGGGTCTGCGGTTTGACCAGGCGGTGCATCATATCGTGCTCGAGGATTACATTCAGGCCGTCGAGGCCGCCCAGGCCAGGCGCGATCGGCTGACAACACAGATCGAGGCGATGTTGCCTGATTGGACACTGGCGCCGGTCGTGGCAGCGCTGCAGACAATGCGCGGCATGGCCTTGGTCAATGCGGCAACACTGATCGCCGAGCTGGGCGACCTGTCGCGCTTTGCCAATCCGCGCCAGCTGATGGCCTATCTCGGGTTGGTGCCATCCGAGCATTCGAGCGGTGCCAGCGTCAAACGCGGCGGTCTCACCAAGGCCGGCAACAGTGCGGCTCGCCGGCTGCTGATCGAGGCCGCTTGGTGTTACCGCTTCCCGGCCCGGGTCAGCCGCGAGCTGCGGCTCCGGCAGGAGGAGCAGCCCCGGCCAATCCGCGAGATCGCGTGGAGGGCACAGCTGCGGCTGTGCGCGCGCTATCGCCAGCTCGCCCGCGGCGGCAAGCCGGCCAATGTCGTCACGGCCGCGGTCGCCCGCGAACTGGCCGGCTTCATCTGGGCCATCGCCCGGCGTGTGCCGCCGGCGGTGGGCTGAACGCCAAAACCCGGATCGCATCGCAGGGAGGCGCCAGCGGACCATCCGACACGCTGTTACCGGGCAAGGCTGGAGGCGCGGTCGCGGTCAGGAGAACCCTCGCGACCACTATCTGCCGGCCGCCGATCCGACGCAGGTCTCTAGACCGAGGCAGCTCCGCGACGCATCAAGGTCATGCGGTTTCGACCCGCGCATCAGAGTATGATCAACCGTCGTCATGACGACCGTGCCTCCTGCCTTGCCCGGCAACGCCTGAAGCCATTGCTTCCAATGGAGCCACGAATTCACGCGCCTGCTACTTGGAAAGGCGGACATGAGAGTGGTCAAAATCTGACAGATGGAACCCCTTGAGCGCGTGTCAGTTGGGTGGGCAGCTGTCGTGCGTTTTCAGGCTTGAACAAGCCGCTGTCGTAGGGTGGTTTTTTTCGATGCTGCTGTGCCGTTGATCACCGCGCCGCGACCGCGGCGAATCTTGCATCGCGCGGCGCGCAGCCGTATCGGGCGCGGTAGGCACGACTGAAATGTGATCGGTCACTAAAGCCTGCAGCGAAGGCGATCTCGCCAACCTGCCGGCCGCGCATTGCCGGATCGGTCACGTCTTGGTGGCAGCGTGCAAGGCGCCGGTCCCAGACATAGCGCATCAGCGAGGTTCCCTCGCGCTCGAACAGGCGATTCAGATGCCGGGCCGAAAGCCGGCATGCGCCCGCGATACGCTCGGCGGACAGAGCCTCGCCGAGATGCGTCTCAATCCACAGCTTGGCACGAACCAGGGTCATGCCCGTCGAGAGCGGCGTACCCTCGGAGTCGGATAAGAGCGCCGTCGCGATCAGGTCGAGCAGATTATCGGCGACCCGCTCCCGCGCGGAATCGGGGATCGTATCCAAGTGCGAGGGCAGTTTGCGCACTAATGGGGACAGCATGCCACCGACGCCCACTGTCCCGTCGATGCTTCTGCCAATGAAACGCTCAGCGGCCCCGAGCCGACGCAGTAGGGCCGCTCGCGGAAATATCAGCGTGGTCCGCACGAAGCTGCCGGAGAACGTCAGCCGCAACGGACGCGTCATGTCGTAAAGCACGAGATCGCCGGGCCGGAGGGCCAGATCACGCCCGTCTTGACTGCCGAAGCCGTGCCCAACCAACTGCATCCCGAGCGTGAACATATCTGCCGGCCGGTGTGCGATCTTACGCGGCGAACGCGTGATAATCTGGGCCACCGACGAATACGTTGAGCCGTGAATCTCGCCTGCCGAATCAGCGCGAATCTTGCCGAAGAAGGGCTGATCGCTCCGCGGCTCGCAATCCACATTAACAATGGTGTCGCACAATCCATCGAGCCAGTAGGCGACGCGATCTCTGGGATGGACGTCGCCGGTCGACCAAATTCTGGGCACTGCCGCCTCCTGCCCGGTACGGCGCGAGCGCCCGAGTCCGACTCAGTCAAATGACGCGACCGCCACAGCCACGTCGTCCGCCCGCTGATCACATATCTTCTTAACAGACGGGTTATGGGCACGCTCGATATGCCGACGAGCGATGATCGTACGACCCTTTGGGCGACAGAGTGTGAACTAGCTCACACTCTGCGAAAAATCTTTTGCACCAAAAAAGCGCTCATCATCCGTTCAGACGATGCCAGTCAATCGGGGTTCCGCTCCAGCTCGCGTGTGACCCGCGACCACATTCCATCAAACGGGGAGACAAAGCGCGCAGTCACAAGAAAGCTTGCAGCGGCGGCTGCGGTTTGCGCCGCCGTGGTGGTTGCGGTGACCGGCGGCGCGGGATCGGCCGAGACCT
>DATFQX010000068.1:0-75169 GCA_035263865.1 Xanthobacteraceae bacterium
CGCTTGACTTCGAGGTAGTCGGCGGCAAGCGCCTTGAGCGTAAACTTCGCGTCCTTACGGTTCTGCTGCTCGACCTCGACCGGGTCTTCGCCAAGCTCGACCTTCGCGAGGTACTTTCGGGCCAGCTTCCGCGCTTGCCCCTTGCTCAGATTCTCACCCAGCTTCTTGCGTCGCTGCTTATGACCAACTCGGAACTGAACGATCCAGCTGGCCCGTCCGTTGCGCTCACGGCGGCCGAGCCCCCTGACCTCATCGTCCCACGTGAACTTGTCGCCCATAATTGCCCCCTCTGTTATGCTGTCAGGGAGACTCCGCGACGTTGCGGGGAAGCATAGGGGAAGCAAACTACTGGCCCCTCATGGTCCTTCCTGCACCCGACTGACAGCGGTATATCTCGGAAATTCGGGCGTTTGCAACCCTCATGAACCCTACTGGTCCCGCCTGACGCCATCGGTCTGATGTTCCAGCATCAGCGTGCCTTCCTTGCGGATCGCCGGCGTGAATTTCTCCGCCAGCATGGCCAACAGCCACGGCAGGGTGACCTCGAGACGTACGTGGTCGTCGGCGACGTCGATGAAGCCGACGGCGCTCTGGCCGAGCGCGCTGAGATTGAAGGCGAGCCGATCGCCGCTCCAGGTTTCCTCGCGGATGGTGAGGAACGCGGAATAGTTCGTCCGCGCCGCGGCGAGGCCGGACTTGATGCGGCGGCTCGCCTCCTCGCGTCCGAGGCGGTGGGGAATGGAAACAATCAGGGGCCTGGACAAGTCAATCTCCGGGGATGGCAACTTTTATATAGCCACGGGCCGATCCTTCAATCGTCATTCCTCGGCTTGTTCGTCAGCGAATGCCGGTACTACTGCGACCAGTGGTCGTGGGCTGCTGGCCGGGCGCATAGCCGGAGGCGCCGGGATAGCCGGGCTTCCTGCCCTTGCGCTGCATCTGATGCCCGGGCGAGTAACCGGAGGCACCCGGCTCGCCGAGCGTCGGGCCATGCTGCTGCGTCCGCTGGCCGGGCGCATACCGCTGGGTCGTGCTTTGAGTATGGCCGGCTGCGGTGGTCGCAACCAGCAGAGCCGCCGCCGCGGCAATCGATAAAGCTTTGCTCATCATCGGAGGTGAACTCCTTCGGTTCGCGTTCCACCGCGGAATTTCCGCCGCAGTGCCCTCGCCTCGCCTGACGCCCAACGCGAGCGCACGGCTTCGCGTTCCCTCGGCATGCGCGGAACACTTGGAAAACGCCGGCTGCAATGAGCTTATTGCGAGGCGGCATGGACTGTGCACAATTCTCGTCTGACTGCGTGCGCGCAGCCGCGCGCGCGAAAACGAAAAAATCGCACGAGGAGCGCACCCATGAGACTCAAAGCCAGGCTGTATGTGACCGTGGCGGCGATCGGCATCGCCTCGTTCGTTTCGGCTACTCCGCTGCGCGCGCAGACCGCCGTCGCCATCGACAACGACGACATCGGCGGCGTGGTGACCGGCACGAACGGGCCCGAGGCCGGCGTCTGGGTGATCGCGGAAACGACGGACCTTCCCACCAAGTTCGCCAAGATGGTGGTCAGCGACGATCAGGGCCGCTACGTGGTGCCAGACCTGCCCAAAGCCAAATACAAAGTGTGGGTGCGCGGCTACGGCCTCGTCGATTCACCCAAGGTCGATGGCGAGCCCGGTCGACAGCTCAATCTCCGCGCCGTGCCGGCACCGAACGAAGCGGCCGCCGCGCACTATTATCCGGCGATCTATTGGTACGCGATGCTGAAGATTCCGCCGGCGAGCGAGTTCGGTGGCGCCAGCGACATCCCGAAGAATATCACCCGCGAGAATTGGCTGCGGCAGATGAACAACGTCGACTGCATCGGCTGCCATCAGCTGGGGCAAGAGTCGACGCGCACGATTCCGGCCGCGTTCGGCGAATTCAAGTCGGGGGCGGAAGCATGGCAGCGCCGTGTCCAGTCCGGCCAAACCGGCGAGAACATGACCAACCGCCTTGCCGGGCAGTTCGGCGGCGTGCCGTTCAAATATTTCGGCGACTGGACCGATCGCGTCGCCAAAGGCGAGCTCCCCAAGAGCAAGCCGCCGCGGCCGCAAGGCGTCGAGCGCAATGTCGTCGTCAGCTCGTGGGAATGGAGCACGGAGAAGCACTACCTGCACGATCTGATCTCGTCAGATCGGCGCAACCCGACCGTGAACGCCTACGGGCCGCTCTACGGCTCGCCGGAATACTCGACCGACAACATGCCGATCCTCGATCCGAAGACGAGCAAGGTGACGTTCTTCAAGATGCCGGTCGCGGATCCGAGCATGGCGGAAACGCTGGGGCCGCCCTTCCATGCCAGCGCCTCCCCGAAACCGCTGGCGCCGTCGGCCTATTGGGGCGACGAGAAAATTTGGGACACCCGTGCCGACAACCACAACAGCATGTTCGACAAGAGCGGACGCGTTTGGCTCGCGGTGAACGTGCGCGGTCCAGACAACCCGGCGTTCTGCAAGAAGGGATCGGAGCATCCGTCGGCCAAGGTGTTCCCGATCGAGCGGGCGGGGCGTCAGGCGGCGATTCTCGATCCCAAAACGATGAAGTACATCTTCATCGACACCTGCTTCGGCACCCATCACCCGCAATTCGGCTATGACGCTAACGACACGCTGTGGTTCAGCGGCACCGGCCCCGTCGCGGGATGGCTCAACGCCAAGGTATTCGATGCGACCGGCGATGCCGCGAAGTCGCAGGGCTGGTCGCCGTTCGTCCTCGACACCAACGGCAACGGCAAGCGTGACGACTATGTCGAGCCGGACCAGCCGACCGATGCGGCCAAGGACAAGCGCATCGTGCCAGGCTCCGGCCCCTACGCGGTGATGCCACATCCGACCGACGGCTCGGTTTGGTACACCGTCGGCGTATTTGCCGGCCCGGCGGGATTTTTGCGCTTCGATCCCGCAACCGGACTATCGGAACTCTATAACCTTCCGAAGTCCGGCTATGGGATTCGCGGCGGCGACATCGACAAGAACGGCGTCGTGTGGGGATCGGCGTCGAACGGCAGCTTGGTCAGCTTCGATCGCCGCAAGTGCAAAGGCCCGCTCAACGGGCCGAACGCGATGGGCGAGCATTGCCCCGAAGGCTTTACGTTCCACCGCTATCCCGGCCCGGGCTTCGAGGGCGAGCCGACCAGCGCCGAGGCCAGCTATTACACTTGGGTCGACCAGCACAACACGTTGGGCCTCGGCGAGAACATCCCGATGTCCACCGCTAACCTCAACGAAGGCTTCGTCGCGCTCAAGGACGGACAGATGGTGGTGCTGCGCATCCCCTATCCGATGGGCTTCTACGCCAAGGGCTTCGACGGGCGCATCGACGATCCCAACGCCGGCTGGAAAGGCCGCGGACTGTGGAGCACCAACGGAGACCGCACGCCATGGCTCATGGAGGGCGGTAAGGGCAGCAAGCCGCGCGCCGTGCACATTCAGGTGCGGCCCGATCCGCTCGCGCACTGAGCGGGCGCGAACACCGCTCGGCGCTGCAGTTTCGCGCCGGGCGGGAATAGACTTCTCCCCGGGCTGTTACCGACAAAGCAAGAGTCCACTCGAGCCAGGAGGATCACCATTGCTCGCAACCCGCCTCGCCCTTATCGCCGTTGCTTGCGTCGCCACGCTGCCGGCGAGCGCGCAGCTCCTTCAGCGCAAGGACCTGAGCTATCCGATCGCGCTGACGATCGCGCAGGCGGCGCTGGATGACTGCAAGGGGCGCGGCTACGCCACCTCGGTCGTCGTGGTCGACCGCGGCGGCAATACCGTGGTCGCGCTGCGCGCCGACAACGCGAGCGCGCACACTATGGAAAACGCGCGCCGCAAGGCCTACACCGCCATGACCTTCAAGATGACGACGGCGGATTTCATCAAGGAGATGGCGACGCGGCCGGTGCGGCGCGAGCAGACGACGCTGCCGAACGTGATCGCCATCGACGGCGGCGTGCCGATCAAGGTCGGCAACGACGTGGTGGGAGGCGTCGGGCTCTCCGGCTCGCCCGGTCTCGACGAGCAGTGCGTCATGGCGGGCATGAACAAGGTGAAAGATCAGCTGCAGTGACTCGTTGAAGGCAACCCCCGGGTCGCCGCCCATGATGAAGCGTGAAACATTCACCATCGCCAACATTTACGTGCCGGTGAAGCGGCGCGCCACATACGATCCGAAGAAGGCGGAGCAAATCGCCGAGAGCATTTTGCAGGTTGGCCTGCAAAGCCCGATCCTGGTGCGGCAGGACGGGGAACGCTTCGTGCTGGTGGAAGGGCTGCATCGGCTGGAAGCGTGCAAGCAGCTGGGCGAGGAAACGATCGCCGGATATCTCGTGCAGGTTCGCCGGCATTAGCGGCTGTTCGTGTGGGATGGATTGCACCGCAACTCGGGCTTGCCCGAGTTGCGCATTATTAAGCGCCGCAAGTCGGGTAAACCTGACTTGCGGTGTCAAGCTCGGCAATGACGAATGCGGGCGGCGGCACTAGTTCGCGCCAAGCAGGCGCCTGATCATCGGCGTCCAGCGGTCGATCTCGCTCTGCATGAAGCGGGTCAGCTCGGCCGGACTCATCGCTTTGGTTTCGATCGCGTCTTGCTCGATATGGCGTTTGAGCTGCGGCTGCTCCAATGCATTGACGACCTCGCGGTTGACGCTCTCGACAATATCGGGAGCAACGCCCGCAGGGCCCGAGAGCGAATTCCACGTCGTCGCCACGAAATCGGGGTGCCCCAGTTCGCGCAACGTCGGCACCTCCGCACGGTATGGGAGCCGCTGCCCCGAAGTGGTGGCGAGCGCCAGCAGCCGGCCCGCGCGCACGTGCTCGGCCGCGATCGACCACGTGAGCATGCCGACTTTCACGTGACCGGCGACGAGATCGAGCACCGCCTGTGCGCCGCCCTTGTAGGCGACGTGCACCAGCTTGATCTTTTCCTTTGCCGCCAGGAACTCGGCGATCCAATTGCCCATGGTGCCGAACCCGGCCGACACGTATTCGATGCCTTTGGCCTCGCGCGCCAGCGCGAGAAAATCTTGGTAGGTCGTCACGCCGAGCGAGGGATGTGCAAGGAGCACGTTGGGCGTTCCGCCGAAATACGCGATATGGGTGAAGTCGCGCATGGGATCGAAACCAACGTTCTTGTTCATCGCCGGTCCGAGCACGTGCGTGGGGACGCCCGACACCATCAGCGTGAGGCCGTCGGGCTCCGCCCGCGCGACCGCCTCGGTACCGAGAAGTCCACCGCCGCCGACCCGGTTCTCGACGTAGAACGGCTTGCCGAAGGCGGCGCCGAGCGCCTCGGCATAGAGCCGCCCGATCGTGTCGGCCGCGCCGCCCGCGGCGAACGGCACGATGAGCCGCACCGGCTTGCTCGGCCACTCTGCGGCAAGCGCGCTGGACAACACGATGGCGCCGGCAGCGGCGAAAACGACTATTGGGCTCCTCAGCATGAGGCCGACAGACACCGGCGTCATTTTAGCTCCGGCTTATAGAGAATATCCAACATCCCTTGCGCCTCCCCCACCGTCATTGCCGACGTGATGTATTTGAACTCGAGCGCCTGTTTCAGCGTCACATCGAGTCCCTTCACCTCGGTGAGCTGCAAGGCTTCTTTCGGAAAGAACTCGTCGCGTGTCTGCCGCGCCAACGCGCGCGATACTTTCGCGATCTCGGCGTAATGGTCGATGGCCTCGGGATCGGAATAGGCCCAGTCGATCGCCCGGCTCAGGGCCTTGATGAAGCGCACGAACGCATCGCGCCGCTCCTTAAGCGCATTGGCATTGGCAACGTTCACGCGAATCGTCTGCTGCGTCAGCGCCGGCACGTCGCTCCCGCGCGCAATGATGACGAGCTTGCCGTCGGAGAGCTGCTGCAGCACGAAAGGCGGCACCGACCAGCCGACGTCGATCTGGCCGGACATCACCTGGGTGAGGGTGGCGGGCGCACCGCCGGTGGCGACGAGCTTGGGCGCAACCTTCGCCTGGTTCACCAGCTGCAGCAGGATGAGGTTGGTCGAGGAGCCGGGCGAGGAATACGCCACCGTCTTGCCGTCGGTCTCGGCAAGCCGCCTGATTCCGCTCTCCGGCCGGGCATACCAGAACGCCTCGGCGGCGCCGGTCGCCTCGGCGCTGATGATCTTCACCGGCATGCCCTTGGCGTAGGCGGCGACCACGCCGAGGATGCCGTTGGTCATCGCTATGTCGATGCTGCCGGCAATCACCGGCGTAAGCGTCGAGGCGCCGCCCTCGGTGTAGAGAATGTCGATGTCGAGGCCAACCTCCCGGAAGTAGCCCTGCTTGAGGCCGACCTCGATGAAGGTGCTGTTCCAGAAGCCGCGCTGGGCAACCGCGACCTTCAGCGTCTCAGCAGCGGCGGTTTGTGCAACTGCAATTGCAATCAGCCCGCTGAGCAAAGCAGATAGCTTACTCACGACGTTCTCCACAAATTCGTTGGCGCAACAGAGACCACCCGCGGCCCGCGGGCCAGATCTCGCCCCGGCTCAATCCTCCTTGATATTCTTCTCGCGCACGATGCGGCCCCAGCGCGCCAGCTCATCGCTTAATATTTTTCCGAATTCGGCGCTCGCGGTCGGCGCCGGCACGGCGCCGGACTGCAAGAGCTTCTCGCGCACGTCGGGGGTTTCGAGCACGGCGACCACTGCGTCGTGCAATTTCGCCACGACGGCCGACGGCGTCTTCGCCGGAGCCAACAATCCGTACCAGTTGTCGGCGACGGTATCGGGGAAACCCTGCTCGGGGAGCGTGGCGACGTCGGGCAACAGCGGGTTGCGGCTGGCGGAGGCGGCGCCGATCGGCTTGAGCTTGCCGGCGCGAATATGCGGCAGCAGCACCGGCGTATCGGCGAACAGCGCGGTGACCTGCCCGCCGAGAAGATCCGTCAAGGCCGGCGCGGCGCCGCGATAGGGCACGTGCAAAAACTTCACGTGCGCAGCCGATTGATAGAGCTCGAGCGCGAGATGTGTCGTGCTACCCGAACCGGTCGAGGCGAACGGGATCGCCCCGGGCTTCTCCGCGGCCAGCGCGGCTAGCTCCTTGGCCGAATTGACCGCCGCCTCCGGTTTCACCACCAGGATCGTGGTGGGACGCACCACCAGCGTGATTGGCGCGAAATCGCGCAGCGTATCGTAGGGAGGCTTGCTCAGATGCGGCGTGATGGCGACCGCGCCGACGGTCGTGAGAAAGAGGAGATGCCCGTCTGCCTCTCCTTTTGCGACGTAATCGGCGCCGATGGCACCGTTGGCGCCCGGCTTGTTCTCAACGATCACGTTCTGCCCGATGAGCGGCTTGAGCCGCTCGGCAATGAGACGGGCGACGAAGTCGGTCGGTCCGCCGGCGGGAAACGCGACGACCACGCGCACGACGCGGGAGGGAAAGTCCTCCGCGCGAGCCTGCGCAGCCGCGAGGCAGGATAGCGCCGCGAGCGCTAGGACTATCTTCGACCGCACCGGAAATCGCATATCAATCTCCCATGGCTCGAGCGAGGCGAGGCATTGCAGGACGTGAACGAGGCAAGGGCGCCACGCTCCCTCAATCCAATACGCATAACACGGCCAAAAGGCGCGCGTCCCAGCAGCGCAGCCTGGAACGAAGCGCGCATCACGATTCATATCTCTGGATGTGCCGATCCGCCTCGCCGCATTGTGCCGCTTTGACAATGCGCGAATGCCCGCTACATTGCACGAATCGTCAACAACGGAAAGGAGGTGATCCAGTGTCTCATTGTCTATCGCCGCGATTGCCGGCACCCGTGAGCTGGATCCTTCCCGCAATGGGGGTCCACGCAATCTGACGCGTCGTGCACGCGACGCGCTACGGGATCAGCCGGATCACGGCTCGACAATGGAAGGGCTGCCCGCAAGGGCAGCCCTTCTTCACTTTCGCGACCGGGTGTGAGGCACCTCACTCACGCGGCCACACGGCAGCGCTAGCGTGCTTCCCGTGCCCGAGTGCGCTGCCTCGAATGATTAAGGCGCCCACCCGGCAACCGCGGGAGGGCCGAAATGAGGCAATGGCCCCGAGCTCGGTTGCTCGCGCCGGTCTTGGTGGGGGTCGCCCTATGCGCGGGCAACGCCATGGCTCAAGAGCATCTCCTCGCGCGCTCGCCCGCACCCCATGCCAGCGTTGCAATCGAGCTTCCGATTTGGAGAACAATAAGCCTCGGCACCGCCAAGGGCGTGAATGCATATCGCAACGCGCTGGACGCTGAGGGAATCAAGATTGGCGATTCGGCCGACGAAATTCTTGGCCAACTGGCGTTCTTCTACGCACGCGCGCCAAAGCAGGTGGAGCTCGTTGTTCTGTCTGCTGCAGAGCTTGGCGTGGAAGCGGATGCTGCGTCCCACGCGGAGGTCTACCGGCGCGCAAAGCAGATGGGTCTCGAGCTGTGTCCCGCCGAAGTCGGACCGCAATTGCGGCTCGAGTACCGCAATCAGCCACTCGGAGAAGCGCTCGCTATCGCAATGGAGCCGGTCTCGACCTATGCCGGCGAGCCCACAATCTTGGCCCTGGTGAACTTCGGGACCGGTCTCGCGCTCATAGGCGCCGATGGGCGATTGGATTCCATGGTGCCGCGCGCGCGTCGCTTCATGTTTGCCCTTCCGGCGCGCGAGCGCTTGGAGGCCGGGCCGTCAGTGATCGGGATCGTCCCGAACTGAACGGCGCATCGCAAACCGATGCGAGCCGATCTCAGGGCACCGGTTGCGCTCCTGCCATAGGTTGCCTCTCGTTGTTTGCTGGGCTCTTATCCTCACCTGGCACCCTGCGCCCGGCATCGCCTCGGCTGCCGATCGCGAACGGCCGCGGTGCACGGAGGGAGGACATCCATGCCGACGAGACGCGTGCTCGTTCTCGCCATCGCGGTACTTGGCTTCGCGGTCATCGGCGGGAACGAAGCGACGGCGCAGACCTATCCGTCGCGGCCCATCACGATTATCGTGCCGTTCGCCGCCGGCGGGACGACCGATGTCATTGCCCGCATCCTCGGCGAGCACATGTCGCGCACGCTCGGGCAGCAGCTCATCGTCGAGAATGTCGTCGGTGCGGGCGGCACCACTGGGTCCGTGCGGGCGATGCGCGCGAGCCCCGATGGCTACACCGTTGAATTGGGCAATATGGGAACGCACGCGGCGTCCGTCGCGCTCTATCCCAGCCTCGCTTACAACCCGGAAGCCGATTTCGCGCCGATCGGCATGGTCGCCGGCCTCCCCGTCGTGATCGTGGGAAAAAAGGAGCTTCCGCCGAACGACCTGAAGGAATTCGCAAGTTACGTGAAAGCGAACGCCGAGAGCTTGAACATGGCGCATGCCGGCGTCGGCTCGATCACGCATTTCACCTGCTTGCTGCTCAACTCGATCCTCGGCGCTAAACCGACGCTGGTGCCTTTCAATGGCGCCGCCCCCGCCATTACCGCGCTGATCGCCGGCCAGGTCGATTACATGTGCAATGTCACCCCCGACGTGGTCCAGCACGTTCGCGCCGGCGCATTCAAGGCCTATGCAATCGGGAGCAGCACGCGCAATGCGGCACTGCCGGAGCTGCCGACATCGACGGAAGCCGGGCTTGCGCAATTCCAGGCGTCGGCCTGGAACGCGTTGTTTGCGCCCAAAGGAACACCCAAGCCAATCGTCGATGCGCTGAGCGCCGCGCTGGACAAGGCGCTCGATGACGCGGCCACGCAAAAGCACCTGCTCGAGCTCGGCAGCGAAATTCCGGAAAAACCTCGGCGCGGCCAGCAGCCCCTCGCCGCGCTGGTCAAAGACGAAATCGCGCGTTGGACGCCAATCATCAAGGCGGCGGCGGTCAAATCGGAGTAGGCGTCGCGTGTTGCGAATCTGGTGTCAATGAACGTGCGGCAAGCTCGGTGCGCTCCCTCTCCCCGTTTGGGGGAGAGGGATGGGGTGAGGGGGTTACCGGCGGTGCAGATGGACCCGAACCCCCTCACCCATTTCTTGGTGTTGAAAACGCGGAGCAGCCCTCTCCCCGACGGGGAGAGGGCGCAAAGGCGACAGTGCGCCCGCGGACATCATGCAGCAGATGTAAATGTCGGTTGCCGCTCGCAGCTTTGGTGAGGGAGAGCAGAATGAAACTTCCGCGCCGTCGTTTTCTGCATCTGGCCGCCGGCGTCTGCGCTCTCTCGGCGCTATCGCTGACCGCCAGGGCACAACACTATCCGACGCGGCCAATACGCCTCGTGGTTCCATTTCCTCCGGGCGGAGCCTTCGACACGGTTGGCCGCCCGTGGGCCGAGCAGATGAAATCCCGACTGGGCACGGTCGTCATCGAGAATATCGGTGGTGGCGGCGGTTCGGTCGGCGCGGCGCAGGCCTCGCGCTCGCGGCCCGATGGCTACACGCTGCTGCTTGGCGGCGCGACCACGCATATTACGGAAGCGCTGCTCAAGAACCGGCCGCAGTTCGATCCGCTCAAGGAGCTCGAGCCGATCTCCGGCATCGCGATTACCGCCTTTGCGCTGGCGGTGCATCCGTCCGTGCCGGTGAACGATCTCAGCAAGCTGATCGCCTATGCCAAGGCCAATCCAGGCAAGCTGTCCTATGGCACCGCCGGTACGGGCTCCTTGAACCACCTCACCGCCGAAGCCTTCAAACTGAAGGTGGGCTTGCCAGACCTCATCCACGTGCCCTACCGCGGCGCGGGGCCGGCGATCGCCGACATTCTCGCCGGACAGATTCCCATGATCGTGCCCGCCATGACCAACCTGGTGCTCGAGCTGCACCGCGCCGGCAAGCTCAGGGTGCTTGCGGTGACCCATGGTACGCGGCTCGCCGCTGCGCCCGAGCTTCCCACCGCGGTCGAGCAGGGTCTCACTGATCTGGTAACGCCGAATTTCATCGGCGTGTTCGCGCCCGCGGGGACGCCCAACGCCATCATCGACCAGATCGCGAAAGCGAATCTCGCGCTGCTCGCCGACGAGGACTATCTGCAATTGCTGGTTTCCGGCACCTTCGAGCCGCATGGCGGCTTGAATCCGCACGCTTACCGACGCTACGTGGAAAGCGAGGTGGCGCGCTGGAGTCCGATCGTCGGGGCACTGGGGCTGAAGATCGATTGAGCCGGCAGCATTCGATCGTGCAGCGCGCTTGGATTGCCCCCATGACCGCGTCCACCCCAAAACACGTTCTGAGCGACATCTGGCGCGCTGCCGGGCATCCGGAGGCGGCGCTCGCCGCCGTCGATCTCACGGGGAACGAGCCGGTGCTGCCGTCCTCGTTTCGCGTGGGTACCGCCGCGCAGGCGACCATTGCCGCCGCCGCTCTCGCTGCGAGCGAGCTGTGGCGGCTGCGCACGGGCCGTTTCCAGAGCGTCAGCGTCGACATGCGCAGCGCCGCGATCGAATTCCGCAGCGAACGGTACTTGCGCGTCGACGGAAAGCCCCCGTCCGAGTATCACGACCCGATCGCGGGACTTTATCGTTGCGGCGACGGCCGTTGGGCGCGGCTTCACACCAATTTGCCGCATCATCGCGATGGGGTTCTCGCGCTACTCGGCTGCCGTCACGAGCGCACGGCGGTGCAGCGCGCTCTCGACCAATGGGAGGCGGAGAAGTTGGAGACGGCCGCTGCCGAGGCCGGTCTCGTCGTGACCGCTTGCCGAACATTTCGCGAGTGGGACGACCATCCGCAGGGCCGCGCCATCGCTCGCCTGCCCCTCTTCAGCATCGATCAGATCGGCGACGCGCCGGTTGAGCCCCTGCCCGCGGCCGAGCGCCCGCTGTCCGGGGTCAAGGTCCTCGACTTGACACGCATCATTGCCGGCCCGGTATGCGGTCGCACGCTCGCCGCGCACGGCGCCGATGTGTTGCTGATCACGGCATCGCATCTGCCATCGATGCAACCGCTGGTCATCGACACCGGACGGGGGAAATTGTCGGCATCGATCGATTTGCGCCAGGCCAGTGAGCGGGAGACGCTGGCCTCCGTGCTGCGGGATGTGGACGTATTCGTGCAAGGCTACAGGCCACGGGCCATCGCGGCGTTCGGCTTCGGCCCGGACGACGTCGCCCGCATGCGGCCCGGGATCGTCTACGTTTCGCTCTGCGCCTATGGTCAGGAAGGCCCGTGGGCAAGCCGGCGCGGATTCGATTCGCTGGTGCAGACGGCGAGCGGCCTCAATGCCGCCGAAGCGGAAGCTTTTGGCGCGAGCGAGCCGCGGCCCCTGCCGGCGCAAGTGCTCGACCACGCCACGGGTTACCTGATGGCCCTTGCGGCGATGTCGGCGCTCGCGCGCCGCGCCCAGCGAGGCGGCAGCTGGCACGTTCGCGTCTCACTCGCGCAGACGGGCTATTGGTTTCGCAAACTCGGGCGCATCGACGGCCTATCTTGTCCCGATCCCGGTTTCGAGGCTGTGCGTGATCGGCTGGAGGAGACGCCATCCGGCTTCGGCCGGCTCACGGCCGTGCGCCACGCCGCTGTTATGAGTGAAACGCCGCCGTACTGGGTGCGGCCAACCGTGCCGCTCGGCACGCACGCGCCGGCTTGGCCGTAGAAGCAATAAGCGAAGCGCATTGCGCCGTTCATCCTCGAACTGCCCCTCGGGCCGCATAACCGAGATTCGCCGCCCGATTACTGCCGATACAGCGGTGCGACTGAGCTGAAGGTAGAACTTTTAGGTTTGGTCCCACGCGTAACGACAATGATCCAGGTATGCGGCCTCGTGCGATGCCATCAGCTCCACCATGCTCACCCAGAGCCATGACGGCGCGTCCAGTGTTTTGGAGCGGTTGTGGGCCAACTCCGACTTCCAACTTCGACGCGTCGCGCCATCCATCTGACGCGCATGGGCGCGACCGACGACGCCCGCCAGATATCCTGCAATCGTCGTCGCCTGCTCTCGGCTGAGTTGGTCAATCTCGATTTTGAGGTCCTGCGGCATCAACTCCCGCACCGTGACGCTTTTGTCGAACAGTCGGCCGGCCATCATTCGCTCACCCAGGTTCGGGGAAAGCGCCCGGGCCCCGAGGCAAAGATTGTTCGCACTAGGCTCCCTGTCGGCGACACCAACAAGTGCCGCATACCGCAGACGGCCGAGTAAACTACAACCTTTCATCCAATAGGCAGCATCCAGTACCTCGATCTTATCATCCCCGTGACGGCCTTTGAGCGCGGTGATGAGTTGTCGAGCGACGTCGCTGTTTAAAAGTTGCGTGAGGGCCTTCCGCTCCTTTTCGTGAGCCCCCAGAATCGCTTCCCCAGCGGAATCGTGGGCTTTACGTTCTCGATCCGCTCTTCAGCCAGTTGGCGCCACTTACGGTGAACCGCTCGGTCGAGGATCTCGCGGATCAGCTTCGGCCGATGGTCCTTTTCCGCTTTGCCACCGAACCTTCCAGCCAATGCCCTTTCGTAGCCGTTCATCATTTCTTCCAGCATCCTGGCCGTGGTCACGCCGGGCAGATCGGACCCTCGAGCCGCTGACGCCAACGACAGCGCCAGTCGGACGAGGTCGTGGAGGGGATTCCCAACGACGGTTTGATCAAGATCGCGAATTTGGACGTCCACGTGGCCGTCGGCGTCAGCGAGAGGTCCGAGATTTCCCAGATGGCAGTCGCCGCAGATCCATACCGAGGGTCCTGCGGGCAGCTTGCGGCCCCCATCCTCCAGCCACTCATAAAACTTGACGGTGCTTCCGCGCCATTTTCAAATTACGCGTCCGTAGCAGAACCTCCGCTCGCTGATTGGTTGGGGTATCTCATGAAGTTCGACTATGCGAAAATTGCCAGCCCAAAGCAGGCTACAAGCTGAGCGAGCTTTCAACTTCCATCGGCTTTGATCCCGGCGGCCTTGATGATCGGCCACCATTTTTCGATCTCGGCCTTCTGATAAGCGCCCAGCGCCTGCGGCGTCTGCTGCGCCGGCGGCGGAATTTCCTGGCCTTGATCGGCGAAGCGCTTTCGCACTCCGGCGTCGGCCAACGCCGCGCGTGCCGCCGCATTGAGCTTTGCCATGATTTGGTCAGGCGTCCCTTTCGGCAGCCACAGCCCATGCCAGAACGAAGCATAAAGGCCTGGCACACCCGCCTCCTCCATCGTCGGAACGTCGGATGCGGCCCACCAGCGTGTTTTCGCCATCATGGCATAGGCCTTGATCTGTCCACTGCGCACCAGCGGATAGCTGGCCGCCGCCATCCCCAAATTGAGATCGATGTGCCCTGCGATCAGATCTTGGTTGAGCGGCGCGCTACCGCGATACGGCACGAATTAAAATTTGGTGCCGGTCACGTTCTGGAAGTAGGCGCCGGTGACGTCCGACGCCCCGCCAACTCCCACCGTTCCGGCCGTGGCCTTTCCCGGATTTTGCTTGAGCCACGCAACCAGCTCCTTGAGATCATTGGGCGGCAGCGTCTTTGTCGCCACCAGCCAGATCGGCGTGTCGGCCAAGAGCGCGACCGGCTCGAAATCCTTCAAGACGTGGAAGGAGAGATTAAGCGTCGCGCCGTGCACGACATGCGTATTCCAATGGCCGATGCTGACGGTGTAGCCATCGGGAGCCGCACGCGCGACCTGTCCCACGCCGATGCTGCCGCCGCCACCGGTCACATTTTCAATGATGATGGATTGGCCGAGCGAGGTTTTCATGTGATCGGCCAGAATGCGTGCCAGTGTGTCCGTGGGTCCGCCCGCCGGATACGGCACGACCACCGTGATCGGCCGCGCCGGATAGACCTCCGCTGCAGCGCTGGCCAAGCTCGTTGCGAGAAAGCCAGCCGCGATGGCGATAAGCTTGTGCATGTGATTTCCTTTCCTCCCTCGCAATGACTCGGGTTCCTAGCGCCATGCGCAAGTTGCAACTGACCCTCGCCTGCGGCCGTTATGATCGCACGCAAGCATTGATTGACGGAAGGGTGCAGCCGGAAGGCGTCAACCTGACATTCCTACCACTCCGCCCAGGCGAGACCTTCTGGCGCATGCTCAACCACGGCGAGTTCGACGCATCGGAAATGTCGCTCTCGTCCTATACGATTTTGCGCTCCGAAGGCGATACGCGCTTCATCGCAATTCCGGTGTTTCCGTCCCGGGTCTTTCGCCACTCGGCGCTCTACGTGCGCTCCGATGCGACGATCGAGTCGCCTCAAGACCTAAAGGGCAAGCGCGTGGGTGTCGGAAATTACCAGATGACGGCGGCCGTTTGGGTCCGCGGATTTCTCACCCACGATTACGGCGTCAAGCCGGAGGACATCGTATGTGTCACCGGCAAGCCGATCCGCTCCATCAAGCCGCCTGACGGCATCAGGGTCGAATCCATTCCGGCCGAAACGACGCTCGAGGCGATGCTCCAACGCGGCGAGATCGACGCGCTCATTTCGGTGATGATTCCCGGCGGATTTGGCACAACCGTGCGGCGGCTGTTTCGGGATTCGCGCAAAGTCGAGATGGACTACTACAGCAGGACACGCATCTTTCCGATCATGCATACGCTTGTGCTGAAAACCGAGCTTTACAAAGAGAAACCGTGGCTCGCGGTCAGCTTGTATCAAGCCTTCTGTAGGGCGCGCGACATCGCCTACCGCTCGATGTATGACACCGATGCGTTGACGATCAGTCTCCCCTGGATCGTCGACGAGGTGGAAGGAGCGCGCAGACTCTTCGGGCCGCAGGCCTGGGACTACTCGATCGATGGCAGCCTTCTGACGCTGAACGCTCTCCTCGCCTGCCTTGATGAGCAAAAGCTCGCGAAGCGCAGGATGAGCGTCGGTGAACTGTTCGTACCCAATATCAGCCCCGGTCTCGCCGATTACCTCCGCGCAACAGGAGAAAGTTAAGCCGCTAATCGGCGCGCATCTCCACCAGCTGTTTACGCTGTAATAATACCGAAACGCGGCTGCGCTGTCCCCCGCGTCCCGCTATGCTGCACCCGGAGGCTCGTGTCATGGCAAACATTCCCGACAAATATCTCGACCTGCTGCAGCGCAAGAAAGCGTTTGCGATCATCGCCACCCTCATGCCGGACGGATCGCCGCAAGCAACCCCGGTGTGGTTCGATTACACCAATGGTCTCGTTCGCGTGAACACCGCGAAAGGTCGCGTGAAGGCGCGCAATCTCAAACAAGGCGCCCCCGTGGCGATGGCGATCGTCGATCCGGACAATCCCTATCGCTATGTCCAGATTCGCGGGCGCGTCCGGCGGGTCAGCGAAGAGGGCGCCGCGCAGCACATCGATTCGCTCGCCAAGAAATATCTCGACAAGGACAAATATCCGTACGCGCAGCCGGGCGAAGTGCGCCTGCTGTGCGAGATCGAGCCGGCATCCGCATCCGGAATGGGCTGAGCGGGACAGCGTAATCGCTTTTTGCCGTTCGTTCCCGCGCAAGCGGGAACCCAGCAGTCACGGACTGTGGCCCCTGGGTCCCCGCTTCCGCGGGGACGAACGGAGAGAATCCGATCTCACATCCCGATCGGCCTCACCCGTCGCGGGACGCCGCTGTAACCCACGCACGCGACAGTGAGCGCGGTCCCGCCCCCTTATTCCGGCTTGATTTTGCCCGCGACGATCACCTGCTTCCATTTCTCGTATTCGGAGCGGGTGAAGGACGCGGCTTCCTCGGGACTGGTGCCGCGCGGCTCGACGCCGATCTTGGCGAACGCCGCCTTCAAGTCCGGATGCTGCAGCACTTTGTTGATTTCGCCGTTGAGCCTGTCCAGAACCGGCGGCGGCAGTCCGGCCGGTGCGTAGATGCCGATCCACAGGTCGACGTCGAAGCCGGGCAGGCTTTCCGCGACCGTGGGCACGTCGGGATAGACCGGGCTGCGCGCCAAGCTTGTCGTTGCAAGCGGCCGTACACGGTTGTCGCTGGTGAAGGGCACCGCGCCGGCGATGCTCGAGAACGCGAGCTGCACCTTGCCGCTCATGACGTCCGGGTAGGCCGCGCCGATGCCCCGATAGGGCACGTGCGTCATGTCGATGCCAGTGCGCAGCTTGATCATTTTCGCCCGCGAGGTGCGGTGCGGTGCCGATGCCGGCGGACGCGAAGTTGAGCTTGCCGGGATTGTCCTTCGCGTACGCAATCAATTCGGGCAGCGTGTTAACCGGCAGCTTCAGCGACGCGACGATCACCGCCGGCGAGGAGCCGACGATCGAGACCCCCTGAAGTCCCTTGAACAGGTCGTAGGGGACGTCCGCTTGCAGCGTCGGATTGGAGACGAGCCCGGGATCCGTGAGCAGCATCGTGTAGCCGTCCGGAGCCGATCGCGCGACCACATCGGCGCCGACCATGCCGCCCGCGCCCGGACGGTTCTCTGGCACGACCGATTGTCCGAGACTTTCGCTCAGCCGCAGCGCGAGGTGTCGCCCGGCGGTGTCGATGATGCCGCCGGGAACGTAGGGCAGGATGAAGTGGATCGGCTTGCTGGGATAGGCCTGCGCCTGCAGCGTAGGCGGCGCGAGGACGGCTGCGCAGATCAACGCCGCCGATGCAAAGCGATACATACTCATTTCTCCTCCGGCTTGATTCCCAATCGCGCGACCAATTCTTTGACCGCCGGAATTTCCGACGCAAGACGCGCGGCGAGTTCTTCGGGCGTCCCGCCGACGATTTGATACCCGGCACGGTGCGCCTGCTCGCGCGCTTCGGGCGACTTCAGCGCCGCCCTGGTGGCGCTCGACAAAACTGCAATGATCTCGGGCGGAGTTCCGGCGGGTGCAAACAGCGCGTTGAACGTATCCGAGACGAAGCCGGGGAAGCCGGACTCGATCATGGTCGGCACGTCCGGCAGCGAAAACCAACGCTCCGCTCCGGTCACCGCGAGCGCCGTGAACTTACCTTCCTTGATTAGCGGCTCGACCGGCGCGAGCGCGACCGACCCAAGCTCGACGGTCCCTTCCAGCACCGCCATGGTCGCGGGACCGCGCCCCGGTATGGGATGTGCACCATATCGATGCCGGCGCGCAGCTTGAGCTGCTCGGCCGTGAGATGCGACTTCGTGCCCGCGCCCGGGCTCGAATAGTTGAGCGCGCCGGGTGCGGCCTTGGCGCGCGCGACGAGATCGGCGATCGACCTGATGCCGGAATCGGCGCGCACGAACAGCACGTTCGGCGCGTTGACCAGTTCGCAGATCGGCGCGAAGTCGGTCAATGGATCGTAAGGCAGGCTCTTGTAGAGCGCGGGATTGACCGCAATGGCGGTCGAGGTGAGCAGCAGCGTGTAACCGTCGGGCGCCGCGCGGGCCGCAATTCCCATGCCGGGATTGCCGCCCCCGCCGCCGCGGTTGTCCACAATCACCGATTGGCCGAGCGATCGCTGCAGGCCCACGGAGACGATGCGCGCAATGATGTCGGTCGGCCCGCCGGCGGGAAACGGCACGATCAGCGTGATCAGCCGTTCGGGATAGGCCGCCTGCGCGAGCTCGCCAGCGAGCGACCAAGCGATGGCGATCACGGCGGCCGCAAGCGCATGGCGCCGGCATACCCGCGCGGTCCATATTGGGCGTCCCCCAAAACGCATGGCTGCCCTGCGGTGGCGGAAAGACCAGCCGCGTCTCATACGAAAATGTATTCCACTCAACGGCTTAACTCGCTTTGAGTCGGTTCCATCACGCCCACGGAACCGATTTTCAATACAGCGCATTTCCGGACGTCACGTGTGGCTGGCGGGGGCTTGACTCATCTCGTTGCGACTCTTCTGGTCCTGCGTCTGATCCACGCGAGCCTTGTGAGTGAAGTTTGGCTGATCGCCTCAAACGTTGTCGATGGCGTTCGGGGAAAACGGCGGGAGGTGGCGATGGATTACGACTGGCTTTGGGTCATTCTGGCCGTGGGGGTGCTGGCCCCGGTCGGCTTCGTTCCGGTCGCACTGGCACGCGACGCGTGTGCGTGGTGGCGCGACTACCGCCGCGGGCGGCGTGACGGCGTGGCGTGGAACGTGAGTTACGAGCGCTCGTCCGCGCCGGGAGGTGACCGCCCGCACCGCCGGGATCACGGCGGCTAGCCGAGCTTTGTGTGTCGAATTGTTGTGCGTTGTGGCGTGAGCGTAGGGCCGCCCTTGTGAGGGCGGCCCTTATTTCTGGTGCGCCTGTCGTTATTGCGCCCTGGCCCCGCTTGCGGGGCTGGCCTGGCGGGGAAACCAGCGTGCTTGCAGGCGCGCAAATTCGCCGTTCTCGCGCAACGTCGCGAGCGTGCGTTGACCGTTTCGCATAGTGGCTGATTCTCTTTGGCGAAGGCGATGCCGAGCTGCTCGTGGGTCGGCAATTGCAGCACGACCGCCAATTGCGGGCGATCCTTCACCAGCCACGAGATGACAGGAAAAAGTTTGATCACGAGACCGACGCGTCCAGCTTCGAGATCGTCGAGCGCGGTCGCGATGGCACGATACGGATAGTACTTGATGCCGGCGATGGCGCCTTCCGCCAAGAGACGCTTGGCGACGAAATCGGACGTGTTGCCGGACTGGATACCGGCGGTCAGGCCGCGCAGATCGCCAACCGACGCGACGTTCGGCGTCAACCGGCGATTCACCGCCACGCCCTGGTTGAACTCGAGATAAGGCTTCGAAAACAGCACGACGGCAGAGCGTTCCGGCGTGATCGTCGTTCCCGAGATGACGGCGTCATAGTTGCCGGCGGCGAGGCCATCGAAGATGCCGTTGAAGTCGTCGCCTGAATACCGCAGCGGCCGCAAAGTAAGGCGGAGCTGCGAGCAAATCGCGCGCATCAGCTCGATGTCGAAGCCGCTCGCCGAGTCCTCCTCGAGGACATCGAAAGGTGGATCGGGATAGGCGGACGCGACGATCAACGTTCCCGGCGTCGAGGTCAGGGCCATGGGCCGCGCCGATTGTTACACTCGTGCGGCAAGACGCTGGTGCGAAGGCGTGCCGTTCGCGAGGTCCTACTCCGCCGCTTCGCGCAAGGGCCGCGGATAAATGCGATCGTAGAGCTCAGGCCGTTGCCATTGCGGGCCAAGCACGCCCTGCTTGGCCGCGCAGGTCTCGGACGAGCCCACCTGGTCGCGCGTTGCGCGCAGGTAACGCAGCCGTTCGAGATTCACGTCCACCACCGCGGTGCCGGCGATCGTGCTCTCGAACAAGATTTCCTCCGGCGAGGCGACCATGGCGAGCCCGCGCTCGGAATGGTCGAACAGGTTTTGCGTCGTAACCACGATCGCCAGATTCTCGATCGCGCGCGCCCAAATGAGCGTGCGCCAGGTCGCCCACAGCCTGCGCTTGTCCTTGCCCGCCGGCATGAAGATCAACTCGGCGCCGCGCAGCGCGAGCGCGCGCGAAACCTCGGGCATGTAGACCTCGCTGCACATGGCGAGCCCCACTTTGCCGTGCGCGGTGTCGAACACTGGGAATTCGTCGCCCGGCACCCACTGGAATTCCCATGCCGGCCCGCCGGTATAGATCCAAGGCCCGTTCGGGTGCGTGCGGTGGTAGCGCGCCGGCGCGCGGCCGTCGGGATAGGCCATGCAGATGAGGTTGTGGGCGGTCGCGGCTTTGGCATCGATCGGCGCGATAGTGCCGAACACGACGTGCGTCTTGTGCTTCGCCGCCGCTTCGACCATGGCCGCGGTCGGGTCGAACGTCGCCGGCATGCGCCACGGCCCGGGATAGGTTTCCGGGAAGCAGACAAATTGCGCGCCTTCCTCGGCCGCGCGGGCGATGGCGCGCTCGGCGTCGGCAATATTGGCGGCATCGCCAGGCGGCGCATGGCAGATCGGTTGCACCACTGCAATGCGGAAGGTCATGGTGGCTGCTCCTCTATCATCCTTGCGACTTTTGCCCGCCAGATTGAAGCGGGCGCGTGTTGCGGTCAAGCAAACCGCGCCGAGCGGGATCCTTGACGGAACACCAGCGTGCTGATCATCGCCAGATTGATGGCGTTGGCGACAATCCCGGCGGCAAAGGCCGGCGCATATAGGTGCCGTAGTGATCGTAAAGCGCGCCCGCGAGCCACCCTCCGATCGCCATGCCGCTGCCGCTGCAGAAAAGAAATGTCGGGATGCGCCAGTATGCCTGCGAGGCCGGAAAGAACTCGCGAATGGCCAGAATGTAGGCTGGGATGATGCCTGCAAAGCCCAATCCGAACGCCGCGGAGACCGCGAACAGGCCGATTTCATCCTGCGTGAACATGAACGCCGACATCGCGGCGATCTGGCACGTCGAACCCGCAAGTACAGTGTTGAGGCCGCCCATGCGATCGGAGATCCAACCCCAAAACTGTCGGCTGACGAAGGCCGTCCCCAGCAGCACCGACAGCATCGCCGCGCCGTGCGAAGCGAGGATGCCGAGATCGCTGCAGAATGCGGGCAAATGGGCCTGCGGCATGCCCATCGGAACACAGCAGAGGATGCCGGCGGCCGCCATCACGGCGAAGACGAGATTGGGCGGCCAGCCCATCACGGTGTAGGGCGTCGAAGTCCCGCCGAGCGCGCCGATCGGCGGCAGCTCCGGCGGCGGTCGCAGGAACATCGCGGCCAGCGGGACGACCACGGCGACCTCGATCAACCCGAAATAGAGCATCGTCTGCCGCCAGCCCGCGTAGGCCACCGCGCGCTCGAAGATCGGCGGCCAGATCGCGCCGGCGAAATAGCTGCCGCTCGAAATCAGCGCGAGCGCAGAGCCGCGCCGGCGATCGAACCAGCGGCTGACATAGACGTAGAACGGCGCGTTCATGCCGCCGACGCCGAGAAAGCCGACGAACAGCCCTTGCCCGACATAGAGCTGCCAGGTCGCGCCGCCGGTCGACAACGCAAGCCCGATGCAGATCATCACCGCGCCCGTGATCACGGTGGCGCGCACGCCGACGCGTTCGGCGACGTAGCCCATGGCAATACCGCCGGTACCGAAGCCGAGCCACGCCAGCGCCGTCGCGAACGCCGGAACGGAGCGCAGGCCGCCTTGCTCGGCAGCAATCATCTTGAGCGCAATAATCGTGATCCACGGCGCGCCGAAGGACAGCGCCAGGACCACGAGCACCACAGTCGCAACGATCCAAGACCCGCGCGTTTCGACGGAGGGCACGCCTATTGGTTGGTGCATTATTCGGCCGTGCCTGTTCGATATGCGGGCGAATCTACTGCGTTCCCGGTCATACCGCGAGGCCGCAGCGTTGGGGGCAGCCTTGTGCAAAACGAAAGGCGAGCGTGCAAGAGAGAGGCAGCGAAAGCACTTCCACTGAGGCGCGACGCGCCGGGCCTGTGGACAATCGGCGGATAAGCTGTTGACCATTTGTTGGATCGGCCGGTGCCGCCTCTGGATATTCCGCGGTGAATCACGGGGATGAAACAGGAGAGCTGAGGCCCATGCCGAAACCTTCGCGCATGCGCGACACAACCGCGGTTGCGCGGCTCTCGGGCGACGCCGCGACGGTGCAGAGAATCGCCGATGCGCTTGCCACGAGCCCGACGGCCGAGGAGATCGCCGTCGTGGTCTTCGAGGATGCGTCCGGGCGCTGGTCATTGGCCGTCCATTTCCGCCAGCGCCCCGATGAGACCGCCGTGCGCGCCTTGATTGTATCCGCGGCTGGGACCGCGGTGGCCCAGGCGCTGAGCTTCGAGACGCTCGCGCCCACCGATTGGGTCGACAAGAGCCGCGAAGGCCTTGCGCCGGTCGAGGCCGGACGTTTCGTCGTGCATGGTGCACATGTCCGCGAGCGCGCGCGAATCATTCGCATTGGCATCGAGATCGATGCAGGCCTTGCCTTTGGCACCGGCCATCATGGCACCACGCGCGGCTGCCTGCTGGCGCTCGATCGGATCATCAAGGAGGAGAGAAACGAAAGGGCCCGTTCGCCCCCGCGCAAGCGGGGGTCCAGGGGCCACAGACTGGGGCTCCGGGTCCCCGCTTCCGCGGGGACGAACGGAAAGAGGATGCGGTCGGCCGTCGCGCTCGACGTCGGCACCGGCACCGGCGTGCTGGCCATCGCCGCCGCCAAGGCTTTGCAGCGACCGGTGCTGGCCAGTGATGTCGATCCGCGCGCGGTGGCGATCGCGCGCGACAACGCGCGCATCAATCGCGTCGGCGGGACGGTCGCAGTTCTTCACGCCGCGGGCCTGCGCGACGCCGCCTTCCGCGCGCGCGGTCCTTACCAAATAATCTTCGCCAACATCTTGCTCGAGCCGCTCAAAGCGCTCGCGACGCCGGCGGCGCGGCTCCTCGCGCCCAACGGCCGCCTGGTGCTCTCGGGCCTGCTCACGGCAGATGCGGACGCTGCGCTCGCCTGCTATCGCGCGCGCGGCCTCGCGCTCGTGCGCCGCATCCGGCTCGACGGCTGGACGACGCTCGTCCTCATGCGCCCAGCGGCGAGGCGCAGCATGCGACACGCTCGAAGCATAGGCTGACGCATTGGCTTGGCGCGAGCAGGCGGGTCATTGCCGGCCTGCAACGGGCTCAATAGATTGCGGCCATGTTCGAAGCCCACTTCCAGTCGTTCGAAAATCGAGCCGAGCGCGGCGCCAGCGCACCTCGCGTGGCGGCACTGCGCACCGAGCTCGCGCGGCGCGGCCTGACCGGCTTCATCGTACCGCGCTCGGACCGCCACCAGAACGAATATGTGCCCGCCTGCGAGCAGCGCCTCGCCTGGCTCACCGGCTTCACTGGCTCGGCAGGCATCGCCATCGTGCTGATGGAACGCGCCGTGCTCTTCGTGGATGGGCGTTACAAGTTGCAGGCGTGCGAGCAGGTTGACACCTCGCTATTTGCAATCGAGCACGTGATCGAGATGCCGCCGCATCGCTGGATCGAGGAGAACCTCGCGGCAGGTGACCGGCTCGGCTACGATCCCTGGCTGCACACGGTGGAGGCCGCGGAGCGGCTAGAGAAATCCTGTGCCGCCGCCGGCGCGAAGCTGATCGCGATCGACCCAGACTTGATCGACCTCATTTGGGCCGAGCGCCCTGCCCCGCCAATCGGAGCGGTCACGTTGCACGATGTGCGCTTCGCCGGCGAAGACGCAGGCGAAAAGCTTGCCCGTATTCGCACCGAACTGACGAAGCTCCGCGCTGACGCGCTCATCGTGTCGGACCCGCACGCCGTCGCCTGGACATTCAACATCCGTGGCGCCGACGTCGCACACACGCCGCTCCCGCTCGCCTTCGCCATCGTGCCGCAAGCAGGTCGGCCTTCGCTCTACATAGACGGCCGCAAGCTGTCGCAGCAGGTGCGCAGCCGCCTCGAAGCACTCGCCGACGTGCGCGAGCCGTCGGAGTTCGCGCCGGCGCTCGAGACGTTGGGCGGGCGAAAAGCGACCGTGCGCCTCGATCAAGCCACCGCCGCCGACGCGCTGGCGCGCCTCGTCACCAGCCACGGGGGCAAGGTGGCACGAGGCGCCTGTCCGATTGCGCTGATGAAGGCGGTCAAGAACGAAGTCGAGATCGCCGGCGCGCGCGCGGCGCACATCCGCGACGGCGCCGCCGTCACCCGCTTCCTTGCCTGGTTTGATCGCGAGGCGCCAGGGGGCAGCCTAACCGAGATCGATGCGGTGGCGGCCCTCGAAAGCTTTCGCCGCGAGACCGGGCTGCTCAAGGACATTTCATTTCCCACCATTGCGGCCGCGGGCCCCGACGGCGCGATCGTGCACTACCGCGTCACCACGCACAGCAATCGCGTCATTGCGCCAGATGAACTGTTTCTGATCGACTCGGGCGCCCAATACGAGGACGGCACCACCGACGTCACCCGTACCGTTATTGTCGGCAAGCCGACCGCCGAGATGCGGGACCGCTTCACCCGCGTGCTCAAGGGCCATATCGCCGTCGCGCGCGCAATTTTTCCCGAGGGAACCACTGGCGCGCAGCTCGACTCGTTTGCGCGACAGTTCCTGTGGACGCAGGGCCTCGACTTCGACCATGGCACTGGCCATGGCGTGGGCAGCTATCTCTCGGTACACGAAGGTCCCGCGCGCATCTCCAAGCTCGGCACCACCGCGCTCAAGCCCGGTATGATCCTGTCGAACGAGCCTGGCTATTACAAAAGCGGTGCCTATGGGATCCGCATCGAGAATTTAGTGCTGGTGGTTCCCGCCACACCGGTCGGCGGAGCGGAAAAACCGCTCAATGCATTCGAGACGCTTACACTCGCGCCGATCGATCGGCGGCTGATCGCATCCGAGATGCTCACGCCCGAAGAGGTCACCTGGCTCGATGGTTATCACGCCCGGGTCTGCGATACCCTGTCGCCGCTCCTTGACGATGCGACACGCACGTGGCTCGCGGCCGCGAGCCGTGCGCTCGAGCGAAGCTGAAGCGGTCGGATCGATCCATTGCTCGAGCCGGCGCCAAACGGGTGGGCTAAAGATGAGGCGCGTACACCCTGGCGCCTGCTCGCGCTGTTGATCGCGATGGCCGGCATGAGCTCGCTTTCGCTCAATATCCTGGTGCCGGCGATCCCAGGGCTTGTGACGAAGTTCGCCGCCGATCCCGCCACCGTGCAGCTTGCAGTGTCGCTTTATCTCATGGGGCTAGCCGCGGCACAGCTCGTATTCGGGCCGCTGTCGGACCGCTTCGGCCGCCGCCCGGTCGTGCTCGCGGGACTTGCGCTCGCAACCATCGCCAGCACGGCTGCGATCCTCGCCGCGAACATCGCAAGCCTCGTCGCCGCGCGCGTCGCGCAATCGCTCGGCGCATCGACCGGACAAACCATCGGACGGGCGATCATCCGCGATCTCTATGACCGCGAACATGCCGCCTCCATGATCGGGCTGGTGACTTCGGTCGTGGTGCTGATGCCGATGCTGGCGCCTCTCATCGGGGGCATTCTTGATACGCTGTTCGGCTGGGAAGCGATTTTCGTCTTCACGGCGATTCTCAGTTTCATCGTATTCGCCTGGGCGGTACTGGCGTTGCCAGAGACCCGTAACCTGTCATTTGCGCCGAGTTCGACAGTTCGTTTCCGCGACGATCTCGCGGCGCTCGCCGCAAGCCCACGTTTCTTCGGCTACGCGCTCTGCGCTGGGCTTGGATCGGCACCATTCTTCAGTTTCGTGGGCGCGGCGCCGTATGTGGTCGTAGGCATGCTGGGACGGACATCAGCCGAGTACGGCTTGTGGTTCTTCGTCCCCTCGATCGGGTTCATGGCCGGCAATTTCGCGGTGTCGCGGCTGACGGCACAATTCGCGATCCATATTTTGATCTGGTGGGGCATCGCGCTGACGATTTTTGGCTGCTTGCTCGCCGTGCTGGTCTATGTCGCGCTGCCGGGATGGGAGATGGCCACGATTTTCCTGCCCCAGATCGTCATCGGCTTCGGCAATGGTCTGTTGCTGCCGACCTCGGTCGCCGGCGCCGTCAGCATCCGGCCGCAAGTTGCCGGCAACGCCTCCGGTGTCACCGGCTTCATCCAGATGGCGATCGGCGCAGCCGCAGCGCAGCTCGGCGGACAGGTCGTGGCGCACGCGGCAGGCGGAATGCCCATGCTGCTTCTCATGCTGGCGTTCGGGATCGCGACGGCGATCGCCGTTTTCACGCTGGTGCGGCGGTAGAGCTGCCGGTCGCAGCCATCATCCCGTCCAGCTTGCCCCGATCAGCAGATCGACGCGGGCAGCATCACAATCTGCGCGAGTCTCTTGCCGGTGCGATCGCCTGCTGGATGCCCTGCGGCGTGATGGGCAGCCGGTTGAACTCGACCCCGAACGGGCGCAGCGCATCGCACACGCCATTGGCAATCACCGCCGGCGGCGCAATGGGTCCGCCTTCACCGACGCCTTTGACGCCGAGCGGATTGAGCGGCGATGGCGAATGTTGGTGGATCAGCTCGATGTGCGGGATGTCGCAGGCGGTCGGGATCATGTAGTCCATCAACGAGCCGGCGAGCAGCTGGCCGTCATGATCGAAGTTGAATTCCTCGAGCAGCGCGCCGCCGATGCCTTGCGCGGCGCCGCCGACGATCTGCCCCTCGACCAGCATCGGATTGACCACTACGCCGCAATCGTGGGCGATGGCATATTTGTCAATGGTCACGCGGCCGAGCTCGATGTCGACCTCGAGCACCGCCGCGTGCACCGCATAAGACCAGGTGACCGTGGGCGGCTCGTAGTAAAAAGTCTCCTCCAGTCCGGCATCCACGCCTGGCGGCCGGGCGTGATCCCAGCCGGGTTTTGCCGCCCGCGCCACGTCCGCGAGCGAGATCTCGGCGCCCGGCACGCCGAGAATGCCGACGCCGTTCTTGCGCAACTCGAGATCGCTCGCCGCGCATTCCAAGAGATTGGCGGCGATGGCGAAAACCTTCGCGCGCAGTCGCTCACTCGCGCCGTGAATGGCCGCCGACAAGGTCACGGTGACGCGGCTGGCGATGGTGCCGAAGGCGATCGCGATTCCGGCCGTGTCGGCGAGCGAAATCACGACATCGTCGGGGTCGACCGACCAGGCATCGGCGACGACCTGGGCGAAGATCGTCTCCATGCCCTGCCCCTGGGAGGCGGCGCCGGAGGAGACGAAGATTTTTCCCGACGGATCGATGCGCACCGTCGCGCTTTCGAACGGGCCGACGCCGGTGCCTTCGACGTAGCAGCCGATGCCGAGGCCGAGATAGCGGCCCTTCTCGCGCGCTACGCGCTGGCGTTCGCGAAATTCCGCAAGCCCGCCGAGCGCCGCCAGCGCCTGGCGCAGCGCGCGCGGATAATCGCCGCCGTCGTAGACGATCGGCTCGCCGTCGCGATAGGGAATGCCCACGCGATACGGCATTTCGTCGGCGCGCACCATGTTGCGCAAGCGCACGTCCGCGGACTCAAGCCCGAGCTCGCCCGCAACGAGGTCGACGATGCGCTCCATGGCAAAGGCGGCTTCCGGGCGACCCGCGCCGCGATAGGGCGCGTTCGGTACCTTGGTGGTGGCGGCGATCTTTGCCTCGATCGCGAGCGTGTCGATCTTGTAGGGGCCGGCGAGATGCACGGCGGTGTTGTAGACCACGCCGGCGCCGATGGGATTCCACGCCCCGCAATCGACGATGAAACGGTCGCGCAACGCGAGAATGCGGCCGTCGTCGTCGAAACCCACCTCTACGTCGTGGATCTGGTCGCGCGAATGGCAGGAGCACATCAGATGCTCGCGGCGGTCCTCGATCCATTGCACTGCGCGGCCGAGCCTGCGCGCCAGGAACGGGATCAACAAGTCTTCCGGGTAAACATGGCCTTTGAGGCCGAAGCCGCCGCCGACGTCGAGCGCGACGCAGCGCACGCGCGCCTCGGGGAGGCGCAGCACCACGGCCGCCTCGCGCCGCACCCAATGCACGACTTGCGTGGACGACCAGATCGTCACCGAATCTGTGCGTGGGTCATGAGCGCCAACCACGCCGCGGCATTCCATCGGGGCGGCGGCATAACGGTGGTGATGGAGCCGCCGCTCAAGCTTGTGCGGCGCCCGCGCGAGCGCCGCCTCGATATCGCCTTTGCCGATCGTGAAAGCGCCGATGAGGTTTGTTTGGAATTTGTCGTGGACGATGGGCGCGCCCGGGCGCAACGCCGCTTCAGGGTCAACGACGGCGGGGAGAGGATCGAGATCGAGACGCACCAATTGCGCGGCATCCTCGGCCGCGTAGCGGCTCTCGGCCACGATGACGGCCACCGCCTCCCCGACATGGCGCACTTTGTCGTGCGCGAGCAACGGTTCTTGCGGATTGATGAATTTGTGCTGGACCAGCGCCGTCCATTTGCTCGGCAGCGAGAGCTGCGTGTCCGGCACCGGCGGAAGGAGTTTTTGGAGGTCGGCGCCGCTCAAGGCCGCGACAACGGCGGGCGCGGCAAGCGCCTCCTTGAGATGCACGGCGCGGATGCACGCGTGCGCCGTCGGGCTTCGCACGAAGACCGCGTGCAGCATGTGCGGCAGATCGAAATCGGCGATGAATTGCCCACGCCCGGTCAGCAACCGCCGATCCTCGCGGCGCGGCAGCGCCCGGCCGACAAAGGGGGTGTTGTTGGGATCGCTCATTCGCGAAATGTTGGTCCGTTCGTCCCCGCGAAAGCGGGGAACCCAGGTTTTTGGCCCCCTGGATTCCCGCTTTCGCGGGAATGAACGGAATTCAATTCAACGACGCAAGCCCCACTACGCCGCGCCCCGCCGCACGAGGTCGAACCATTCGTCTTCGGAAAGCACCGCGACACCGAGGTCCTTGGCCTTGCCGAGCTTCGAGCCTGCACCGGGGCCCGCGACCACATAATCGGTCTTCTGCGACACCGAGCCCGCAACCTTGGCACCCAGCCGCTCCGCCATGGCTTTCGCCTCGTCGCGAGTCATCTTTTCGAGCGCGCCGGTAAACACCACTGTTTTGCCGGCGATCGCGGAGTCGGACGCGGGCTTCTCGGCATCCAGAATTTTCACCTGGGCCGTCAGCCGCTCGACGATGTCGCGATTGTCTTTCTCGCCGAAATAGGCGGCGATGCTGTCGATCACGGTGTCGCCGATCTGCTCGAGGTTGTCCATCTCGGCGCGCGTCTCGGCGTCACGCTTGGCGACCTCAACGCACGCATCGTGGACCGCCTGCCACGATCCATAGCCGCGCGCAAGCGCGCGCGCGGTCGTCTCGCCCACATGCCGCATACCCAGCGCATAGATGAAGCGCTCGAGCGCGATCTCGCGCCGGGTCCTGATCGCGTTGAACAGGTTGCGCACCGACAATTCGCCAAAACCTTCCTCCTCCTCGAGCCTGATCTTCGCATTGCGCGCCTCGAGGGTGAAAATGTGCGCCGGCTCCTTGACCCAGCCGCGCTCGAAAAAGAGCTCGATCTGCTTCTCGCCCAGCCCCTCGATGTCGAAGGCGCGGCGGGAGACGAAATGCTTCAAATGCTCGACCTTCTGGAACGGGCAGGCGAACTCGCCGGTGCAGCGCGCAACTGCGCCCTCCTCGCCGCTCGCGGTCGCCTCGCGCACCACCGCGGTATGCAAGGGGCACGGGCAGCGGCTCGGGAATTTGTAAGGCTTCGCCGACTTCGGCCGCCTCTCCATGACCACGCCCAGCACCTGCGGGATAACGTCGCCGGCGCGCTGGATCATCACCGTGTCGCCGATGCGTACGCCGAGTCGCTCGATCTCGTCGGCGTTGTGCAGCGTTGCGTTCTGCACGACGACGCCGCCGACGGTGACCGGCTCGAGCTTGGCGACCGGCGTGAGCGCGCCCGTGCGGCCGACCTGGATCTCGATCGCCTTGACCACGGTCGTCGCCTTCTCGGCGGGAAACTTGTGCGCAACCGCCCAACGCGGGTTGCGCGAGACGAAGCCGAGCCGCTGCTGCCAGTCGAGCCGGTCGACCTTATAGACGACGCCGTCGATGTCGTAGTCGAGCGTTGCGCGCTGCGCCTCGATCTCGTGGTGGAACGCGAGCATCGAATCGATCGAGTCGCAGATTTGCATCAGCGGGTTGGTCTTGAAGCCGCGGGCGGAGAACCATTTGACCATGCCGGATCGGGTTTGCGCCGGCATGGCGCTCATGTCGCCCCAAGCGTAGGCGAAGAACCCGAGCGGCCGCGAGGCGGTGATTTGCGGATCTAGCTGGCGCAGCGAGCCGGCGGCCGAGTTGCGCGGGTTGGCGAAGATCTGCTTTCCCGCGGCTTTCTGCCGCTCGTTCAACGCCAGAAAGGCGGACTTGGTCATATACACCTCGCCGCGGACTTCGCACACATCAGGCGCGTCTTTGCCGCGCAGTTCCTTCGGGATGTCGGCGAGCGTTCGCACATTCGCTGTGACGTCCTCGCCTTCGGTGCCGTCGCCGCGAGTTGCTCCACGTACGAGGCGACCGTCCTCGTAGCGCAACGTGCAGGACAAGCCGTCGATCTTCGGCTCGGCGGTGAAGACGATCTTCTCATCTGCGGAAAGACGCAAAAACCGGCGTATCCGTTCAACGAACTCAGCCACTTCGGATTCGGAGAACGCATTGCCGAGTGAGAGCATCGGCACCGCGTGACGCACTTTGGCGAACTTCTGCGAGGGTTGGGCGCCGACGCGGCGCGAGGGGGAGTCCGCCCGCACCAATTCCGGAAAGCGCGCCTCGATCTCTTCGTTGCGCCGACGCAGCGCATCGTAAGCGGCGTCCGAGACTGTTGGTGCGTCTTCCTGGTAATAGCGCCGGTCGTGAGCGCCGATCGTGGCCGCAAGCCGTTTGAGCTCGGCTTTGGCCTGCGACTCAGTTAGCTCGGCGACAGAAACTTTGCTGGCGTCTGGCATCGCAAAGGCCACATCATCCCGCTGCCTTGATCAAACGCTCGGCGGCGGCGCGGGCCTCTGCCGTGATCTCGGCTCCGGCGAGCATGCGCGCGATTTCCTCGCGGCGCTTGTCAGCGGTGAGCTCGAGGACGTGCGTGGCCACTCGCCTGCCTTTGTCGAGCGCGCTCTTGGAAATGAGATAGTGGCGGTCCGCGCGAGCGGCCACCTGCGGCGCATGCGTCACGGCGATCACCTGCGCGCGGCGAGAAAGCCGTGCCAGCCGCACCCCGATGGCGTCGGCGACGGCGCCGCCGGCTCCGGTATCGACCTCGTCGAAGATGAGCGTCGAGGCCGAGCCGCGATCGGCTAGCACCACTTTCAGCGCCAACAGGAACCGCGCCAGCTCGCCCCCGGACGCGACCCGCATCAGCGGGCCTGGGCGAGTTCCCGGATTGGTTTGCACCCAGAATTCAATGCGGTCGATCCCGTGCGGGCCAGCCGACTCGGGTTCCGTCATGATCTCGGTCATAAACCTCGCACGGCCTAGCTTGAGCGGCTTGAGCTCGCGGTTGACGGAACTATCGAGATCGGCGGCTGCTTGCCTGCGCCTGTTCGACAACGCAGCCGCGGCTTCGCGGTACTGCGCATCGGCGGCATATGCCGCCGCCTCGAGCGCAGAGAGGCGCTCGGCGTCGGCGTCGATAAGGGAGAGTTCGGCGGCGTAACGTCCGGCCAGCTCACTGAGCCCGTCGACCGGCACGTTGAACTTACGCGCCGCCGCGCGCAACGCGAACAACCGTTCCTCGATTTTTTCGAGTTCGCGCGGATCGTGCTCAGCGGTGGCGAGCGCCGCCGCAAGATGGCCGCGCGCCTCGTTGAGCCCGATAAGCGCGGCATCGAGCGCCCTCACCGCCGGCTCGATCAGCCCCGGAGCCTGGGCGGCACGGCGTTCCAGACGGCGTACGGCAGTCGATAAGGCCGGCACAGGCGACTGGGCGCCGGCGAGCGCCTCATGGGCATCGCGCAGATCGCCTGCGACCTTTTCCGCTTGCATCATCACGGCGCGCTTGTCGGCGAGCGCGGTTTCTTCCGAAGGGGAAGGCGCCAGTCGCTTGAGTTCCTCCACGGCGTGCCGGAGAAAATCGGCTTCTCTTTGCGCCCGCTCGACCTCGGCGCGATGCGCCGCCACCTCGCCAGCGCGAGTACGGCGCTCATGCCAAAGCCTGGCAACCTCCTCCGCCTCGGCTTCCAGCGCGCCGAACGCATCGAGCAGGCGCCGATGTCCGGCCGCATCGATGAGCGCGCGCTCATCGTGCTGGCCATGGATCTCAACCAAGGCCGCCCCTAGCGTCTTCAGCGCTTGCGCGCTGAGCGGCTGATCATTGGCGAAGGCGCGCGTGCGGCCATCGGCAAACTGCACGCGGCGCAGAATGAGCTCGTCTTCGGCGGCAAGTCCGTTTTCCGCCATCAGCACACGCACCGGGTGCGCCGCCGGCAGCTCGAACGCCGCCGTCACCTGTCCCTGCTCTGCGCCTTGACGCACCAGCGAGGCGTCGCCGCGGGCCCCGAGCGCAAGAGCGAAGGCGTCGAGCAGGATCGATTTTCCTGCCCCCGTCTCACCGGTGACCACTGACAGGCCGGGCGCAAACTCGATATCGAGCCGGTCGATCAGGACGATGTCGCGAATCGAGAGCCGGGCCAGCACTGTCCCTCTCTTCACTTTGGCCGCGGAGGTTGCAAGACGCCGCACCGCTTGCGGCGCATGACGCAGCATCACTCGCGTGATCGATCACAACGGCAGCGGAACTTGGGCTTGTCCCGGACAACTCGCCGCAAGAGGCGCAAATTGGTTGCAGCCCAGTTGCGGTGTCAAGCCCGGCAGGCGATGCGGGGAAAGTGGCTCCGCCGATCTAGAGGCCGGAAGCCAATTTGGCGAACGCCTGGCTGATCCAGTGGCCCTTGTTTTCACTGGGCTCCACTCCCCTGGACTGCATGAGCGCATAGGCGTCTTTGTACCAGCGGCTTTCCGGGAAATTGTGGCCCAGCACGGCGGCCGAGGTCTGTGCCTCCTCGACGATGCCAAGCGCCAAGTACGCCTCCGTGAGCCGCAGCAAGGCTTCCTCGACGTGGCGTGCGCGCTGGTAGCGCGTCACCACGAATTTGAAGCGGTTGATCGCGCCGGTGTAGTTGCGGCTGTTAAGCAATTGGCGGCCGATATCCAACTCCTTGCCGGCCAATTGGTCCCGGGCCATCTCGATCTTGCGCTTGGCAGAGACCGCGTATTCGGAGTTCGGATATTTGCGAACGACCTCTTCGAACGCCTGCACCGCCTTCTCGGTGCGATCCTGGTCACGCGAGATTTCCGGCATCTGATCGAAATAGGACGCCCCGATGAGGAACTGCGCATAGGCGGCGTCCGGGCTGCCCGGATGCAAGGTCACGTAGCGCCGCGCCGCACTGATGCAGTCTTCGTACGCATTGGCTTCATAATATGCATAGGCGGACATGACTAAGGCCTTGCGCGCCCATTCCGAATAGGGGTGCTGGCGATCGACCTCTTCGAACTTCTTGGCCGCGTTCTTTGGGTCTTTCTTGGTGTTCAGAAGGTAGAGGCCCTCGTTGTAGAGCTTGTCGGCGGGCTCTTCCGGAGCAATGGGGGCGTCTTTGTCGAACATGCTGCAGGCGCCAAGCACCAGCGCCACCAGCAGGAAGGCAGCAAGCCGCGTCGCCCCGCGCGCGCAGCCCTCTCCCGCTCCGATTGCCTTTGAACGCAAAGCCATGAGTCGGATGAATCCCGTCCCGACGCGAGGTTCAACCGTTACCTGCCATGCCCCCGCCGAATGACGAAATAGGCCGTCATTCCGCCCGGAATGTGGCAGACGGAACCGCTTGCGGGACTTGAGTTTAGGACCTGTCCGGGGCGAATGCCGGTACCAGCCGGGAGACTTCCGCGTGGCGTGCGGCAGGCCGCGATATCTCCCCTTCCACCCACGTCCAGGCGCTTGCATCCGACATCAACGCGCACAGCACGGCGTAATTGAGCTTGTGGCCGCCGCGCACCGAGCGGTAAGCGCCTAGCAAGGGAGCGCCGGCAAGCGCCAAATCGCCGATCGCATCCAACACCTTGTGGCGAACGAATTCGTCGGCGAAGCGCGTGCCCTCCGGGTTGAGGATACGGTTGTCACTCACCACAAGCGTATTTTCCAGTGAAGCGCCGAGTGCGTAGCCCGCGTTCCACAAGCCCGCGACATCGCGCAGGAACCCGAACGTGCGCGCACGCGCAATCTCGCGCCGGAACGTCTCCGGCTTCACGTCGACGGCCCAGATCTGGCGGCCGATCAGCGCGTGCTCGAACTCGATCTCCGCTTCAACGCGGAAGCCACGCGGATCGGGCCGTATCTCTCCGTAGGCATCACCTTTCGCCACCCGCACCGGCTTGAGCACCTTGATGTACCGGCGCGGCCGATCGAGCGTTTTCAGACCGACCGCGTCGATCGCCGCGACAAAGGGCGCCGCGCTTCCGTCCATGATCGGGGCTTCGGGTCCGTCGATTTCGACCATGGCGTTGTCGACGCCGAGGCCCGAGAGCGCCGCCAATATGTGTTCGGCGGTCGACACGAGCGGGCCGGTGGCATCACCAAGCACGGTCGCAAATTCGGTGGCCGTCACCGCAGTCAAGTCTGCGGGGATCTCGCGATCTTGCCAGCCCTCAAGCCGGGTGCGAACGAAGCGCACACCAGTATCGGCATCAGCCGGATGTAATGTCAGCGTAACGGGCAAACCGGAATGGATGCCGACCCCGCACATAACAGCGTGGTCGCGAAGCGTCGTCTGCCTGGCGACTTTCATAACCCCGTCCCAGCCACTCCCCCCGCTCGCGTCGATCGGACGCAGCGGATCAAATTAGACGGGCGACATCGGTCGCATTTCCTGCCATCGGTAATGCTGTACGAAACCCGCGGGCAAGGAGGTCGGCCGCGTAATCCCCCGACGAAAACCCCTTTGACCATGGAAGCTTAGCGGGTATCGGCGGGAAGTCCAACTCACGCTTTTTTACCGACTGTTACCAGCCGCTCGCGCCGCAATTGAAGCAGCCGCCAGCCGCCTTTCGCGTGCACTTGATCGCGGCAATGCGATCGTTTCCGGGGAATCGGTTGCTTGCGCCTCCGCTGTACCACCTGCAGGGTCGTCAAGGATTAGTTTTTGAGTTCAAGGACATAGAGCGGGAGGCGCCGGTAGTCATTCGCGTGAGACCGCCAGCGCTCCCATTTCTGGATCAGTTGGCCTGCCGGCGCAGGAACGCCGGAATATCGAGTTGATCCTCTTCAAGCGGCGGCTGCATCGGCCCCTGCCGGCCCAGAGCATCGAGTCCTTTCCCCTGGGGAGATGGGCGCCTTGCATATTCTGAGACCGGTTCGGTGCTGCGCGGCATTTGCGGAGGGGGCATGGCTGGCCGCGGCGGTGCCGCGGCAGCAGGCCGTTCGGCCGGTCGATCGAGCGGGCGCGGAGCCGAAAGCGGCCGCACGGGCCGCATATGGGCAGGCATTTTCTCGGACTCCTCAAGCTCGTCGCGGCGACCAAGACCCACGGCGGCAAGGCGCCGCAGCAAGCTGACCTTGCGCTTTTCAGGACTATCGACCTCCGCCTCCCCGCGTTTGGCGCGCAGTTCGGCCTGCGCTGGACGAGGCAACTCGTCGATGCCCGGCATACGGCGCGGGCGGTTGAGGGTGCGTTCCGGTGCTGGCGGGATGAAAGCCCTGGGCGCCGGCGGCGGATCCGCGGGCAGCGCCATCTGCTCTGGGAACAGCGACGGTTTGGGCGGGATCGGCCGGATCGTCACGTCCTCGATCATGGGCAGGACCGCCGCTGCCACCGCTGCCTTGGCAGCGGCCTCGATCGACTCAGCTGTCAGCGCCGCCGGCACCGCAACACTCGGCACCGTCAGCGGAAGCGGCCGCGCTTCGATACGCTCGGCGGCGCGGTGCTGCTGATCGACGCGCACCTCTTCGGCGCGCAGCTTTTGCGTGAGTTCCGCAATGCGCGCCTCCGGCTCCGTCACGGTTCGCTGCAGGCCGGCATGATCGATACCCGTCGCGACGACCGACACACGAATGACGCCCTCCAGGCCTTCGTCGAAGGTCGCGCCGACAATGATATTAGCGTCCTGATCGACCTCTTCGCGGATGCGCGTGGCCGCCTCATCGACCTCGTAGAGCGTCAGGTCCTTGCCGCCGGTGATCGAGATGAGCAGGCCCTTCGCCCCTTTCATCGAGGCGTCGTCGATCAGCGGATTTGAGATCGCAGCCTCGGCAGCCGAGAGTGCACGCTTCTCGCCCGAAGCTTCCCCGGTGCCCATCATCGCCTTGCCCATTTCCCGCATCACCGCCCGGACATCGGCGAAGTCGAGATTGATCAAACCTTCTTTCACCATCAGATCGGTGATGCAGGCCACGCCCGAATAAAGGACCTGATCGGCCATGGCGAAGGCATCGGCGAAAGTCGTTTTCTCGTTTGCTACTCGGAACAGGTTCTGGTTGGGAATGATGAGCAGCGTGTCGACGACCTTCTGCAGCTCGACGATACCCTGTTCGGCCACGCGCATTCTGCGCATGCCCTCGAAGTGGAACGGCTTAGTGATGACTCCGACCGTGAGAATGCCGGCGTCTTTCGCACAGCGCGCCACCACGGGCGCCGCGCCCGTCCCGGTGCCGCCGCCCATGCCTGCGGTTACAAAAACCATGTGCGCGCCTTGGAGGTGATCGCGGATCTCGTCAATCGCCTCCTCCGCTGCAGCCCGCCCGACTTCCGGCTGAGAGCCCGCGCCAAGGCCTTCAGTGACCGCCACGCCCATCTGGATGATTCGCTCCGCCTTGGACATCGTGAGCGCCTGGGCGTCCGTATTGGCGACGACGAAGTCCACCCCCTGCAGCCCGCTCGCGATCATGTTGTTGACGGCGTTGCCGCCGGCACCGCCGGTCCCGAAAACTGTGATCCGCGGCTTAAGCTCACGGACGTCGGGAATCTTCAGATTGATGCTCATGTTTGCCTCTCGTAAAGCGGCGTCACCGCCGCCGGGTCGGACCGGTCCGCCGCCGGCCGATTGCGGATGTCGATCGAGTCATCAGAAGCTCTCGCGAAGCCATCGTCCGACCCGTGCGATATAGCCGCCCCCTGTTGCCGAGTGCCGCGTTTGCCGCGGTTCGAAATGCTCGAGATGCGCCGCCTGCGGATAGATCAGCAGTCCCGTCGCGACGGCGAATGCCGCACCCTTGGCTTCGTCTGATAGTCCGGTAATGCCGAGCGGCCGTCCTACTCGCGCCGGACGGCGCAAGATTTGCGCGGCGAGCTCGGGAACGCCGGTGAGCTGACTCGCTCCACCCGTCAGTACCACGCGCCCGCGCGGCTCGGCCGCGAACGGCGAGGCCGCCAGGCGATCGCGCGCCATTTCGAGTATCTCCTCGACGCGCGGTTTGATGATGCGGGCGAGGCTTGCACGCGAAACGAAATGCGGCGCCTCTCGCTCGTCGGCGTCCACCGCAGGAACAGCGATCATGTCGCGTTCATCCGAGGCGCCGGTGAGTACGCTGCCGTATAGCGTTTTGATGCGCTCGGCATCGGCAATGCGAGCATTGAGCCCGCGGGCGAGATCCATAGTCACGTGCCGTCCGCCGAGCGCGAAGCCGTCGGCATGCACAAACCGTGTGCCGGAAAATACGGCGATGGTCGTGGTGCCGGCGCCCATATCGAGCAAGGCAGCACCGAGTTCGGCTTCGTCATCGGCGATTGCGGAGAGTCCAGCCGCATACGCGCTCGTTACCATGGCCTCAACGGCAAGATGGCTGCGCTCAACCGCCAGCATGAGATTGCGCGCCGCGGAAGCGTCCGCAGTTACGACGTGCATGTCGATGCCGAACTCGCGTGCGAGCATGCCGCGCGGATCCTGAATGCCGCGGGTCTGATCGAGGGCATAGCCAATCGGCAGGGAGTGCAGCACGGCGCGTCCGGCACGCGCGGAATGCCGGCTGCCCGCAGCGAGGACCCGGGCAATGTCGCGGTCGCCGATGGCCGTCCCTGCCACCTCCATCGATGCCGAGATCAGCTCACTGGTTGGACGGCCGGCGGAAACCGAGACGACAACCGAGTCGAGCTGCATCTTTGCCGAGCGCTCGGCGAGATCAGCACACTGCCGGATCGCTGCTTCCGCCTCGACGAGATCGATCACCGTGCCGGCCTTCATGCCGCGGGCGAGCGTGTGGCCGAACCCCACAACCTCGACGGAGTGGCTGCGCAGCGGCAGTGCCTCTTGTGGCGGACGCGGTCGCAGCCGCCCGATCAGGCAGGCGATCTTGCTGGTGCCGACGTCCAGCGCCGCGACCAGCACCGAGCGGTTCGTCGGCAACGGCTTCATCTTCGGGGTGAGGCCGAATTGGAGGGCGCTCATGCGCTGCCGCCCTTCTTTTTAGCCTTGAGCGCTTCGATGCGAGCCTGTGCGGCCGCCTCCGACAGACGCACCGTTACGCGATCAGGGAGCCTGAGATCGATCGTCACGATATCCCGCGTGATCAGGTTCTTTTCGCGGTCGAGCGCAACCAGCCGCTCGAGCGCGGCCGCCGTGTCGGATTCGGGCAACCGCACGTCCATGCCGTTCTTCAGACGCAGATTCCAGCGCCTCTCGCCCACCAACACGGACGCGTGTACGAAGTCGCGCATCGTGGGATAGCGATCGAGCAGGGTTAGGAGCTCCTTTGCTTTTTTGTGCGCGCCGTGACCTACGAGAAGGGGCAGGCGAGCCATACGGGGCGCGACATAGGGCTCGAGTACGGTGCCATCATCGGCGATGACCGATACGCGTCCATCCTTTTGCCACAGCGCAAACTCCTCGCGCTCCTTGAGGCCGATTTGCAACTCACCGGGATAGAGCTTGAGTACCGTGGCGTCTGCGATCCACGGATTGGTCTTGAGGTGCTCGCGAACTTGCTCAACGTCGAGAAACGGCAGCGATGTGGTGCCGGTGATTCCGGCGCTGGCGAGCACTTCCTCCCGGCTAACATGATGATTGCCGCTGAGCGCAACGGATACGACACGAAAGCCGGCCGCGTTAGCGATGCCATCGCGAGCGTCCCGTAGGCCTTCAAGGATGCGGGGAACGTGATCCCCTCTGAGGGACCCGTAGGCAATGCTCGCGATAATGATGAGGCCGCTCGCGGCAATTCCCGACCCGCGCGGCCATTTGACCTCCAGAAAAGAGGACCAGCGGTCCAGATTGCGCGCGACCCGCGACCTCGAGCGCACCTGTTTAGCATTCGCGGCGCGCAGCTCGCCCGCACGAGCGGAGAGGCGCGAGCACACTCGCGCGATCCATGTCAGCGGTTGAGCGAGGCATCCGCGATCATCCATTGCACCAACTCGTCGAACGTAATGCCCGCGTGCGCCGCAAGCTCGGGCACGAGCGACGTTTCCGTCATGCCGGGCTGCGTGTTGATCTCGAGACACACGAGTCCCCCTGTCCCCTCGATACGGTCGTCGTAGCGAAAATCCGCACGGCTCACACCACGGCAGCCCAGCGCGCGATGCGCCGCCAACGCTAGTCTTCGGACTTGTTGGTAAACAAACGATGAAACCGGGGCGGGCAGCAGATGTTTGGAGCCGCCCGGCGCGTATTTGGCCTCGTAATCGTAAAACCTTACCATCGGCACGATTTCGATCACGCCGAGCGCCGCATCGCCCATCACCGCACAGGTCAACTCCTTGCCGGCAATGTACTTTTCCACGAGCACCAGCTCGCCATAAGCCCAATCCTCGCGAGTGAGCTCCTGCGGCGGATGCGCGTGATCCTCGCGCACGATGAAAACTCCGACGCTTGAGCCTTCCGCGAGCGGCTTGATGACATAGGGCCGAGGCAGCAGATGAGCCTTGGCTGCCTCGAAGCGCGATACCAGCAAGCCCTCCGGGACCGGCACCTCGGCGGCGCGGAACAGCGACTTGGCAATGTCCTTCTGCATCGCCGCGGACGAAGCCAGCACGCCAGAATGGGTGTACGGAATGGCCAGTATCTCCAATACGCCCTGCAGCGTGCCATCCTCGCCCGGACGCCCATGCAACATGTTCAATGCGATGTCGGGTTTGACCGTGGTCAGTACCGCCGCGATGTCGCGACCGACATCGATACGGGTCACCCGATGGCCAAGCCGCGCCAGCGCCTCAGCGCAGGCCTTGCCGGAGCGCAACGATATTTCGCGCTCGGCGGACCAGCCTCCCATCAGCACGGCGACGTGCTTGCTCATCTTTCCTCGGTCTCGGCCGCAGCGCTGATCCGGTTATAGCACTCAACAGAACCGAGGCTGGTTGGCGTTGAGCCCCCCGGCGCCGCCGTCGCTTTCATCGGGCGAACGGATGCTATGCCACTCCGATGCGCTTGATCTCCCATTCGAGATCGACGCCGGAGTGTTCTTTGACCCGCCGACGCACCGTCTCGCCCAGGATCTCGATGTGGGCAGCGGTGGCACTGCCGAGGTTGATCAGAAAATTGCAGTGCATCGGCGACACCTGCGCATCCCCAATCTTAAGGCCACGGCACCCGGCGGCATCGATGAGTCGCCACGCCTTGTGACCGGGCGGGTTCTTGAAAGTCGAGCCGCCGGTGCGGCTCTTAATTGGCTGGGTTGCCTCGCGCGCTTCCGTGATCTTCTCCATCTCGGCGGCAATGTCGGCCGGATTGCCGGAGGCGCCTTGAAATAGTGCTTCCGTGAAGACGATATCGTCGGGCGCACCGCAGTGGCGATAGCTGTAGCGCATGTCGCCGTTGCTGAACACGCGTACTCGGCCCTGCCGGTCGACGCCGCGGGCCTCGATTAATGCGTCCTTGGTTTCGCGGCCGTAGGCGCCGCCATTCATGCGTAGCGCGCCGCCTACGGCGCCGGGGATGCCACGGAAAAATGCGAGTCCCGCGATGGCGGCTTCCTGCGCCGCTCGGCTGATTTTGACATCGGGCGCGGCCGTGCCGGCGCGGATGCGCCAGCCGCTCTCGACCTTGACCTCACCAAAGCCGCGACCGAGCCGAACGACGACGCCAGGCACGCCACCATCGCGCACGATCAGGTTTGAGCCGAGCCCGATGACGCAAACCGGAATCTCACCTGGCAGATGGGCGAGGAACTCGACGAGGTCGAACTCGTCCTCCGGCATGAAAAGGACCTGCGCCGGCCCGCCGACGCGAAACCAGGTCAGCTCCGTGAGCGACTGGTTCGCCAGCAGCCGACCGCGCACGTTCGGGATGCGCGCCTTCAGATCCGTGACCAAGTCAGGGAATGTCATGGCGACCCAGCGACGGCAGCGGGTACTGTGCCGATCGTCAAGACCATCAGGCTACCGCTCCGAGCGCGGCCAGCTCTCCCGGCAGTGCATACGCCCATTGGGTGATGTTGCCCGCGCCGAGACACACCACGATATCGCCGGGCTGTGCCAGGCGTTTGATGATGCGCGCAAGCTCTTGCGCGCCGTCGAGCGGAATAACCTGCCGATGCCCGTGCGCACGCAGACCCTGCACCAGCGAATCGCGGTCGACTCCGGCAATCGGCGCCTCGCCCGCTGGATAGACGTGCGCAACGATAACGGTGTCGGCGTCGTTGAAACAGGTCGAGAACTGCTCGAACAGGGATGCCAGGCGGGTGTAGCGGTGCGGCTGAACGACGGCGATGACCTGGCCCTTGCTCGACTCGCGCGCCGCGCGCAGGACGGCGGCGATCTCGACCGGGTGGTGTCCATAGTCGTCAACGATCAGCACCCCGTTCCATTCGCCGGTGCGGGTGAAACGCCGCCGCACCCCGCCGAAGCCGGCCAGCGCCTTGCGAATGAGTTCGTCCCCTATCCCGAGTTCGCGCGCGACCGCGATCGCCGCGGTGGCATTGAGCGCGTTGTGACGGCCTGGCATCGGCAGCGCCAGATCATTGATCTCGTGCATCGTCTCCCCGGCACGATCGCGGAAGACGATCGAGAATTGGGAGCGGCCATCGGCATGATTGAGCTCGGCGAGACGCACGTCCGCCTGCAGGTTCTCGCCGTAAGTGATCACGCGACGATCGGTGATTTGCCCGACCAAGAGTTGCACTACGGGATGGTCCGTGCACATCACGGCAAACCCATAGAACGGCACGTTTTCGACGAATGCGCGAAAGGCCTCCTGCACGGCATCGAAAGTCTTGAAGTGATCGAGATGTTCGGGATCGACGTTGGTCACCACCGCGACGTCGGCCGGCAGTTTCAGGAACGTGCCGTCTGATTCATCTGCCTCCACCACCATCCAGTCGCCGGCGCCGAGCCGTGCGTTGGTGCCGTAGGCGTTGATGATACCGCCGTTGATCACGGTGGGGTCAAAGCCGCCGGCGTCGACGAGCGCGGCAACGAGCGAGGTAGTCGTGGTCTTGCCGTGGGTGCCGGCGATCGCGACGCAGCGCTTGAGCCGCATCAACTCGGCCAACATCTCCGCGCGGCGCACCACCGGCAGGCGCTTCGCCCGCGCCGCGATGAGCTCCGGGTTATCGCGCTTGATCGCAGTCGATACCACCACCACTTCGGCATCGCCGAGTGCGGCGGCGGAATGGCCGATAGAAACTTTGGCGCCTTTCTCGCGCATGCGCTTGACATTTGCGCTATCGGCGGCATCGGAGCCTTGCACGGTATAGCCGAGATTGATGAGCACCTCGGCGATGCCGCTCATCCCGATGCCGCCGATACCGACGAAATGGATCGGCCCGATATCGCGCGGCAGTTTCATTGGTTGTTTGTCCTCTGCTTCCCCGCCGCGCGGCCACCAAAATCCTGATCCGAGTTTACGCCATCACGCGCAGGACCAAATCGGCCAGCCGCTCGGCGGCGTCAACCGCGCCCTGCGAGCGGGCGGCCGCGGCCATTGCTACGAGTTTTTGCGGCGCGCTGGCAAGCGCGGTGATCTCCCGCGCCAGTCGATCGGGCGTGAACTCGTCCTGGGGGAGGCGCAGCGCGCCTCCCGCCCTCTCCAGCACGCCGGCATTGGCGGATTGGTCCTGATCGAGCGCATGCGGCAGCGGCACCAGAATGGACGGCCGGCCGATGGCAGCGAGTTCCGCAACGGTGGATGCCCCGGAGCGCGCGACCACAAGGTGACTCGCAGCGATGCGCGCCGGCAGATCGCGGAAAAAAGGCGCAACCTCGGCCGCGACCCTCACCCGCGCGTAGACCTCCGTCACGCGTGCACGATCCTCCTCGCGCGCTTGCTGTACGATGACAAGGCGCGCTTGCAGATCACGGGCAAGACTTTCGACCGCCGCGGGAACCACATCGGCCATGATGCGCGCGCCCTGACTGCCGCCAAATACCACCAGCCGAATCGCGCCCGCCGCCTGCGGAGCGGCGTAGGGGACTGCTGCTGTCGCGACCACCGCCGGGCGAACCGGGTTGCCGGTGCATCTCGCCTTGGCATTAAGCTTAGGCGCGCGCTCGAGGACGCTCGCAAAGCTAAGGGCGATAGCATCAACCCGAGGCGCGAGAAATCTGTTGGCGCGCCCCATCACCGCGTTCTGCTCATGGATCAGGCTAGGAATTTTGCGCAGCGTCGCCGCCAGCACCGGCGGGATGGTCGGATACCCCCCGAAGCCCACGACCGCGGAGGGCCGCGTGCGCGCGAGCAGGCGTAAGCACTGCAGCGTGCCAATGCCGAGCATCACCGCTGCGCGCAACAGGGACAGAGGATTACGACCACGCACGGTCGCGCTGGTGATGACGTGAATATCGCGGGTCGGAAAGGTCTTGCCGTACCGCTCCGCACGGTCATCGGTGGCGAGAGCCGCGGTGATGCCGCGGCGTCCGAGCGCGTCCGCGAGCGCTTCGGCGGGAAACAAGTGTCCGCCGGTTCCGCCGGCAGCCAGAAGAACAAACGCCACGTGATTCCTTCCGGGAATTCGATCAGGCCGGCTTCTCGGCGGGCGCGAATGTCCCCTCCCCGACAAACAACTCAGCGCGCGGCCGCTCGCGCGTCAAGGCGAGCAACATTCCCATGCCGTAGGCGAGCGAGATCATCGATGAGCCCCCGTATGAAATGAACGGCAGCGTCATGCCCTTGGCCGGCATGAGATGCAGGTTCACCGCCATATTGATGGCCGATTGCAGGCCGAGCAGGACGGCAAGGCCGGCAGCCGCAAAGCGCGTGAACGGATCCTCGGTACGCCTGGCGTGATGAAGGCTGCGCAAGACGATGAAGGCAAACAGAGCAACGAGCAGCAGACACAGTACGATGCCGAATTCTTCGGCGGCGACCGCAAACACGAAATCGGTATGACTCTCCGGCAGGATGCGCTTGACCGTGCCCTCGCCGGGGCCGCGCCCCAACCAACCGCCGCGCTGGAAGGATTCGAGAGCCTGGTCGATGTTGAAACTATCGCCCGAGGACGGATCACGGAAGCGTTCGATGCGACGCGCTACGTGCGGGATGAGCATATAAGCGCTGGCAAGTCCGACGGCAGCGACGCCACCAAGCCCCGCAACCCATACGAGTCGCATGCCGGCAAGGAAGAACAGCATGCTCCAGACTAAGGCGATCAGCATCGTCTGCCCGAAATCGGGCTGCAGCACGAGGCCGGCGATAGCCAGGAACAGAAGCGCGAGCGCGAAGGTGTTCGCGGGCATTTCCGGCCGACGCGCCGATTCCGCGAACAACCAGGCGACTAGGATGACGAATGCGGGCTTGAGAAATTCCGAGGGTTGGATGTTGATCCCGAGGAAGACTATCCAGCGGCGCGCACCCTTCACCTCGGCGCCGAACTGCAGCGTGGCGGCAATCAATGCAAGGCTGAGGATGAAAACGATCATCGCAAGGCGCCGAATGTGGCGCGGCGGCAGGAACGAGGTCGCCAGCATTACGGCTAGCGCCGGAATGAGGTAGAGCACGTGCCGGCCGACGAAATAGAACGGATCGAGGCCGAGCCGCGACGCAACCGGTGGTGACGCGGCCAGCGAAAGGATGATCCCTGTGAGCATCAGGGTGAGCAACGCGGTCAGCAGCGACCGGTCGATCGTCCACCACCAGGCGGCAAACCGCGTGCGTTCAAGACGTGAGACCATCGACACTCCTCGAGAGGACCCCTGAACCAGTGGTGCCTGGCGTTGGTTGACGGAGGCTTAACGGCAGCTGGAGAGCGGGTGCGAGGAGGCTATCTGGACCGCGGCGGCGCGAGGCCCGGTAATGCGCGCACCAGTTCACGGAATTTGTCACCGCGCACCTCAAAGTTGCGATATTGATCGAAGGAAGCGCAAGCCGGCGACAACAGCACGACCGGCTCGGGCACATCGGAAGCTTCGGCGTCGGCGGCGGCCAGTTCGACCGCGCGCTCGAGTGTCCCGACGACCAGGTGGGGCACGCGTCCTTGAAGCTCCGCGGCGAAGTCAGTTGCGGCCTCGCCGATGAGATAGGCCTTGCGGACGCGCGGAAAAAAAGAAGCGAGCGAGGCGATGCCTCCGGTCTTAGCTCTGCCACCGGCAATCCAGAAAATGTCAGAGAAGCAGGCCAGCGCTTGGGCTGCGGAATCGGCGTTGGTTGCCTTGGAATCGTTGACGAACAGCACGTGGGCCTTGCGTCCGACCTCTTCCATTCGATGGGCGAGGCCTGGAAAGGAAGTGAGTCCCTGCTGGATGGCGTTTGCCGAGAGCCCGAGCGCGAGTGCCGCGCCGGCCGCACAGGCGGCGTTCTGCGCGTTGTGCACGCCACGCAGCGAGCCGATGCCGCCGATCTTGGCGACGGCACAGGCGGCACCGTCAGCGGCGCGCATGATGATGTCGTGCTCCACATAAAGTCCCACCGGCAGGGGTCGGCGCACGGAGACGCGCGCGAGCTTTTTACCGGCCCGCTCGAGACGATCAGCCACGGCGGCGCACCAAGCATCGTCAACGCCGATGATCGCCATGCCGTTCTCCTGCACGCCCGTGACGAGCCGCTCCTTGACCGCTGCATAATGGGCGAGCGTTCCGTGGCGGTCGAGATGGTCCTCCGTGACGTTGAGAAGAACGCCGACCGAGGGGTCGAGCGTCGGCGAGAGGTCGATTTGGTAGGAGGAGCACTCGATCACGTGCGCGCGAGTCTCGTCTGGCGGGGCCAATGAGAGGATAGCGGTGCCGATGTTACCGCCAATCTCGGCCTCACGGCCGGCCGAGCGCAACAGATGCGCAACGAGCGCGGTGGTCGTCGACTTGCCGTTGGTGCCAGTGATGGCGACGAAGGGTGCTGTCGCCGCACGTGACCGGCGCTCACGGCAAAACAACTCGATATCCCCGATCACCTCGACGCCGGCAGCGCGCGCGAGCCTCACCGTCCAGTGAGGCGCCGGATGCGTGAGCGGCACGCCGGGCGCGAGCACAAGCGCGGAAATTTTCTTCCAATCGAGTTGCCGCAGGTCACCGCTCGGAATGCCCGCGCTCGTCGCCTTAGCGACGCTCTCGGCGCTGTCGTCCCAGCCGATGACGTCCGCCCCACCCGCAAGCAGGGCGCTCGCGCTTGCCAGTCCCGAGCTGCCGAGCCCGAAGATGGCGACCTTCTTTCCGGCAAAGACGGTGACGGGGACCATCACCGCAGCTTGAGCGTGGACAGCCCCACCAACGCGAGCACGACCGAAACAATCCAGAAACGGATCACGATCTGCGGCTCAGTCCAACCGAGCTGCTCGAAATGGTGGTGGATCGGCGCCATTCGAAACACGCGCTTCCCCGTAAGCTTGAACGACACCACCTGCACGATGACGGATACCGCCTCGAGTACGAACAGACCGCCGACCACCGCCAGCACGACCTCGTGCTTGGTGGCCACCGCAATTGTGCCAATCATTCCGCCAAGAGCGAGCGAGCCGGTATCGCCCATGAATACCGAGGCCGGCGGCGCGTTGAACCAAAGGAAGCCCAGTCCCGCCCCTATCACCGCCCCGCACAGCACCGCGAGTTCGCCAGTCCCGGCGACATAGTGGATGTTGAGGTAATCGGCGAAGAACGAGTTGCCGGCAAGATACGAGATGAAGCCGAAGCTGAGCGCGACGATGATGACGGGAACGATAGCCAGTCCGTCGAGGCCATCGGTCAGATTCACCGCGTTGCCGGCGCCCACGATGATGAACGCACCGAACACAATAAAGAACCAGCCGAGTGGAAGCACGAGCTCCTTGAAGAATGGGAAAGTGAGCGAAGACGCGAAGGGCTGGCGTCCGATGGAAGCGATGACATAGCAGGCCGCGGCGGCAATCAGCGCCTCGAGGACAAAGCGCAGCTTCCCGGAAAAGCCGGCGTGAGTCTGCTTCGTCACCTTGAGATAGTCGTCGTAGAAGCCAATCGCGCCGAAGGTAAGGGTGACGCCGAGCACGATCCACACGTAGCGGTTGGCGGGATTGGCCCACAGCACCGTCGAGACGACAGCACCGAACAGGATCATCAGTCCGCCCATCGTCGGCGTGCCCTTTTTGGTCACGAGATGCGACTGCGGTCCGTCGCTGCGGATCGGCTGCCCCTTGCCTTGCTTGAGCCGCAGCAGGTCGATGATCGAGTGACCAAACAGAAAGACAAATACGAGCGCGGTGAACATTGCTCCGCCGGTGCGGAACGTGATGTAGCGCAGCACGTTGAGCGGGCCGACCGTATCGGAGAATGCGGAGAGCCAGTACAGCATGGGTCAGCCGTCCACGATCGAAGCTTGCGCGGGCGTGAGAATCGGCGTCTCACGGCGATAACGGCTCTGCAATGCCTTGACGATGGGCGTCATGCGGGAGCCCAGCGAGCCCTTGACCATGACCGCATCGCCGGGCTGAACCGCGGCGAGCACATCCGGTTCCAGCGCGGCCGATGTTTCGGCGTAGCCGCCCTTGCGCGAGGACGGAAGCGCCTCCCACATCGCGCGCATCAGTGGACCGCAACAGAAGACGAGATCGATCCCATGCGCCAGAGTCGCCACGGCCAATTCGCGATGCAATTCAGCGCCGCGCGAGCCGAGCTCCAGCATGTCGCCGAGAACCGCGACCCGCCGGCCGAGCGGGCCGACATTGGCCTGACCGAGCAACGCGAGCGCTGCGCGCATCGAAGCAGGGTTGGCATTATAGCTTTCGTCGATCAGGAGCGCCGTATCGCCCGGCATATAGAGCGTCACGCGGGATCCACGCCCGCTCGCCGGCTGCAAGTCTGCGAGCGCGAGCGCCGCAAGCGCAAGATCGGCGCCGGCCAGAGCCACGGCCGCCAGCACCGCGAGCGAATTGATGACCAGATGCTGTCCCGGCGCACCGAGCTTGTAGGTGACGTCCGTTCCGAAAATTCGCGCCTGCACCGTTGACGTATCGGTCTGAAGCGACCACTTCACGAGCCGCGCGTCCGCACTCGCATGCTCGCCGAACGAAACGATGCGATCGATACCCGCGTTCCGGGCGCTGCGCTCCAGCCGGGCGAACTGCGAATTGTCGCGATTGAGCACCGCGGCGCCACCGCGCTCGACGCCGAAGAAGATTTCCGCCTTGGCGTCGGCGATCGCATCGAGCGAGCCGAAGAATTCGAGGTGCACCGGCTCGACAGCCGTGATGATAGCAACCTGCGGCCGCACCAGCTGGACCAGCGGCTCGATCTCGCCGGCGTGGTTCATGCCAATTTCGAATACCGCGTAGCGCGCGCTCTCGGGACAGCGCGCGAGCGACAGCGGCACGCCCCAATGATTGTTGTAGGAGGCGAGCGACGCGTGCGTCTCCCCACTCCTCGAGAGCGCCAGACGCAGCGCTTCCTTGGTGCCGGTCTTGCCGACGGAGCCGGTGACCGCGATGATCTTTGCACGCGTGCGTGCGCGCGCCGCCCGCGCCAAGTCGCGCAAACCCTCCAGGACGTCCGCAACGAGGATGAGCGGCGCACGGTCCGGAAACTTCTCGCGCTTGTGGGCGGCGACAACCGCAAGGCCGGCGCCCGCTTCGAGTGCGGCCGTAACGAAGTCGTGGCCATCGCGGTTATCGCCCTTGATGGCGAAGAAGGCCTCGCCCGGCGCAATCGTGCGCGTGTCGATGGATAGACCCATGACGGCAGCGGGCAATGCGCCCACACCCGTCGCGCGCATCGCGCCAAGCATTGCCTCGAGGGACCAGAGCGGCCGATGGGTCATGCCACCCTCCCGGCAAGCGCGGCGGCGACCGCTTCGTGGTCGCTGAACGGCAAGACGTGTTTGCCGATGATTTGGCCGGTTTCATGGCCCTTGCCGGCGATCAAGAGCACATCGCCACGGCGCAGAGCCGCAATCGAGCTGTGGATCGCCTCGCGACGATCGCCAATTTCGAGGGCGCCGGGCGCGGCTTTGAGGATCGCCGCGCGGATTGCCGCGGGATTTTCGCTGCGGGGATTGTCGTCGGTGACGACGACCCGGTCCGCGAGCTTGGCGGCGATTGCTCCCATCATGGGCCGCTTGCCAGCGTCGCGGTCGCCGCCACAACCGAATACGACGACCAGCCGGCCGCTCGCGTAGGGCCGCAACGCCTTGAGTGCCTTGGCAAGCGCGTCAGGCTTGTGGGCATAATCGATGAAGATCGGCGCGCCGCTGCGCTCGCCCACGAGTTCGAGCCGGCCTGTGGCACCCTTGAGCTGGGCGAGCGCCGCGAAAGTCTCCGACGCTTTCCCGCCGGTTGCAATGACGAGCCCCGCCGCAAGAAGAGCGTTTTCAACTTGAAACGCGCCGGGTAGCGGCAATCGGACGCGGTAATCGCGACCGGCATGTTCGAGCGAGAGCGCCTGCGCAAATCCGTCGATCTTGCTTTCGATCAGGCGAATGCCCTCGCCGCGCCTGCCGACGCTGAGCAGCCGAAGGGCGCGGCGTCCCGCTGCCGCCGCGATGACAGCGGCGCTTTCGTGATCGGCCGCGATCACGGCCGCGCCGCCGGGCTCGATCAGCTCCGTGAACAGGCGCAGCTTGGCGGCGAGGTAATCCTCCAGTGTCGGATGATAATCGAGATGATCGCGGCTGAGATTCGTAAAGCCGCCGGCCGCGATACGCACGCCGTCGAGACGGCGTTGATCGAGCCCATGCGAAGACGCTTCGAGCGCAAGGTGCGTCACGCCTTCCCCGGCGATCTGATCGAGGCAGCGGTGTAGCGCAACCGGATCCGGCGTTGTGAGCGAGCCGTAGACCTCATGCCGGGGCGAGACGAGCCCTACCGTGCCGATGCTGGCCGCCGGATGGCCTAGCGAGGTCCAGATCTGGCGCGTGAATGCCGCAACCGACGTCTTTCCGCTCGTCCCGGTGACCGCCGCGGTCACCCGCGGCTGGCGCGGAAACAATGCCGCAGCAGCCAACGCCAAAGCCCGGCGCGTGTCTTGGACCTTGACGAAAGCGATGTCTGACGGAAGCGGCGCCGACGGCGGCCGCTCGGCCATGACCGCTGCAGCGCCCGCTGCCAGCGCCTGCGGGACGAAATCGAGTCCATCGGCTTTGCCCCCCCTGACCGCGACGAATAGATCGCCCGGTCGCACCGTGCGGCTGTCGGCGCTGACGCCCGTGACCTCGAGCGCGGCGAAACGTGCGTCGCTGACGGCATCCGCAGTGAGGAGATCGGCAAGTCTCATAGTATTTGGATCGTCTACCTTTGCTGCCCCGTATCGTCCAGGCATAGCGGCGATGCGGTAGCTGGGTTCCCCGCGCGCTCCTCGGGAATTCGTAATCCGGGGCTCGCCGCTTTCGCGTCGAGGAGTGTGCCTATCTCGCGCCGGCGCTCGCCAGGATCAGCTTGTCGGAAGGTGGGAGCTCAAAGCGCGGCTCAAGTCCGAGCAAGGGGGCGATGCGGGCAATGGCGGCACCGCCGACCGGGACTGCATTCCATCCCGACGTGGTGAAGCCGTGTGTGTCGGGCGTCGCTTGCGGTTCATCGAGCATGATGAGGAGAAGGTAGCGCGGCTGGTCGGCAGGCAGGACGGCCGTGAAGGAGGTCAGGACCTTGGTCTTGGAGTATCGGCCGCCGATCACTTTATCGGAGGTGCCGGTCTTGCCGCCCACATAATACCCCTTCACATCGGCTTTGGTGGCGGTGCCTTTCTCGACGTTAAGCCGCATCAAATAGCGCATCTTCTCGCTTGTCTCTGGCTTGACGACCTGGGTGGCGAGCGCCAGCGCCTCGGCTTCGCTGCGCTTGAGGAAAGTCGGCGGAATAAGACGTCCTCCATTCATCAGCGCACTGATCGCCGCCACCGCCTGCAGCGGTGCCACCGAAAGCCCGTGCCCGAACGCGATGGTCACGGTATTGAGCTCGGCCCAGCGCTTGGGGACGAGTGGCTCGGCGCTTTCCGGCAGTTCGGTGCGCAGTCGCTCGAGCTGACCCATCTTCCGCAGGAACCATTTGTGGTGTTCGATCCCGAGGCTTAATGCCATCCGCGCGGTGCCGATATTGGAGGAATAGGTGAAGATCTCGGGAACCGTGAGTACGCGGTTTTGGGCGTGGAAATCGTGGATTGCGAACTTTCCGTATTGCAGCGGATGGCTGGCATCAAACGCGGATTTGAGGGAGACCTTGCCGGAGTCGAGCGCCATGGCGACGGTGAGCGCCTTGAACGTCGACCCCATCTCGAAAACACCAGTGGTAAGGCGGTTGATGCGGGTTGGATCGAGCGCCTCGCGTGGATTGTTCGGGTCATAGTCGGGCACCGAGACGATCGAGACGACCTCGCCCGTGCGAACATCGGTGAGGACGCCGGCGGCCGCCACGGCCTTGAATCTGGCGCGAGCGGCAATCAGCTCGTCGCGCAAGGCGTGCTGCACGCGAAGGTCGACGGCAAGCTCGACCGGCTTTTGCAGGCGATCCGTGGCGAGTCCCGCGAGATGCAAGTCGGCGAGACCTCGCGCATCGAGCCATTTCTCGATGCCGGCCGTGCCCTGATTGTCGATGTTCACGTGGCCAAGGAGATGGGAGACCTCGGCGCCGTTGGGATAGACGCGCTTGTTCTCGGGCAAGAAGCCGACCCCGGGAATTCCGAGGCGATGGATCTGTTCGCGCTGCTCCGGCGTGATCTCGCGCTTGAGCCACACAAAGCGACGCTTGGATGCAAGCCGTGCCCGCGGCTCGGCTGCGTCAATGTCCGGCATGACTGCGGTGAGCAGTTCGGAAGCCTCATCGACGTCGATGATGCGGTGCGGTTCGGCGAACAGCGACTGCGTGCGTACGTCGGTCGCCAGAATTTCGCCGTTGCGGTCAAGGATGTCAGGCCGTGCCGTCGCCACCGCATCCGGCGCGATGACGCGCCGCGATCCGTGGCCTTCTGGCGCCGTCGCGAACATCACCAGTCTCATCGCTATGACCGTATAGCCCAGCGCAAAGATGAGCACCGTGAGCGCGATCCGCGCCCGCGTCTTGGCGTCGCGATCGACGCTGCGGCCGTAGAGCAGCGAAGCCATGAGCCGCCGGCGCCACGGTTCGCGCGCAGGTGTCGGCTGATCTGCCACGGGTGCCTGCATGCCGATTTACCTTGCGTCCGCGGGCACGCTGCCGATAACGGAACGATCGAGAGCGTCGGGTTTGGAGATCGCGCTACCGATCGGGTCGGCCTCATCTACGGCAACGAGATCGGAGGGCCGCTCGGGCAGGTTATCGAGCGGATCGATTTGCCGCGCGTCCGCCGGTAGCAGCTGCAGGTGTCGACGCGCCAGATCTTGGATGCGTGCGGGATTGTCGAGCTTGGCCCATTCCGCGCGCAGCGCGGCGACCGCCTCACGCTCGCGCCTAATTTCGAGGCGAAGCTTGGCGACGCGTTGCGCCTGGCGGGTCGACTGGAACTTGATCGTGTAGACGTCGGCCGCCGCCAAAACGAGCGCCGCGATCACGCAAATGTTGAGCACACGCATCATCGCGGCTGCCCCGTTCCGAGGCGTGCCACGAGGTCGGTCAATGACGGCAAGGGAGGCTGCAAGCGCGTGGTGCGGCGCGCAGGAATTGCCGCCTCGGTACGCTCCGCCGCGCGCAGTTTGGCCGAACGCGCGCGGGGGTTAGCCCTGACCTCGGCCTCGTCCGGCACGATGGGCCGTGGGGTCAAAATCCGAAAAGTCGTGGTCGACTGCGCCGGCGCTGGACGATGGCGCGAGGGGGCACGCAGCCGACTGCGCTCCACCAGAAACGATTTCGTAATGCGATCCTCCAGCGAATGGAACGACAGCACGACCAGTCGCCCGCCCGGCTTGAGCACCCGCTCGGCGGCGGCGAGGCCGGCGGCAAGCTCGGTAAGCTCGTCATTGACGAAGATGCGCAAGGCTTGGAACGTGCGGGTCGCAGGATGGATCGTGTCCCCGCGCGCCGGTACGGCGCCGACGATGAGGTCGGCGAGGGCCCGCGTGGTCCGAATCGGGGCCGCCCGCCGCGCGACGATAATGGCGCGGGCGATACGCCGCCCATGGCGCTCTTCCCCGAAGGCCGCAACGATAGCAGTAAGCTCCCGCTCGGATGCTGAAGCCACCACGTCGGCCGCGGTGGGGCCGTCGCGGCTCATGCGCATGTCGAGCGGCCCTTCGTGACGGAAGGAGAACCCGCGCGCGGCTTCATCGAGTTGCATGGAGGAGACGCCAAGATCGAAAACGACACCGTCGATGGCGTCGTAACCGCGGTTGCGTACGACGGCCTGCAGATCAGAAAATTTACTTTCCACGAGGACGAGGCGGCCACTGGCAGAGCGCACGAGGTCGGCGCCGCGCGCGATCGCGTGCTGATCGCGGTCGATGGCGATGACGTTACAGTTCGCCGCCGCCAGAATCGCGCTGCTGTGGCCGCCGGCCCCGAAGGTGGCGTCCACGTAGAGGGCACCAGCGCGGACATCGAGGAGTTCGACCACACGGCGGCCGAGCACGGGAATGTGACGAGCCAGTCCGCCAGCGACAGCGCCCGCGCTGTCGCGGCTCGCCATCATTCCCGTGCTCCGTGCGGCCCTTCCGCCGCTACCCGGGAACCAAGCTGCCGCTTGAGCGCGCGAACCTTCTCGGTGGCCTCCGCGAGTTCCGCGCGGAAGCGGCCCGGCTCCCAGATCTGAAACTTGTGGCCCAGACCGGCACAGGTGATCTCGTCCTTGATGCCGGCGTGACCCTTGAGCGGCTCGGTGAGGATCGTCCTGCCCTCGCCGTCGATCTTGAGCACTTCGCTCGTGCCATAGAGCGCCGCTGAAAACTGCTCGCGCTCCTCCGAATAAGGCGGAAAGCGCGCGATCAGGGTCTCGATTTCCTTGAGCAACGCGTTGCCGCCCGCATCGAGGGCGGGCCGGTCGAGCGTCGGATAGCAGTAGAGGCCCTCGAAGCCGTCTCGCGCGAGCACGGCGCGGAAGGGCGCCGGGATCGAGACCCGCCCCTTGGCATCGAGCCGTAAGGTGTAGTTGGACACGAAGCGGTCCATCGCCTCCCACCCCCGCCGGTCGCGCCGACGTTGCTCCGGCGCGAGCAGCCGGCGCCCGCGCCACCCCTGCGGGGGCGGTGCTTAGGGCCGCATCGCCGCATGGGACGCTATGGGTTATCATGGGATTGCTTGGGCGTCAAATCGGTTCGGCGCGGGCGGTCACGCCCGGCCCGCGCGGATCTGCGAATATTATTAATGGGATTCCGGCTTAAGGAATGGTTGAGGGGGGCCCGCAGGCCCCTGCCACACCCCCGTCGCAGGCGAACTCGTCGCGGGCATGAAGCGCAGACACGCTCGCCGCGTTCACACGCGATCTAGCTGCGAGGATGAACTGAAGTTGAGGGGGCCGTCCGGCAGCAGCCACTTTGCCGCGCAACAGGGCCGCCCCTTGGCGAGTTCCAAATGCACGGAACACGCGCGGGCGCTCGCGAGTTGTTCCCGGACAAGGAAGGCTTCCTTTCCTTGACGGAAAAAACTCGATAGGAGGCCAGAATGTTCAAGACTCTGATGATTTCGGCCGCCGTCAGTGCGCTGATGGTTTCCGGCGCGTTCGCGCAGGCCGACCCAAAGCAGTCGGCTGCGAAACCCGAAGCCGCTCCGCATGACACCGCCAAGTTCATCGCGTCGCAGAGTACGGACCAGTGGGTTTTCTCCAAATTCAAAGGTAGCGACGTCCTCGGTCCGGACAATGCGCACATCGGCAATGTGAATGACATGCTGTTCGATAAGAACGGCAAGATCCTCGGGCTGATCGTGGGCGTGGGCGGGTTCCTCGGCATCGGCGAGAAGAATGTCGCAATCGACATGAGCGCGTTCCAGCCGGTTCCGGCCAGCACTGGCAGCAGCACGACTGGTGGCGGCAACGCCATGACCACGCGCAGTGATGATCCGACCATGACCAAGCTCAAAGTGACTTGGACAAAGGATCAGCTCAAGAACGCGCCGGACTTCCAGTATTACAAGCCCCCGGCACGCACGACCGGCGCGCCTGGCGGCTCTCCGACCACCGGAATGGCGCCGCGGCCGAGTTCGCCGCCGGCGGGGCGCTGAGTCAGTCGACCCGTTCGGGAGCGTTGAGTAGCGTATTGTAAGCGGAAGACGTCACCGCAGTACGCGGGCCGGGTCGGCGGGAAGCCGGCCCGGCCTTCGCGTTGTAGCTCGCGCACAATGCGCCGTGACTTGTCTCGGATTGCTGGTTCTGCACAATCGCCGCGTCCTTGGGGGCCAAGCGTTGTGCTCATCGTCATTCGAGCTCAGCTCCCGCAAAGATCCCGAGCCCATGGTTGCATCCGAGCTACGTCCCGAATCCTCCGTCGTCGCAGAGGTGAGGCCCTCACCAAATCACGGCGAGCGCAATGCCGCGCCGGACATGATCGTGCTGCACTACACCGGGATGCCAAACGACGAAGATGCAATCAGTCACCTCTGCAATCCGGCCAGCGAAGTGTCCGCGCATTATGTCGTGCTACAGGACGGCTATATTATTCAGCTGGTCGCAGAGGCGCGGCGCGCCTGGCATGCGGGCGCGTCATCCTGGGCCGGAGAGAGCGACATAAACTCGCGCTCGATCGGCATTGAGATTGCCAATCCCGGGCACGATCACGGCTATCCTAATTTTCCAAAGCGGCAAATTGCGGCGGTGACGGCGCTCTGCCGCAGTATTTTGACCCGCCACCGGATTGGCGCCGACCGCGTGCTCGCCCATTCCGATATCGCGCCATCGCGCAAGCGCGATCCGGGGGAGAAATTTCCCTGGAAGACGCTGGCCGATTCCGGCATCGGACTATGGGTCAAGGCCGCGCCTATTGCCCAAGCCGGGCCGGTCTTCACGCTCGGCGATGCTAACCCCGCCATCGAGGAGACGCAGGCGCTGCTGGCAAACTATGGTTACGGCGTTGCGGCCTCCGGCCATCTCGATGGGGCGACGCGTGATGCCGTGGCGGCCTTCCAGCGCCATTTCCGGCCGCGGGGGGTCGACGGCAACATTGATGCCTCGACCGCTGCTACGCTGAAGGACCTGATCGCTGCCCGCGACGCCCATCCCAATGCAAGCAAGCGCGGCTCGGCGTGACCGCCGCCGCGTGTGATGCGCGGCGCGGGCTTGACGTGGGTCCGCCCGCACCCCATCCCTAATATGTCAGTCGGCTGGACGGTCGCTCGGGTCAAAGCCGAAAGGTGGCCGCGAGAGGAAAGTCCGGGCTCCATGGACGTACGGTGCCGGATAACGTCCGGCGGGTGTTAAGCCTAGGGAAAGTGCCACAGAGAACAGACCGCCGTTCGCGGCGTCCCTTTTCGGGAGGCATGAGCGGTAAGGGTGAAACGGTGCGGTAAGAGCGCACCGCGCCTGCGGCAACGCAGGCGGCAAGGCAAACCCCACCGGGAGCAAGACCGAATAGGGACGGCGCGAGGCTCGCGTCCGCGCGAGTGGAGTGAGCCTCGGGATCAACGTCCGGATCCGGCCGTCCGGGTGGGTCGCTCAAGGCGCTGGGTAACCGGCGTCGCAGAGGAATGGCCGTCACGCGAGGGTGCTTCGCCCTTGCCGACAGAACCCGGCTTACAGGCCGGCTGATGTGATCCAAGGGGGCCCGGTGGAGAACCCGCCGGGTCCCCGCCAATTTTCGGCCGATCCGGATTTCACCCGTGCCGTTCGGCGCCCACAATGCGCGTGGCATAGTGCGTCACCTTTTCCCACGTGGAGGTGCCGCATGGAGCCGCTACCAAAAGGCGCGAACTTCGTTCGCGCCAAGATTCTTTGGGAGATCGGTCTGCACCTCGCGGGCAACCCGGCGACACCCTATGGCGGCAATCGCGATATGGTCATCACCGTCGGCAGCGGCTCCGCCGCCGCGTTCCGACCTTGGCTGAGACTTGCCACGGGTTCCGCCATACTCGCCGAGCAGGTTGCCAAGGGAGACGGGGTCGAGCTCGCCGTTGTCAATCCCTCGGCGTTGCTCACGCAGGCCTATCGCGGCGTCGGCTTGTTCAGCACGCCGCTGCCCCTGCGCATCGTCGCCGTCTATCCGAGCTGGGACCGCTTTGTGTTCATGGTCCACCCGCGAACGGGGATCCGCTCGCTCGCAGACATCAAGGCCAAACGATATCCGCTGCGCGTCTCGGTCCGTGAGGATCCCACTCACTCCACTCTCGTGCTGATCGACCAGGCGTTTGCGCTCCACGGCTTCGCGCTCAAGGATCTCGAATCCTGGGGCGGGCGCCTCGTTCTCTGCGGCGGTCCGTCCGACGCTCGCCGCCTGGCGCCGCTAGCGCGCAGGGAACTCGACGCGGTGTTCGACGAGGGCATCAAGGTCTGGCTCGATGAGGCCCTGGCGGCGGGCCTCTCCCCGATCGAACTCGAACCGACTGAGTTCGCCGCCATGGCACGGCTCGGGTGGCGCAAGGTCTCGCTGCCGAAAGCGCGCTTTCCCGGCTTGGCTCGCGACGTCGAGACGCTCGATTTCAGTGGTTGGCCGATTTACGCCAACGCATCGCTTGCCGAGCAGGTTGCCTACGATATCTGTGGCGCGCTTGCCGCCCGGGAAGCCGAGATCTCATGGGAGAAGGGGACGGATGGCAGCGCTTTGCACATGGGACGGGAGAGCGACAGCACGCCGATGGATGTGCCACTTCACCCGGGGGCTGAGCGTTGGTATCGAGAGCACGGGCGAAAGGGTTGAGCGACGCGAGCCTCCAGACGCACACGTACCTGCGTTACTCCGGCGTGATATTGGCCTCGCGAATGACACGGCCGTAATGGTCGAACTGCCGGCGAAGGAGTGCGCCAAAATCCGCGCCGCACATTCCCACCGCCGCGAAGCCTTGGGCATCGAGCTTGGCCTTGACCTCGGGTGCCCGCAACGCTTCGGTAAACCACTTGGCCAATTGTTTGAGCGCCTCCTTTTGCGCTTTTGCCGGTGCAAAGAGCCCCCACCACAAGTCCACTTCGTAGTCGGGGTAGCCGGATTCCGCGACCGTCGGCAGATCTGGGAGCGGCTCGATCCGCGTTCGCGAAGTCGTAGCCAATGCGCGCAGCGTTCCTGCCTTGATATGACCAGCCAAAGGCGCGTATTCCGCGAACACCGAGATAACATGTCCTCCTAAGAGCGCATTAATTGCGGGTGCGCCGCCGGCATACGGAACATAGGCCATATTGATGTTGGCGGCGCGCCGGAGCATCTCGAATCCGATGTGCTGCGCAGTACCGGGTCCGACACTCGCCAGCGTCACTTCGCCCGGCCTCGCTCGCGCGCCATCGATCAACTCGGAGAGCGTCCGGTAAGGCGAGGTGCTGTTGACAACGATCACGCCTGGCGAGCTGACAAGATAACAAAGCCAGTCAAAGCTACTCAGCGGATCGAAATTCACCTTTCGCAGATGGGTTGATGAGAATGTACGGTGCATTGATTAGGAGTGTGCCGCCGTCGGGCGCCGCGCGTGCGACCGACTCCGTTCCGATGATCGTCCCCGCACCCGGGCGGTTTTCAGTGACGATCGCCACGCCATGCGCGCGTCCGACCTGCTCGGCCAGCAGCCGCGCCACGATGTCTCCGGCCCCGCCGGGGAGCGGCACGACGATTTTGATGCTGTGCGTGGCCTGCGCCGCCGCCTGATGGCTCACCGGCCCAAACAGGAGCGTCGCCGCCAGGCTAAACCCAGCGAGGAGCAGGCCGCGAACGTTGCGGGCGATCAGGAGCCGTAGAATGTAGAATATTGTTGCCGATGCTTCGCATCCTAGGATCTCGGCGTCGAAGGCCGGGAGGCCCGGTGGAGCGCATCCTCCGCTGGGCGAGCGGGGAAAGCACGTAGCAAGGCAATGTTTTGACGGCCTCAGCGGCAGAAGAAAAAAAATACATATTTTTCCTCTGTGTTATGCGGCAAGCCGCGCACGGCCCGCCGCCGGCACGCCTGGAACCTATGTCCTGCCTGAGATAGTCGCGGCGTTCCAGCAAGTTCACCCCGGCGTCCGCATGCAATTCGAGTTTGCGACCTCCGCGCAAGTCGTCAACGCTGTGCGCTCGCATCGGGCCGAAGTCGGCGTCAGCGGCGGCTTCGTGGCAGCTCCCGAGATCGAAGCAGAGCCCTTGATCGAGGACGAGATCGGGATCGTGGGCCCGCCGCACTTCGCGGGCCGCAAACTATCGCGCGACGACATCGAGGCGCTGACCTGGATCTCGCGCGAGGAGGGCTCGGCGACGCGGGCGATTGCTGACGATGCGCTTGCCGACCTCGGCATCGTGCCGAAGCGGCGCCTCGCTTTGCCCGCATGGGAGGCGATCAAGATTGCAGTGCGGCGCGGCCATGGCATTGCCGCGTTCAGCCGGCTTGCGCTAAGCGAAGAGCTGACCGCCGGCACACTCGTTGTTATCCCATTCGTACCTTGGAGGGTTCGCAGAACATTCTCGATCGTTCGCATCCGCGACGGGGCGCTCACGCCGCCAGCGCAACAGTTTCTTGCAATGCTACGCGTGCGATGCCGCGCGCTATCCCCGCGGCAGCGCAACCCGGGGCGCATGACCGCTTCGCGCAAAAGCTAAAAGGCTCGGAATCCACGAATGTTTTCGGATCCGCGCCCAAGGCGGATCTTTGTTCCGTACGCCCCGGCCGCGCCGGCGCCCGGGGGGGCGGGCATCCCCCGCAACCTGGCGAGACGCTTCGCCTCGCGCGAGCGCGCCCGTATAAAGCAGCGAGTAGGTCAGGCGCACAGCGATGCAACCGAACGGCGGTTGGGATTTCTGGGTCGATCGGGGAGGCACGTTTACCGATGTGATTGGGTGCCGTCCCGACGGCACGCTCGTTGCGCACAAGCTGCTTTCTGACAATCCCGAGGCCTATGGCGACGCGGCCGTCCAAGGCATTCGCAAATTTCTTGGCGTCAAGCCCGGTGAGCCGATTCCTCGGGGCATGATCGCCTCCGTGAAAATGGGCACGACCGTTGCGACCAACGCGCTGCTCGAGCGCAAGGGCGAGCGGACGCTCCTCCTCATCACCAAGGGTTTCCGCGACGCCCTCAAGATCGGCTATCAGGCGCGGCCTAAGATTTTTGCCCGCCACATCATCAAGCCGGAAATGATCTACGAGCGCGTCGTCGAGGTGGACGAACGCGTGCGCGCCGGCGGCACGGTGGAGCGCGAACCGGATCTCACCACGGTGCGGGCGGAGCTTGCGGACGCGCTCGCCGCCGGCATCCGTGCGGTCGCGATCGTGTTCATGCATGCCTACCGCTATGCCGAGCACGAGCGGCACGTCGCCGCCATCGCCCGTGAGATCGGCTTTCCGCAGGTGTCCGTCAGCCACGAGGTGTCGCCGCTGATCAAGCTCGTGGGGCGTGGCGACACCACGATCGTCGACGCCTATCTCTCACCGATCTTGCGGCGATACGTGGCGCAAGTGGCCCGCGACATGGGCACTTCCATTGCCGCCGATCGCGACAGCCCGCGGCTCATGTTCATGATGTCGTCCGGCGGCCTCACCGCGGCGGAATTGTTTCAAGGGAAGGACGCGATTCTGTCGGGACCCGCGGCAGGGGTAGTCGGCATGGCGGAGACCGGACGCGTGGCTGGCTTCTCGCATCTCATCGGCTTCGACATGGGGGGTACCTCGACCGACGTCTCGCATTTCGACGGCGAATACGAACGCGCATTCGAAACCGAGGTCGCCGGTGTGCGCATGCGCGCGCCGATGATGTTGATCCATACGGTAGCGGCGGGTGGCGGCTCGATCTTGCACTTCGATGGAGCCCGCTTCCGGGTCGGACCCGATAGTGCCGGCGCCAATCCAGGGCCGAAATGTTACCGGCGCGGCGGGCCGCTCGCGCTCACCGATGCCAACGTCATGGTCGGCAAACTGATGCCGGAGTTCTTTCCGAAGATCTTCGGCGCGCAGCAGAACCTGCCCCTCGACGCCGATGCGGTGCGCGAGGCGTTTGGCGAGCTCGCCGGCGAGATCGGCGATGGCCGCTCCGCCGAAGACGTTGCCGACGGCTTCATCAAGATTGCAGTCGAGAACATGGCGAACGCGATCAAGAAGATCTCGGTTCAGCGCGGCTACGACGTCACGCGCTACGCGCTCAACTGCTTCGGCGGCGCCGGCGGGCAACATGCCTGTCTCGTCGCCGATGCGCTCGGCATGACGAAGGTACTGATTCATCCGTTCTCCTCACTTCTTTCCGCCTATGGCATGGGACTCGCCGACATCCGCGCCACGCGCCAGCAAGCGATCGAGGAGCCATTCGGAGAGGGCGCGCTCGCATCGATCGAACGCATCGGCGGCCGATTGGGGGACGAAGCACGACGCGAAGTGATCGAGCAGGGCGTGGGGGCCGATGCCGTCGAAGTGTTCATCCGCGCGCATGTGCGTTATGCCGGAACCGATACCGCGCTGGTGGTGCCGGCGTTCTCAGCGTCTCGCCCAGGCGCGAGCACGCCGCAAACGCGGCCGACTCTCGCCGCCATGAAATCGACTTTCGAGGCCGCGCATAAAGCGCGGTTCGGGTTCATCGATGAGACCAAGGAACTGGTGGTGGAGGCGGTTTCGATCGAGGCGATTGGTGGCGGCGCAAAGTTCAAAGAGCCGGTAATCGCGACCACGCGCGCGCCACTCCCCTCCCCGGCGCGACGGACCCAATTTTATTCGCACGGCCACTGGCACGAGGCCGCCGTCTTCACGCGAGATCAGCTTTCGCCTGGCCAGGCTGCAGCCGGTGCCGCCATCATCATCGAGCCGCATCAGACCATCGTGGTCGAGGACGGCTGGCGCGCCACCATCAGCGCCAAAAACCACCTCGTGCTCGATCGCGTCGTGCCGCTTAAGCGACAAAGTGCGGTCGGTACCGCGGCCGATCCAGTGATGCTCGAAGTATTCAACAATCTCTTCATGTCGATTGCAGAGCAAATGGGTGTGTCACTGCAAAACACGGCCTATTCCGTCAACATCAAGGAGCGGCTCGATTTCTCCTGCGCGGTATTCGACGCCGATGCGACCCTGGTCGCGAACGCACCGCATATGCCGGTGCATCTCGGCTCGATGGACCGCGCCGTCGAAACTATCATCCGTGAGAACAAGAATAAGATCGCGCCTGGCGACGTGTACGCCATCAACGCGCCCTACAACGGCGGCACGCATCTTCCGGATATCACGGTGTGCACCCCCGTCTTCGACGTGGCCGGCCGCGAGCTCCTGTTCTGGGTCGCCTCGCGCGGGCACCATGCCGATGTCGGCGGCATTTCCCCTGGGTCAATGTCACCCAACGCGACAACTATCGAGGAAGAAGGCGTCTACATCGACAATTTCAAGCTGGTCGACCGCGGCCGGTTTCGCGAGCAGGCGCTCTACGACCTTCTCACCGGTGCGAAATATCCGGCCCGCAATCCGCTGCAGAACGTCAATGACATCAAGGCGCAGATCGCGGCGAACGAGAAGGGGGTGCAGGAGCTGCACAAGATGGTCGCGTACTTCACGCTGCCGGTGGTGAAGGCCTACATGCAGCACGTGCAGGACAACGCGGCCGAGAGCGTTCGCCGCGTCATCGATCGCATTCACGACGCCGCATTCGAGTACGAGATGGACCAGGGCACGTGGATCAAGGTCAAGATCCGCGTCGACAAGGACAAGCGCGAAGCCACGGTGGATTTCACCGGCACGTCGCCGCAGCAGAACAGCAATTTCAACGCGCCCGAGCCGGTGACGCGCGCGGCCGTGCTTTACGTCTTTCGCGTCATGGTCGACGACGAGATTCCGATGAACGGCGGGTGCCTGCGGCCGATCAACATCATCATTCCGAAACAATCGATGCTGTCGCCGGCCTATCCGGCGGCGGTCGTCGCCGGAAATGTGGAAACGTCCCAGGCTGTGACCAACTGCCTGTTCGGCGCACTCGGCGCCCTCGCGGCCGCACAGGGGACTATGAACAATTTGAATTTTGGCAATGCCAAGTACCAGTACTACGAGACGATATGTTCCGGCTCACCGGCAGGCCCCGGCTTTCCGGGCACTGATGCCGTGCACACGCACATGACCAACACGCGATTGACCGATCCGGAGGTGCTCGAGTTTCGCTATCCGGTCGTGCTCGAGGATTTCCACATCCGCAAAGGTTCGGGCGGGCACGGCCGCTGGAATGCGGGCGACGGCGTGCGCCGCACTATTCGTTTTCTGGAAAAGATGGATTGCACCATTCTGTCGGGCCACCGTCGCGTGCGTCCGTTCGGCCTTGCCGGCGGCGAGGCCGGCGAGATTGGCGAGAACGCTGTACGGCGCAAGGACGGCCACGTGGAGAAGCTCAAGGGGTCCGATGCCACCGTGATCGATGCCGGCGAGGCGATCATCATCCAGCCGCCGACCGCGGGAGCGTATGGGAAGCCGCAGCACCGGCCAACGAGCGGCTAGGAACGAAATGGCCGGGACAAGCCCGGCCATTACGTCGGCAGCAACTCTGCGAGTTCGGCGTTACGACTGCTGGATCGCCGACACCAGCCAATGCCCGCCGCGCACGCGCATGAAGGTCCAGATTTCGGTGGCTTCATCAGGTCCACCTTGCAAGACGCGGCCGCTATCGCGATCCACCATCTCGTCGTTGAGCGAGTAACGCATCGCGACGGTCGCATAGTCGATGTCGCCCTCGCGCCAAGCCTCGGCGAGATCGCCTTGCAGCAGCTTGACGTTGGAGACGCGATTGACGACGCCCTTGCTCGCATTGGCGGCGAGATCCTCCGAGAAATAGGAAAGGATTTCGGGCGTCGCGAGGCGGCGCAACCGGGCGAGGTCTTCCGCGCTATACGCGCTCTGCACCTCGCCGAGGATCTTCTCGAAGGAATTGAAGTCCTCGGGAGTGAGCCCAACCTCATCGGTGCCGGATGCGCGCGGGGTCTGCGCAGACGCGCTACCGCCGCCGCCACCGAATCCCATCAGCGGACGGGAGGCACCGGACGCGTAATCGCGCAGCGCCGGACCGCTGGCGAGCGCGGGCTGGCTGCGGCGCTGCCACCACGTCCACAATAGATAGCCGACGATCACGACGAGGCCGATCTGCAGCATCAATCCGAGCATCGAGGCGAAACCCCCGAGCCCGCCCAAGAAACCGTGACCGAACAGCATGCCGAGCAAGCCGGCGCCGAGGAAGCCGGCGAACAGGCCACCGAGAAATCCCGGCCGATTGAGGAAGCCGCCCACGGGCGAGGATACGGGCGGGCGCTGTGCAAACGCGCCACCCGGCTGGCTGGGCTGCGTCATGCTGCGTTCAATGGGCCGCGCGCTTGGCGATGTCGCCGTCGATGGGGGCGCGGAGAAGGTCTGCGAGCCGCGGCTGCCGAAGCTCCCGCCGCGCCCAGCCCGGGCATCGGCATCGGTTACGGCAAACGCCAGCACCGCCACCAGTGCGCAAAGCGCAAGCAGCGGACGAGCGGCAAAAAGGGACATGACATCCTCCCAGGACACCTGTTTCTCAGGACAATATTGTTATCCCACCGCGCCATTGTAAGAGGTGCCGCATGGTGTCGCAGACGCGGTCTAAAGCTTTGGCATTCCAGGTCCCGAGCGCACCGAGGAAGCCCGGAATCCATGATCACAGGCTGTCGTTATGCCTCCCGGCTTTGCCGGCCGCGAAATGACGTGAGTGGCCTAAAGAGGAAAGAGGCCGCCTGCCTCAGTCGTCCTCGCCATCCTCGCCCGGCTGAGCCACCGGCACCGCGCGCGCGCGTCGCTCCTCGAACCAACGCGGCGACGCCGTCCGACGCGCTGAGAGCGAACCGGTAATGCCGGGATCGCGCTTGACGGCGTAACGCGCCGCGCGCGCGGCGGCCTCTTCGCCTGACATGGCGTGCGGGTTGCAGGCGCGATGGCCGTCGCGCCTGCGCATCAAATCGACGTGGATATGATCGTAATGATAGGCGTTCGAACCTGGCGCCAGCACGGTGGCGAATTGATCGCAAGCCGCCGCCTGCACGTCGCGCAGAAATCCCTGCTCCTCGGGCAAACCATGCCAGCCATTCTTGACGTTGATCTTGCGTCCGTCGGCAAGCGTGAACGAGGCGATGTCGAGCGCATTGCCGAAGGCATGCTCGGAAATGCTCGCGCGCGGATTGCCGTTCATGCCGCGACAGGAATAGGCGGAAATCTGCCTGATCTCAGCAACCGGTGAACCGAACCAGCGCATCGCCGCCGGTTGCACGGCGCCGCTGATCCAGCGCTCGAGCTCGGACACCATCGGGCAGGCGAGTGTCGCCGGCGGGCTCAGGGCGACGGGCGTGAACGATTGTGTGCCGCCGCGCGAGGGTCCCAGCGGCGCAATGGTCTCGCGCGCGGAGGATGCCGCGGGGGGCTCGCGTAGCGGATCGCGGCTGATGCCGCTCGAGCCGCGCCCCGTCGCCGGTGCATCAATCAGCGGCCGGCGGTCGTAGGGCTCGGGCGAAAAATCCTCGCGCGGCGAACCGACCGGCGCCGGAGATGAATATCTTGGAGGAGCCGGAGCAGGTGCAACACCATAGGGCCTGCGAAAATCGTACGGTTCCGCTGCGGCACTCGGCCCCTCGGTCATACCGGGAGGGCTAAGCGAGATAGGTTGATCGGTAGCGCCCTCACGAGGCAGCGCCTGCGGCGAGCGCAACTGGTAATCCGGCAGCACGCGCGATTGATACGAGGGCTCTGCCGGCGTGCCGGCCGGCCTGATCGGCCAACGTGGCGTGGCGCGTGGAATGTCACCGGGCGGCCGCAGATCGTCCATGTAACCGAGCGGCGCGCTCTCGCCCAACATTGATACCTTGAGCGGAAAATCAGCGCCGCACACGCCGGGCCCGCGGATCGGCTGCATGCGCGTGATGCCGGCGCCCTCTTTGACCATGCCGGAACCAAGGCATTGCACCTCGGCATCGTGGCGCCACGGCTCGCGTTCGGCAAAGAACATGCTGCCGCTGCAACCCGCCAACACGCCGAGAACGCCAAGGACGATGGAGCCTACAAGATACCGACGCACTCCCCACGCCATGCGAGCAGGATGCGATGGTTTCTGTTAACTTTTCTTCAAAGATTGCCGCGCGGCCATCGGAGCACTCCTGTACGCGTCACGCTATGGTTAAGCACTGACGTTGAGCGCGTTGCTGCTGCTGGATTGCTGGCCGTGCAGGCTTTCGGCGCGCGTGCGCTTTCGCAACTGCGTTCGGCGCGGCGGCACGTGCGGTGCTTAATGCCGACGATCTCCGCCGCCGCCCTAACCCCATGGTCAGCCACGTGTTATCCCACGCGATCGGCGGAGCGAGTGAGTTCTGCGCAGGCCAAATATGAGCGGCGGGAGGGCCCTCATGTCTGTCATCCAAAATGCCGGGACGCGCCGGTTCGCATCGCGATATTAGAGTCTTGGCATGCTCAAGCAGATCGGCACGCATTCGCTTTCGGCGGCGCAATATATTTGTCATTAGGACGACGTCACCGCTCTGCTACATTGCAGTCTCAAAAAAATGAGGTCGGAGGACGCGACGTGGACCTTGCTTTAAAGCTCAACGTGTTGGCCGTGCTCGCAGTGTTTGCGTTCGTCGGCGCGATCCTCTTAGGCGCGCTTTGAGTTCGAGTATCTTGCGGGCATTGCCGCATTTCGACACCGTTTTTCTTACACCGGAGAGCGCAACTTCTCCGGTGTTTTGTATCTTGATGAGCGCTACACGACCTTTCGCGCTTAAAGGGGAATTGAATTAGCTCAATGTGCGTCATGGCCGGGCAGAAGCGCGTCAAAGACGCGCGTAAACGCGCTGGCGGCCATCCACGTCTTCACTCAAGCCGCCGGGCTGCGATAAAGCGTGGATGCCCCGCGACAAGCGCGGGCATGACGAGCCACGTCGCTACTCCGCCGCAGTGCGCGCCACAATCAGCGGGTCGTAATTGAGCACCGGCGCGAGCCATTTTTCGGCTTCGGCCACAGTCCATCCCTTGCGGCCGGCATAGTCTTCGACCTGATCGCGCTCGATCTTGCCGACGCCGAAATAATGGCTTTCCGGATGGCTGAAATAGAGCCCGCAGACGGAAGCGCCAGGCCACATGGCAAAGCTTTCGGTCAGCTTGACCCCGATCCGCCGTTCGCCCTCGAGCAGGGCAAACAATATCGCCTTCTCGCTGTGGTCGGGCTGCGCGGGATAGCCAGGCGCGGGACGGATGCCACGATATTTTTCTCCGATCAGCTCCGCATTCGTGAACGCTTCGTCCGGCGCGTAGCCCCAGAATTCGCGGCGCACGCGCTGGTGCAGCCGCTCGGCGAATGCTTCGGCCAGTCGATCGGCAAGCGCCTTGATCATGATCGCGGAATAATCGTCGTTGGCGCCCTTGAACCGCTCTGCCAGCTCGTCCTCGCCGATGCCGGCCGTGACCAGGAATGCACCGACGTAGTCGGCAAGCCCGCTCGTGCGCGGCGCCACAAAGTCGGCGAGCGCGATGTTGGCGCGCCCCTCGCGGCGTGCGAGCTGCTGACGCAGCGTGTGCAGCACCGCGAACGGGCGAGCGCGCGACTCATCGCCGTAAACGAGAATATCGTCGCCGTCGGAATTGGCCGGCCAGAATCCGAAAAGTGCGCTCGCGGAGAGCCACCGCTCGGAAGCAATGCGCCCGAGCATCGCCTGGGCGTCGTCGAACAAGCTGCGCGCGGCCGGACCATATTTGGCGTCGTCGAAGATGGCGGGAAACTTGCCGGCCAGCTCCCAGGTGGCGAAGAACGGCGACCAGTCGATGTAATGGGGAAGTTCCTCGACCGAATAATCATCGAGTATCCGCGATCCGATAAAGCTCGGCCGTGGCGGCAGATAATTTCCCGACCAATTGAGTTTCAACGCGTTCGCGCGTGCGTCTTCCAGCGAGAGCCGCTGCTTGGCGGCCTCCCCCCGTGCATGCGCCGCGGCGATCCGGGCATATTCCTGGCGGATGTCGGCGAGATAAGCGGGCCGCGCGTCACGCGACATCAGATTGGCCGCGACGCCGACGGCTCGGCTCGCGTCGGTGACGTAGACCGTCTGCCCGCGCCGGTAATTCGGGTGGATTTTCACCGCGGTGTGCACGCGGCTCGTAGTGGCGCCGCCGATCAACAGCGGTAAATCGAAGCCCTGCCGCTCCATCTCGGCCGCGACAAGGCACATCTCGTCGAGCGAGGGCGTGATGAGGCCGGAGAGGCCGATGATGTCAGCCTCCTCCTTCTGCGCCGTCTCCAGGATTTTCGCCGCCGGCACCATGACACCGAGATCGACGACGTCGTAATTGTTGCACTGGAGTACGACGCCGACGATGTTCTTGCCGATGTCGTGCACGTCGCCCTTGACCGTCGCCATGACGATCTTGCCGTTGGCGCTTTTCTTGTCCAACCCCTTCTCTTTTTTCTCCTGCTCCATGAATGGCATGAGGTAGGCGACCGCCTGCTTCATCACGCGCGCCGACTTCACCACCTGCGGCAGGAACATGCGTCCGGAGCCGAACAGGTCGCCGACCACGTTCATGCCGTCCATCAGCGGCCCTTCGATCACGTGCAGCGGACGCTCGGCTTTCTTCCGCGCCTCCTCGACATCGGCCTCGATGAAATCGGTGATGCCGTGCACGAGCGCATGGGACAATCGCTCCTCGACCGATCGCTCGCGCCAGGCGAGATCGGCTTCCTTTCTCTCCTTGCCGTGGCCGCGATAGCGTTGGGCGAGTGCGAGCAACCGCTCGGCGGCTTCGGCGCCGCGGTTGAGCACGACGTCCTCGCAAGCCGTGCGCAGCTCCGGCTCGAGATCGTCATAGACCGCGATCTGCCCGGCATTCACGATCCCCATGTCCATGCCGGCCTTGATGGCGTGATAGAGGAATACTGAGTGCATGGCCTCGCGCACGGGCTCGTTGCCGCGGAACGAGAACGACAGGTTCGACACGCCGCCTGAGATGTGAGCGCGCGGCAAGTTCGCGCGGATCCAGCGCGCGGCCTCGATGAAAGCGACGCCGTAACCGTTGTGCTCCTCCATGCCGGTCGCGATGGCGAAAATGTTGGGGTCGAAGATGATGTCCTCGGGCGGAAAGCCGACCTGGTCGACCAGGATGTCGTAGGCGCGCTTGGCGATAGCGCATTTGCGCTCCAACGTGTCGGCCTGCCCCGTTTCGTCGAAGGCCATCACCACGACCGCGGCGCCGTACCGGCGCACGGTCTTGGCGTGTGCAACGAACGCTGCCTCGCCCTCTTTCAGCGAGATCGAGTTCACCACCGGCTTGCCTTGCAGGCACTTGAGTCCGGCTTCGATCACCGAGAATTTCGATGAGTCCACCATTACCGGGATGCGGGCGATGTCGGGCTCGGCGGCGATCAGGTTGAGGAAGATGGTCATTGCCTTTTCGGAATCGAGCAGGCCCTCGTCCATGTTGACGTCGATGATTTGCGCGCCGTTCTCGACCTGGTCGCGGGCAATCGCCAGCGCCGCGGCGTAGTCTCCCGCGGTGATCAGCGTGCGGAACTTGGCCGAGCCCGTGACATTGGTGCGCTCCCCGACATTGACGAAGGGAATTTCGGGCGTCAGCGCGAAAGCCTCGAGACCGGACAGTCGCAGCAGCGGCGGCGCTTCGAAAACGCGTCGCGGCGACTTGCCCTCGACCGCGCGCACGATCTCATGGATGTGCTCGGGCGTGGTGCCGCAGCAGCCGCCGACCACGTTGACCAAGCCGGCATCGGCAAATTCGCCGAGCAGCGCGGCCATGGAGCAGGGGCTTTCGTCGTAGTGGCCGAACTCGTTGGGCAGACCGGCATTGGGATAAGCGCACACGAAGGTGTCGGCGATGCGCGCGATCTCGGCAATATGCGCGCGCATCTCGCGGGCGCCGAGCGCGCAGTTGAGCCCGATCGAGAACGGCGCGGCATGGCGTACCGAATTCCAGAATGCCGCTGGCGTCTGGCCTGAGAGCAGACGCCCCGAGCGATCCGTGATCGTGCCGGAAATCATCACTGGCACGCGGACGCCCATGAGCTCGGTGACGTCGGCGACCGCCGCGATTGCCGCCTTGGCATTGAGCGTGTCGAAGATGGTCTCGATCAGCAGGAGGTCGGCGCCGCCTTCGATCAATCCCTTGACCTGCTCGGCATAGGCGCCGCACAACTCGTCGAAGGTCACGGCCCGGAAACCGGGGTTGGCGACATCCGGTGAAATTGAAGCGGTGCGATTGGTCGGGCCGATGGCGCCGGCGACGAAGCGCGGCCGACCGTCCTCGCTTTGCGCGAGATCGGCGGCGGCGCGGGCAAGCTTGGCGCCTTCCAGATTGAGCTCGTAGGCGATGCCAGCCATGCCGTAATCGGCTTGCGCAATACGCGTCGAGGAGAAGGTGTTGGTCGAGACGATGTCGGCGCCGGCACGGAAGTAAGCGAGATGAATCTCGCGGATCTTCGCGGGTTGGCTGAGAATGAGGAGATCGTTATTCCCGCGCACCTCGCGGTTCCACGCATCGAACCGCGCGCCGCGATAGCCTTCCTCGTCGAGGCCGAGGGCCTGGATCATGGTGCCCATGGCGCCGTCGAGGACGAGGACGCGCTCGGCCGCGAGGCGGCGCAGCGTCGATTCGGCGGGCGATGCTGGCGTTAGAATGGGCATGGCTCAGGCGCGCTCCTTCTCCACAATGGGAAGAGGAGGTGCATCCTGTTGCTGGCTCGGCCGCAGGCCGAGCAAGTGACAGACCGCGTAGACCAGATCGGCGCGGTTCATGGTGTAGAAGTGAAAATCGGTGACGCCGCGATCGACGAGATCGAGCACTTGCTCGGCCGCGACGGCGGCGGCGATGAGCTTGCGCGTCGCGGCATCGTCTTCCAGACCATCGAACCGCTTGGCGAGCCAGTCGGGCACCGAAGCGCCGCAGCGGGCGGCGAACGCCTTGGTTTGCTTGAAATTCTGTACCGGCAGAATGCCGGGCACGACCGGGACGTCGATGCCGCGGGCGCGCACACGGTCGAGATAGCGGAAAAAGAGGTCGTTCTCGAAAAAGAATTGGGTGATCGCGCGCGCCGCGCCAGCATCCACCTTGGCCGCCAACATGTCGAGGTCGGCTTCGACTGTCGGGCTATCCGGATGTTTTTCCGGATAAGCCGAGACCGACACCTCGACGTCGGAGAGACGCTTGATGCCGGCCACGAGATCGGCGCCGTTGCGATAACCGCCGGGATGCGGCGCATAGCGCTCGCCGACCCCGCCGAGCGGGTCCCCGCGCAGCGCCACGATGTGGCGCACGCCGGCTGCGCAATAATTGCGGATCACGGCGTCGATCTCCTCGCGCCTGGCGGCGACGCAGGTCAGATGCGCCGCAGGGAAAAGCGCGGTCTCGGCCAGAATCCGTTTGACGGTCGAATGCGTGCGCTCGCGCGTCGAGCCGCCCGCGCCGTAGGTGACCGAGACGAAATTGGGCTGCAGCGGCGCAAGCCGCGTGATCGACTCCCACAGCGTCTTTTCCATCTCCTCGGTCTTGGGCGGAAAGAACTCGAACGAGACACGGATATGTCGCGGCTCGCCGTCGCCGTGCGGTCGTACGAAGCGGCTGGCGCGGGGTTCTGAGAACATCACGCCACCTCCAGCGCGGGCGCCGCGAGCGCGAGGCGCGGATCGTGCCCGAGCCAGAGCGAGACGGCGATCTTACCTTCGGAAGCGGGCTCCGGAGGAAGGCTCTGCTGCAGCAAGACCGTAAGCCCGGCGGCTTTCATCCACTGCGTCACGCTCTCCGGCGAAAAGCCGAGGCGTCGATGGGCGTGCTCGTCGCGAAGAAATTCGAGATCGTGCGGGGCGAAATCGACGACGAGCAAGCGGCCGCCCGGTCGCAGCACCCGCGCCGCCTCTTCTATCGCGCGCGCGCCGTCCTCGAGGAAGTGCAGGACCTGGTGGATGACGACGGCATCGAAACTGTCCTTGGGCAATGCGAGATCGTAGATATCGCCCTGACGCACGCTGCAATGCCGCAGCCCGGCGCGATCAAGCCGCGCGCGCGCGAGCGAGAGCATGTCGAGGGACAGATCAAGCCCGAGACCACGCTCGATCTGTGGCGCAAGCAGTTCGAGTATGCGCCCCGTCCCGGTGCCGAGATCGAGGAGTGCGCGCACGGGAGCGTCGGCGAGCGCGCCGATGATGGCCGCCTCCACGGCCTCGTCGGCGACATGCAGTTTGCGGATGCGGTCCCACTCGGCCGCGTGCTGGCGGAAATAGTTTTGCGCGGCCTGCGCCCGTTGCGCCCGCACCGCGGCGAGGCGCTCGCGATCGCGCGAGAGCGTCACGTCCTCGGGATCGAGGTGGGCGATGAGCTCGCGGGCAAGCTTGGCGGCATCCCCACGGTCGCCCAGGCGGAAGAACGCCCATGACCCTTCGCGAAAGCGTTCGACCAATCCCGCCTCGGCGAGAAGCCGCAGATGGCGGGAAATGCGCGGCTGGGATTGGCGCAGGATGGCGGTGAGATCGGAAACCGTCAGCTCGGCCTCGGCCAACAGCGCGAGGATGCGCAGCCGCGTGGCCTCGGCGGCGGCCTTGAGCGCCTCGTAGATGGTGTCGAACGGCAGGTGGGCACGGGTGGGCATGACGTGCGGTGGGCAGGGTGGGACGAAGCTTGGCTGGCGTATAAAGATATCTCTATAGGTTTAAATGGTCTTGGCAAGACCCAAAATGCGGGCCTGTTCGGTTCCGGACTTGACACCGCTTACGGCCCGACCCGACTTGCGATCGTTGGGAGCCGACCCGGCCCTGGGGCGCCATCAATTGGGTTTCACAGGAGGAATCCGTCTATGGCCGAGGACCCCCTGGGCATCCGTGACGGCGAGATCGCGGTCGAGCTGCCGCAGAACTTCGACGCCTCGCTCTATTTCATCGGCCGCATCCGCACACCTTGGACGCGGCGCGAGGACTGCCCGAAAAATGCCCGTGAATCCGACGCGGTCTGCACCATCCTCGTCGATGAACGCTGGGCCGAGGCGCTCACCGGTGTCGAGACCTGCAGCCACCTTGTGCTGCTTTATTGGATGAGCCGCTCGCGGCGCGATTTGGTGCTGCAGGTGCCGCGGCACTACGGCGTCGGGCGCGGCACGTTTGCGCTGAGATCGCCGGCGAGGCCCAATCCGATCGCCATAAGCGTTCCGCGATTGCTGCGCGTCGAGGGCACGAGGCTCTCGGTCGTCGGGCTCGACTGCCTCGACGACACGCCGCTTCTGGATATCAAGCCCTATTTTGCGTCGACCGACGCCGTCACCGACGCGGTGGTCGGCTGGCACGCGGCGAAACGATGAGCCCATCCCCGAATTGGGCGACAGTATCATGACGCCGTTGGGCCGGTGACGGCCTTTTTCGGCTGGCGTCAACACGGGGTTGTTACCGCGACGCGGTAGGCTCAAAAGAATCAAAGATTCCAATTTGATCCGGGCGCGGTAACCAATTCGCAGGATTAATTCTGCGCAAGCTTTTTGAACCCCGCCACCCCCCCGCTCCGACCAACGGACGTCAAAGGGGGACGTGTCATGTACAATTTTACCCGCCTGAAGACCGTCGCCGCGGTCGCGGCCCTTCTTGTCGCGAGCGCGACCACGGCGGCTTCCGCCAATCCGTTCAACCCATTCGAGGCGCTGTTCGGCCCGCGGCGCCCGCCGGTGACCGCGCCCGCTTACGCCAATCCGCAGGACGATGCGAGCGAGCTGCGCAGCGATCTCCAGCGCCAGATCGTCAACTACCGTAGCAGCGAGGCGCCCGGCACCATCATCATCGATACGCCCAACACTTACCTTTACCTGGTGCTGCCCGGCGGCAAGGCCATGCGCTACGGCATTGGCGTGGGCCGCGAAGGCTTCACTTGGTCCGGCACGAAGACGATCGAGCGCAAGGCCGAGTGGCCGGATTGGACGCCGCCACCGGAGATGATTGCCCGCTCGCCTTATCTGCCGCGCTTCATGGCGGGCGGCGTCACCAATCCGCTCGGCGCGCGCGCCATGTATCTCAGCGGCTCTTTCTACCGCATCCACGGCACCAACGCGCCCGGCTCCATCGGCAGCCGCGCGACGGCCGGATGCATCCGCATGGTCAACGAGGACGTCATCGACCTTTATGACCGCGTCAAGGTCGGCACCAAGGTCGTGGTGATGCCCGCCGCGGAGCGTCGCGCCGCCGCCTGGTTCAACCCGTTCCAGTAAACATCGCGGCAGCGGCCGGAAACGCACTTTTTGTGATCGCCGTCACAGCGGTACGGCCGCGGTCTCCCTATTAACTCTATGCAAGGCGGGCTGGACGGCTTTCAGATTCCCCCAATCCCCGAGCCGTCCTGACATACGCCGAACCTGGGACTAGCCCCGCGACCCCGCGGGGTTTTCTTTTTTGCGGGCGGCGTTCTGCGGGCCTCGATTTTAGTCGGGAAGGGCAAACGCCGGGTCCGCTGCGCTCAGCCGATCCGCTCCTGATCGCCGGCGCTTTCCCCGTGGCACCCGTCGTTTGTTTAAGGTAAGTCCGGGCCAAAATAACAGTGTTCAAGCTCTCACCTGCGCCACTGCCACCGCCAAAAACCGCCTGAGCATCCGCGCAATGCTCATACGTCGTTTCCGGCAGCCAGCGATTGCAGGGCAATCGCTATTTATGAGTACACGCCCTACCTTCCTTGCATGCCGGACCGCAGTTTGTACCGTCCCGTTGAGCGGTAATTGTTCCACTCTCCGGGAGGTGCGTGTTTGAGATTGCAGTACCATCTCCCCTGCACGACACCGCCGTTCGTG
>DATFQX010000069.1:0-2653 GCA_035263865.1 Xanthobacteraceae bacterium
CCTCTGCCGTTCAACTGAGGCCGAGATCGCAATCTTTTCGCGCCCGCGACGGGCGGTTCGCGAAGGCTTCACAGAATGAGTCGATCACGCCGTATCACCGCTTCTGTGGGTGAACAGGGTCTTTAGAGCCTGTTAACCAAATTTGGTTACGTCCCACCCCGGTCTGAGCCGAAAGCACCTGACTGACGTTAATTTGCTGTGTAGGAGAGTGTAAGAATTGTCAGAACTCAAACCAGAACTGAAGCAGTTCGGCGATGTATCCTCTGCTGACTTTGAGCGGTCATGTCCCTTGAGGTGGTGTAGGAGCTGTGGATAAGTGGCCCACTGCAGCGACCGCCACGAGTCTGGCGGCAGCGGGCCACTTATCCACAGCAGTGGTCATCGCGGATCTCCGGTAGGGTTTGGTCGCCAAACCTTCACGCGAACCAAGGACCCGACGATGACCGATGAGATGATGCGCCTTCGCACCTTGCTGGAGAAGAGCTCGGACGCTGATTTGCTGCGCGAGATGGTCGGTTTTGCCGCGCAACGACTGATGGAGCTGGAGGTCGAGAGCCTGACTGGCGCCGCGCATGGGGAGCGCAGCCCGGAACGCATCAATCACCGCAACGGCTATCGCGACCGGGTTTGGGAGACCCGCGCCGGGGCCGTCGAGCTGCGCATCCCGAAGCTGCGCAAGAGCAGTTATTTTCCGGCCTTTCTGGAACCGCGCCGCACGGCCGAGAAGGCGCTCACCGCGGTGATCCAGGAGGCCTACATTCAGGGAGTATCGACGCGCTCGGTCGATGATCTGGTCAAAGCCATGGGCATGACCGGCATTTCGAAGAGCCAAGTCAGCCGGCTGTGCGCGGAGATCGACGACAAGATCGCGGCCTTTCTCAATCGACCATTGGAGGGCGACTGGCCCTATCTTTGGTTGGATGCAACCTACGTGAAGACTCGCGAGAACGGTCGCATCGTCTCGGTCGCGGTGATCGTCGCTGTCGCCGTCAACGGCGATGGCCGGCGCGAAGTGCTCGGCATGGCGATTGGCGCCTCCGAGGCCGAGACGTTCTGGACCGGGTTTCTGCGGGCACTCGCCAGACGCGGCCTGCGCGGCGTCAAGCTGGTCGTTTCGGACGCGCATGAAGGTCTCAAGGCGGCGGTCGCCAAGGTTCTGCATGCCTCGTGGCAGCGCTGCCGGGTGCACTTCATGCGCAATGTCCTGGCGCACGCCGGAAAGCACGGTCGACGTGTCGTTGCCGCTTTTATCGCCACTGCCTTTGCCCAGGAGGATGCCGATATGGCACGCCTGCAATGGCGCCAAGTCGCCGATCAGCTCAGGCCCAAGGTGGCAAAGCTGGCGGGACTAATGGACGAGGCCGAACCCGATGTGCTTGCCTTCATGAGCTTTCCCAAAGACCACCGGCCAAAGATCCACAGTACCAATCCACTGGAACGCCTCAATGGCGAGATCAAGCGGCGCACCGAAGTCGTCGGCATCTTCCCCAACGAGGCTGCCATCACCCGCCTGGTCGGTGCAATCCTGCTCGAGCAGAACGATGAGTGGGCCGTGCAGCGCGCCCGCTACATGACGCTGGAAACCATCGCTCCATTGAGCGAGGATCCGATCTTCAAGCTGCCCGCCGTGGCAGCCTGAGTCGCCGGCCAAACTCGCCGGAGAGCGCCAAGATCGACGCCGCTCCTACACCACACCGCGGGACACGATCGAACACCACCCTTTATTGGGAAGGAGACCGTAACGCAGCGGTCTGCGGAGTCGCAGTGGGTGCATTCGACACGTCAGCCTTTCCACCGCCCAGCGACTCGATTTGGGAGGAGTCGATGCATCCCTGGCTCGGCCTACCGCCGAGGATGGACCACCACCGACAGGGCCGACCACCGGCCACGTAAGCGGTCGCTCTGAGAGCCGCCCGCCTGTAGTCTCGTTGTGCCTGGATAAGGAGGGGAACTATGACAAGAACTGCGCATTGCTCTTGCGGTGCCTTGCGCGTCGAAGTATCCGCCGATCCTGATGTTGTAGGCGTCTGCCATTGTGGCGAGTGTCAGCGGCGAACCGGTTCGGTGTTCGGCGTTGGTGCCTTTTTCAAGAAGGAGCATGTTCGCGCCGAAGGACCGTCCAACATCTATGTCCGCGACGGGCAAGAGGGACGAAAAGTAAGGGCGTATTTCTGCCCGACGTGCGGAACGACGGTGTTTTGGGAGGCTGACGTTAGGCCAGGTGGCATCGGCGTTGCAGTCGGTGCTTTTCATGATCCCGACTTCCCGCGGCCTACGCTGTCGATCTACGAAGAGTCGAAGCACGGCTGGGTTGCGTTCGCCCACGATCTCCCGCATTTCGCTAAGAGGCCGACCTAACCGCTAAGCCGTCCTTGCGGGTCGAGGACCGACGTGGCCCGGCGGGGCGTCAGAAAGAAACAGAGGCAGGGAGTGGTGACGAAAGTCGATTTCGAGATTCTCTCCCACGACGTAACCGCGCGTCCTTAATACGTCCACAAAAGCTTGCTCCGGTACAGGCACAACGGCGGCTCCAAGAAACCCAATGCGGTGCATTTGCTGACCGACCGCTTGCGACGCAAACAGGATCAGTATTGCCGGAACGGCCTAGCGGCCCTCGCGTACCACCGGGTTGCTGAGCGTGCCGATCCCGGTG
>DATFQX010000070.1:0-5778 GCA_035263865.1 Xanthobacteraceae bacterium
GACGTAAGGCCGTCCAACCCACGGCGCCTCGAATTCCGGCCGGAACGTCACTAGCAACAGCACCCTAAGTGTCCGAATTCGGTCTACGACACGACCAAACGCTTCCAAGCTGGTTGGGTCAGCCCAATGCGCATCCTCGAAGACCATCAGCACAGGGCTTTGCCGCGACAGCGTCTCGATTTGCGCGGTGAGCGCCTCCAGCGTTTTTTGCCGGCGCTGCTGCGGCATCGGTTCGAGGGCGGGATACCGGCCATCGTTCGGCAGCGAAAGCATCTCGGCAATGAGTGCGGCGTCCTGGATCGAGGTCGAAGTCTGCGCGAGTAGAGTATCGAGCTTGTCGAGTTTCTGCCGGGACGTATCGTCGTGTAACAATCCAGCCGCACGTTCCATCTGACCGATGATCGGATAAAACGCGCTGTCGGTGTGCTGGGGCGAGCAGAAATAGCGCAAACGTGTATGTCGTTCGGGAGCAAGGGTTTCTAGAAGAGCAGCTGTGAGCCGCGATTTGCCGATGCCTGCTTCTCCGAAAATCAGCACGACCTGACCCTCGCCGCTCTTCGTCCGCGACCAGCGCCGCAACAGCAGCTCGGTTTCTTCCTCGCGCCCGACGAGGGCAGTCAGACCGCTCGGATGCAGTGCCTCGAAGCGGCTTTCGACGGTGCTCGCCCGCAACGTCACCCAAGCGTGCACCCGCTCGTCGACGCCCTTAAGGTCTCTGGCGCCAAGGCCCCTTAGCTCAAAGAGATTCCCGAGAAGCCTGCGGGTCGCTTCGTCAATGACCACGGTGTTTGGCTCGGCAATCTCCTGCAGACGCGCTGCAAGATTTGGTGTCTTGCCGACGATGCCGCGTTCCTGCGCTTCACCCGATCCAAATAGATCGCCCACAACGACCAGCCCAGTGGCGATGCTGACACGGGTTTGCAACGAAGCGGCCGTCTTAAGCGCGATCACGGCCGTGATCAACTCCAGCCCGGCACGCACCGCCCGCTCGGCATCATCCTCATGGGCCTCGGGGTAGCCAAAGTAGACAAGCACGCCGTCGCCCATATACCGCGCCACGAAACCGCCGAAGCGGCGCACGGCTTCAGCGGCGCATTTCTGATAAGCCGAAATGACCTCGCGCAAGTCCTCCGGGTCCATCCGGGCTGAAAGCGCCGTCGAGCCGACCAGGTCGGCGAACATCACTGTGACTTGCCGTCGCTCGGCAGTATCTGCGGGCGGGCCAGCCGGCGCGACGACCGGTGTGAGACCGATCGGCTCTGCGCCTGAAGCAAGCGCACTAATGGCTTTCAGGAGCTTGAGACGGGCACCAAGCGGAAGACCCATCTCGCGGAGATGATCCTCCGTGAGATCGTGCAGGACGTCGGCGTCGATCGCGTTCTCGCGGAATACCGCCTCAAATTGTTCGAGGCCAAGGCTTTGCAGCCAACCTCCGATGTCCATGATGGTGCCCTACCTTCAGCCCGGCGCCGATTGCTGCGCGCGCGCCGCGAGCGGCCACGCGACCGCCGCGCCGCCGAGCAGGCTCATGAAGCTGCGTCGGGTGGTCATTCGATCACCTCGTCGGCGCGGGCGAGCAGGCTATCCGGCACCATGAGGCCGAGAGCCTTGGCGGTCTTGAGATTGATCACCAGCTCGTACTTGGTCGGCGCCTGCACCGGAAGGTCAGCCGGCTTCTCGCCCTTGAGGATGCGATCGACGTAGCCAGCGGCGCGCCGATACTGATCGACAAAATCAGGTCCATAGGAAATGAGCCCGCCCTCCTTGACGTATGAGTGTTCCCCGTAGACTGCGGGCAATTTGTGCCGCGCCGCGAGCGCGATGATCAGGTGGCGATGTGCCCCCACTAACGCGCTGCCGATCACAACCAGTCCGCTGTTCGCCGCGCGAGCGAAGTCAGCGATGGCGCGGTCTATCTCCGAGACATTGCGCACGTTGACCGGGCTCACCTCCATCCCCAGCGACGGCGCCATGGACTGGATGGCGGCGAACTGGGCCGGCCCGGAGGCAAGCGTGGGATCGCGAATGACGCCTGCTCGCGTTATTCGCAGCGCCACCTCTTTAAGCAATTCTAGCCACTTCGCGCTCAGCCCGTATTCGTACGAGGTGAAGCCAGTGGCATTGCCGCCCGGCCGAGCCAGGCTGTTGACCAATCCGGCGCCTACCGGATCGGGGACGATCACGAACACGATTGGCACTGTGCGGGTCGCCTGTAATAGAGGCGCGGCACCCGCGTTGCCGGTGGTCATGATCACATCCGGCCCAAGCGCGACCAATTCCGCCGCGAAGGTGCGAAGGCGATCGGGATCGCCTGCAGCCCAACGTGTCTCGATCTGCACATTCCGCCCGATAGTCCAGCCCGCTTGTTGCAGGCCTTGCAGAAATGCCCCATGGCGCGCCTGTGCCCACGAATCCTCGGCAGCGAGAGTATTGAGCACGCCGATGCGCCGCATGCGCTCGCCATGCTGCGCCCGCGCCGCGAGCGGCCACGCCGCCGCGCCGCCATATGGAATATCGGCATCACTGGAGCTTGATCTTGGCCTCGTGGATCACCTTGGTCCATTTCTCGGTTTCCGCCACGATGAGCTTCTCAAAGTCGCTAGGCGACATCGGCATTGGCACACTGCCGAGGTCCGCAAGGCGTACCTTGATGTTAGGGTCGGCGAGAGCGGCGTTTATTTCTTTGTTGAGCCTATCGACGATTTCGCCCGATGTATTCTTGGGCGCCCCAATGCCTTGCCAAGTACTGGCCTCGAAGCCTGGCACAGACTCTGCGACGGTTGGTACCTCCGGCAACGCCCGCGAGCGCGTCGCGGTGGTAACCGCCAGCGCGCGCACCTTGCCGGCTTTGATGGTCTCGATCGATTCGGGCAGAGGGCTGAACATCACCTGCACCTGCCCGCCGATCAGGTCGGTGAGCGCGGGCGCACCACCGCGATAGGGCACATGGAGCATGTCGACATGAGTCATCAACTTAAACAGCTCGCCGCCGACATGGGACATGCTTCCGCTGCCGCCCGACGCCATGCTGATCGTGCCCGGGTTTGATTTGACGTAGGCGATGAATTCGGGGACCGTTTTGGCCGGAACCGAAGGAGCCACCTCCATCACTAGGGGCAAGCTACTGATCATTGCGATCGGCACGATGTCGCGGATGAAATTGAAGCTCAGCTTCTCGTACAGAGTCGCGTTGGTTGTCACCGACTGGGGTATCAGGAGAAGCGAATAGCCGTCCGCGGGCGCGCGCACGACCGCCTCGACCCCGATATTGGTGCCCGCGCCGGGCCGGTTCTCGATGACGAAGGGCTGTCCGAGCCGCTCTGTCAGCCATTGACCTATCAGGCGCGCAAGGATGTCGAGGGCTCCCCCGGGAGCGACGGGCACGACGATACGCACCGGCCGGTTGGGATAGACTTGCGCACTTGCAATTCGCGAGACGGCCGGCAGTGCGGCAGCGCCCGCGGCCAGATTCAAGAATTTGCGGCGGGGAAGTTTCACTTTGATCCTTCCCTCGTGAAAGACTCGGATGAACATTTCTGCACACCTGTGACGTACGTCACAGGCTCTATCGCGCTTTGTGAGCTACTCGTCTTTGAGGAGCCATCTCTTCGGCGCCGATTCGACCCCATAGGTCTGTCATAGACGAGGAGGTCATCATGGGCGCGTCTGCCAAATTTACAAGCGGAGAAGCGACGTCGCGAGGTCTGTCATCGACGGCTGTGCTAATCACGGGCTACCGCAACGAATTCACACGAGGCGTTCTGACGGCATTGGGCTCGCTTGTTGTGGTCGGGATACTAGCGCTGCTCGTGGCCTTCGGCGTTAGTGTCTTGTTTTAGGAGCGCGAGAGCACGTTTTGTCACAGCAGAACGGCCGGGCCCGCGAGCGGCCATGCCGCCGCGCCGCCGACAATGGTGATGAATTCCCGCCGCCTCATGGGCCTTACCCCCAAGGCCAAGGATCACGGATAAAGTATAGCAGGTCTTGGAGTGGGTCAGGGGCGCGCATCGCAATTAAAGGCGGCACCTCTGCGCGGCGTGCGCTGGGCCACCGGCAGAAGTTGCGGGGCCTAAGTCTTACTCAGCGGTCGTGCGGCCCAGATCGAGCCGCGCGTCCATGTCGGCTACTCGATCACCTCGTCGGCGCGTTGCTGGAGAATCCAAGGCACATCGAGACCGAGCGCCTTGGCGGTCTTCAGGTTGATGACCAACTGAAACTTATCGGGTGCTTGCACCGGAAGATCGGCTGGCTTCTCGCCCCGAAGGATACGGTCGACGTAGCTTGCCGCCGGGCGCCATTGTTCGACCTGATCAATCCCATAGGACAGCAGGCCGCCCGCAGCGGAGAAAAACCGGAGCGGATAGATCGCCGGTAGCCGATGCCTCGCAGTTAGCTGGACAATTAGATTGCGATTGGTCGTCATGATGGGATGCGGAAAAACGATCACTCCGCCATTGGCGGGGGGTGCAAAGGTCGTGATGGCATGCTCCACATCATCGCCACCGTGCACATCCGCTGCGGTTACCTCTACTCCAAACGATGGAGCGGCCGACTGCGCCGCACGCCAGAATGCGGCATGTGGTATTTGAGGATGCATCAGCACCAGGATTCTGTTGACGCTCGGCGCGATTTCTTTGAGCAGTTCGACCCACTTGCCGCCCATGGATCCCTCGAAGTTGGCGAACCCAGTCATGTTGCCACCCGGGCGCGCCATGTTCGTCACCCAGCCGCTCTCGACCGGGGCGGATATTTGAAGGAACACGATCGGGATCGTTCGGGTCAGGTTGTGAACGGCCTCCACCATTGGATTGGTCATAGCCAAGATCACGTCCGGCGCCGAGGCGACTAGTTCTTTCGATTGGCGGTCCATGCGCTCGATATCGCCGGCGGACCAGTGCCGTTCGATGCGACAGTTTCGGCCGTCGATCCAGCCGAGCTCCCGCAACCTGCTCATGAATGCCGCCATGCGGGGTTGAGCTTCTGGGTCACTCTCAGCCCACGCCATCAGCAAGCCGATGCGCCGCACCCGCTCGCTCTGCTGCGCGCGCGCCGCGAGTGGCCACGCCGCTGCGCCGCCGAGCAATGTGATGAACTCGCGTCGTCTCAAGGCTGGCATGGGGCTCTCCCACCCCGTGCAGCCGGTTTCCCGCACCCTCAGCCTAGCACGGAGGGACCGGCCCGGTCCTTGGGACAACCCTGAATCGTTCTGAATCGAGGTGCTGGCCTGCCCCTCGATAGACCTAATCAGCTTTCGCGCACGTCGTCTGCATCGATCACCTCGCCGCGATCGACGCCGCCGACCTGGATCAGGATCGCCGGCATCGCAGCGCCGCCACCTCTCACATCATGCTCAACGCGATCGCCGTATTTGCGCGGAGCGAGCTTAGAAAGCGCCCATTTCCGCGTATCCAGGCGATTGCGCTGCTGCTGAACCTCGACCTGATTGGTGCACGGCACGGGTTGTCGGCGATCTCGAACAGCTCCTCGAATAGCCGATCGGCGCGCTCTTCTCGTGCGCGCGCGTAGGCCTGAAAAAAGATGCAAACAGCATTGGCGGCGGATTCGCACCAACAACCCGCTCGAGCGCATCCTGCGCGAGATCCGGTGGCGCACCCGTGTCGTGGGCGCGTTTCCTGACGCTCAACCTCGCCGCCGCGAGGCTGCGCCACATCGCCGGCACGGCGTGGTCTACGAAGAGATATCTCAACATCGAGCTGCTCAAGGACCAGCAGATGAGAGGTGCCATCACCGCGTGAGCCAGGGCCGGGTGCCGCTCAG
>DATFQX010000071.1:0-5234 GCA_035263865.1 Xanthobacteraceae bacterium
ATCATGGTGGGGCTCGAGTGCAAGAAACGCCCTGTTGCCAGGGAAGAGCAGGCACCCAAACCCGCGGAGGAGCAGGCAACCAAACCCGTGGTGCGCCCCCGTGTCGCGAGGCGTGGCAGCGGCGGAATCTACGCCCCGGCAGCTCTAACCCCACCGTCACTGCCGCTGGGGCAAGCGTCGACGAGCGTTTACATTCCGCCGCCCGTCAGCAACCCCAGTGCTCAGATCCACGACCTCAATCAGTCTTTTCAATTCAACAGGGGCTTGGGGAATAATCCCACCGACCGCGACTCCTTCATCCGCTACAATCTCACGCGGTGACGGCCGCCGCGGTTCGTTGATGCGAGCCGGCCTCGCATAAAAGCGTCGGCTCGGGCACACGATATCTGCGATTACCCACAAGGGGAGTGCCAATCCATGAAGCATTCCGATGCAAATTGCGACTGCGGAGAGCCGGCGACCTCACTGGCATTGCGCTGGCGGTGTCCGGTCTGTGGCAAGACGGCAATCATGAAGATGGCCTGCGTCGGCGTCGTCTGTGACGGCAACACGATGAGAAAGGCGCCCGAACTCCTCCAGGATCGTAGCCAGTCCTGACCGCTCTGCTCCCTCGCCCCGCCGAGCGAAGCGGAGCGGGGAGAGGGGTGGGGTGAGGGGCAGCTTTGCTGCGCGTCCCCCTCACCCTTATCAATTCGCGGCACCAGTCTTGCGCCCTCTCCCCGCAGGCGCGGCGAGGGCAGGTGCCGCGCCAGCGCGGACAAGCGTTGAGGACTCCGGGCAGGACCAGAACTTGGCCTGCTTCGTCCCCCCTTGTCGGTGCCATATGGGGAAGGATAGGACCGAGCGCGCGACTCGATCCGCAAACGTTTGTCGTTCTCGCGCAAGCGGGAACCCATGAACACCGGCCTGTGAGCGTGGGTCCCCGCGTTGGCGGGGACGACCAGACAGATGTGCATAGAAAAAAGAGGCGCGGGGGCATCCGCGATGGCAAGCCAAACCGAGATCGGCGTCGTCTATGGCGGCGCAATCGTGCAGGGCCTGGCGCTCGTCACCTTTCCCGCCGCGAGCTCGATCTTCACCAGCCCCGACGGCTTCGGTTTCGACAGCACGCGTTACGGAACGATGTTCGTACCGCAGGTGGTGCTCGCCATCTCCGCATCGGCGCTTGCCCCAAGACTCGCGCGGCGCCTCGGTTTGCGCCGAGTCCTGCTGGCGGGATTTGCCAGCAACGTGCTTTCGATGACATTGCTGGCGGCAAGCGCGCTGTTGCTCGGCGCCCATGACATTGCCTTCGGCGTCCTTCTCCTCGCCACCGCGGCCCTTGGTTTTGGATTTGGCGCAACTGTGATGGCGCTCAACACCTATGCGGAGGCGTTCTTTCCCGCGACCGTCGATCGCGCGGTTCTGGTGCTCAACGCGCTGCTCGGGGTCGGCACCGCGCTTGCGCCGGTGCTGGTCGCGGCGGTGCTGGCGCTCGGGGCGTGGTGGTTGCTGCCGGTCGTGGTGGCATGTGTGTTCGGGCTGATCTTCGTCATCGCGTGGAAAGAGCCACTGCGCGCCGAGAGCGCTGCCGGCGCTGCCGCCGCGAGCGGCTGGACGGCGCTGCCGCCACGGTTCTGGCTCTATGCCGCGGCTGTGTTCGTCTACGGCATCCTCGAGACGCTCAACGGCAACTGGGCCATTCTCTACCTTAGCAGCGAACGGGGCATGCCGGCGCGCGGCGCGGCTTTTGCGCTCGCCGCCTTCTGGGTGATGGTCACGCTCGGGCGCGTGGCGATCGCGATGATCTCGCGGCTCGTGGACGCGCGCTTGATCTATGCCGCGCTGCCGATCGCGCTGTTCTTGACCTTTCAGGTTGCCGCGCACGTGCACGAGGAGACCGGCGGCATTATCGCCTTTGGTCTTGCCGGCTTGGCATGCTCGGCGTTCCTGCCGCTGAGCATCAGCTTCGGCGGCAGGGAATATCCGGAACTGTCGGCGGTCATGGCGGGCGAGCTGATCGCGTTCTATCAACTCGGCTACGGCGTTGCCGCATTCGGAATCGGACCATTACATGGTCCGGCGGGAGTGGCGCTCGCGACCATTTTCGCCGCCGGCAGTCTCGTTGCCGTGCCGCTCGTCGTCATTGCATATTTGATCACCCGGCGGCGGCTGTAGCCCTAGCGCCAGCGGTGAACTCGGTCTGCTCCCTCCCCCGTTTACGGGGGAGGGTTGGGGAGGGGGCGAGCAGGCGTGAATCTTCTTGTATGCCCCTCCCTATCCCTCCAGCCGAAGTCGGATTTATCCGACTTCGGCCAGTCAATACGTGGCCGAACTCGGGTAAACCCGAGTTCGGCTGCAAGCGGGGGAGGGAACGCCACCGAGTGCGCGGCGTCACAAAAGAAAATGCTCTAAGCTCAGCCCAGAAGGAACGCCCTCAAGATGATGCCATGACGATCTCCGCCCACACGCACCGCTGGCCGGCCGAGGGGCTCACCCGCGTGCCCTATTGGGTCTATTCCGATCGAGCGGTCTACGAGGAGGAGCAGGAGCGCATCTTTCGCGGGCCGACCTGGAATTTCCTTTGCCTCGAAGCCGAGCTTGCAAACCCCAACAGCTATCGCCGCTCGAGCCTCGGCGAGATGCCGGTCGTGGTGACGCGCGACAAGGACGGTCAGCTGCACGCCTTCGAGAACCGCTGCGCGCATCGCGGATCGCTGCTGCTGCTCAACGAGAGCGGAGAGGCGCGCGACATCATCTGCGTCTATCACAATTGGAGTTACGATCTTTGCGGCAACCTCACCGGCGTCGCATTCCGCAAGGGGCTGCGCGGCAAAGGCGGCATGCCGGCAGACGCCCGCCCCGAGACGCACGGGCCGCGCAAGCTCAAGCTCGAGACGCTCGCGGGCCTCATCTTCGGCACACTCGCGGCGGACGCGCCGCCGCTCCAAACATATCTCGGCGAGGAGATCGTCGCGCGCATCCGCCGGGTCATGCGGGCGCCGGTAAAAGTGCTCGGCGGCTATAGCCAGACGCTGCCGAGCAACTGGAAGCTCTACATGGAGAACGTCAAAGACACATACCATGCGAGCCTGTTGCACACCTTCTTTACCACCTTCCGGCTCAACCGGTTGTCGCAGCAGGGCGGCATCGTGGTGAGCGATTCTGGCGGCCATCACGTGAGCTATTCGCTCGCCGCCGATACCGGCGGCAAAGAATACGAGCAGGCCGGCATGCGCGCGGCGCAGGAGGATTTCGGGCTCGAGGCGCCGCAACTTTTGGAGGCGGTCGACGAATTTGGCGACGGCATCGGCCTGCAGATCCTCTCTGTGTTCCCGACGTTCGTGCTGCAGCAGACGCGCAACAGCTTGGCGGTGCGCCGCCTCGTGCCGCAAGGCCTCGACAAGACCGAGCTCGTGTGGACCTGCTTCGGGTTTGTGAGCGACGACGCGGATATGACCGAGCGGCGCTTGCGCCAAGCCAATCTGATCGGCCCGGCCGGCTACATTTCGATGGAAGACGGCGCGGCGCCCGGCTTCGTCCAGCGCGGGGTCGCCACCGCCCCGGATCTTCTCTCGGTCGTGGAAATGGGCGGCGCGAGCGTCGCCTCCGACGACAACCGCGTCACCGAAGCCGCCGTGCGCGGCTTCTGGAAGGCCTATCGCGGCTATATGGAGTTGTGAGGGTCGCAATCGTGGCCAAACGCCGAAAGAGGCGGATATCGGCAGCGGCGCCCGCGCCGTCGGCCTGCGGCGCCGCGCGTGCGCCAGACCAGCGGCACGAAAAAAACAACCCTCGCTCTTCTTGAGCGCGAGCTTGATGCGGCGCGCCGGCAACTGCGCGAGGCGCTGGAGCAGCAAACGGCGACATCCGAGGTGCTGCGGGTTATCTCGAACTCGGCGGGCGAACTGGAGCCGGTTTTCCAGGCCTTGATGTCGAACGCCGTGCGGCTCTGCGAGGCAAAATTTGGGGTTCTCTACCAGAATGAAGGGGGCAGATTTCGCATGGCTGCGGCGCACGACGTGCCGCCCCCGTTTGCTCTGGCACGCAGTAGACGCGGTTTGTTTCATCCTGCTCCGGGGTCTCCCGTTGACCAGGTTATGAAAACTAGGCGGACGGTCCAAATCGCCGACGTTGCAGCGACGCGAGCTTATGCTGAGCGCCATCCGACAGTCGTCGAAGCCGTTGAACTTGGGGGTGTTCGCACTTCACTCAGCGTACCGATGCTCAAAGAGAATGAGGTGATTGGCGTCATCATCATCTATCGCCAGGAGGTCCGCCCGTTCAGCGATCGGCAGGTCGCGCTCCTAACCAACTCCGCGCACCAGGCGGTGATTGCCATCGAGAATGAGCGCCTGCCCAACGAGCTGCGCCAGCGCACGACCGATCTCAGCGAGGCGCTGGAGCAGCAGACTGCGACCTCGGGGGTGCTGCGTGTCATCTCAAGTTCGTCGGGGGAACTCGCGCCTGTGTTCGAATCCTTGCTGGCAAGCGCCAAACATCTGTGCGGCGCAGAGTTCGGCATCATTTTTCTCCGCGAAGGAGATGGGTTTCGCACGGTGGCCTTGCACGGCGCGACGGCCGAATACACCGAGGCTAGATGGCGCGCGCCATTTGTCCGGCCCGCCGCCGATACCGGCCTTGGCCGCGTACTGGAAACCAAGCAGGTCGTTCAAATAGCCGACGTGCAGGCGGTGGCGGGCTATGTGGACAATCCTGTGCAGGCGCCGATCGTTCAACTCACCGGCGTGCGCAGCAAGCTTTCCGTTCCGATGCTGAAGGAAGGGGATTTGATGGGCGTCATCGAGATCGACCGCCAGGAAGTTCGTCCCTTTACCGACAAGCAGATTGAGCTAGTCACCAACTTCGCGGCCCAAGCCGTCATCGCCATCGAGAATGCGCGCCTGCTCAACGAGCTACGCCAACGCACGAGCGATCTGAGCGAGGCGCTGGAGCAGCAGACTGCGACGTCTCAGGTCCTCGCAGTGATTTCATCCTCGCAGGCCCAACTGAAGCCTGTATTCGAAACCGTCGTCGATAGGACCACGCGTATTTGTGGGGCGACATTTGCCTGCCTTGGGCTGTTCGAGGGCGATGCACTTCGCTTCGCGGCAATTTCCGGCGTGTCAGCAGGCTCGGAGTTTTTCCACCCTGAACGGCTGCATCAGCCTGATGGCTGCCCCTACGTCGTTCCTCTGGCCCGCGCCAAGAAGACCGTGCAGACGCCGGATCTGCGTGCGGAGCGAGGCTACCTC
>DATFQX010000072.1:0-40082 GCA_035263865.1 Xanthobacteraceae bacterium
GCGTTACCCTGGCCCGCCTGTTGATGCTTTCCGGCGCAAACCCCTAGTGTATGGGGTGATGTCAAATCATCCGCCTGCCGTTTGCAAAAACTTGAGACCAGCTCAGAATGCGAACTGAGCGCCGTAATCCGGTCGGCCAAAATGGGTCCTCTTTCACGAGCGCGTCGACCTCATCGGAGCTATCGGCCTCAACGATCCATAGCCCGCCGGCCGGACCGCCTGAAGAAGCCCGCAGCGGCCCAGCCGCCGTGATCCGCGCCGCATTGTTCTCGAGAAATGACAAGTGAGCGGACATGTGCGGGCGGCGAACGTCGGCACCGAGCGTCGGGTTGTCTTCGAACAGGACCGCATAGAGCATCGGACTTTCTCCGGGGGCTGGACCCTAAACTCTCTACCTGCAAGATTGAATGCTGACGAGCCCAGCTTCAATTCGACCGGAGATCATGATGCCGGCCCAAAGGAGCGAAAAAGCAGAAGTGAAAATGTACTCGGACTTCAAAAGTCCGTACGCGTTCCTCGCGTTCGATCCCGGCATGGCGCTCGGGCAGCGGTTCGATGTGCGGGTGCGATGGATTCCATTCCAGCTGCGCGTGAAGGGCAAGGGCGAGCGCAGCGCCTATTCCGAGTACAAGGTCAAATACTCCTATATGGATGCTCGGCGCTGGGCGAAACCGCGCGGTCTGTGGATCCGCGGTCCGCTGAAAGTATACGACACCACTCCTGCGGCGATCGGCGGCTTGTTTGCCGACACGCAGGGCCGACTGCTCGACTTTGGCCGGCTGGCCTTCAAGAAGTTTTTTCTGCGCGAGTTCGAAGCCGATGAGCCGGAAGCCGTAGCTCGGCTAATTGTGGAACTTGGCCTGTCCGACCGGCACTATCTCGAATATCTGGCTGGGGAAGGCCGGGCCGCCTACGAGCGCTGCCAGGAAGAGGCAGCCGCGGACCACGTGTTCGGCGTGCCCTTTTTCATGTTCGCGGACGAACCGTTCTGGGGTTACGACCGGCTTGGGCTGCTCGAACAGCGGCTGACAGAAGCTGGCCTCGAAATCGGCGACAAGGTTACGGCGGCCTGAGCGGCGGTGCGACGCCGCAGGCTCCCGGCGCCAGGGCCGCCCTTTCCCGCCACGAAACCTCTTCTTCTCGGATCAACGCAGCGAGATGGCGATGACTGGCAAATTGCCGATGCTCACGGGCTATCGCGTGCTCGATATCAGCCAGTTCGTCGCCGGCCCGACTTGCACGCGGATCATGGCCGAGCTAGGTGCCGAGGTCGTCAAGCTTGAGCTGGCACCATTCGGCGATCGCGGCCGCGCGTCCGGCGACAAGCCACGCGACGGCAAATTCAAGGCGAGCTCGCAAAGCACGTACTTTTTCCAGCACAATCACTCGAAAAAAAGCCTGGCCGTCGATATCAAGCAAGCGCGCGGCCGTGAGCTCATCCGGGCGATCGTACCGAAGATGGACGTGGTAGTTGAGAACTTCACCCCGGGCGTGATGGCGCGAGCAGGACTGGGCTATGACCAACTCAGCGCCATTCATCCGCAGCTCATCATGTGCTCGATTTCGCTGGCCGGGCAAACCGGGCCGCTCAGTCAAAAACCGGGCTTCGACTACGTCGGCGCGGCCTATGCCGGCATCACCTCGCTGATGGGCGAAGCCGATCGCGGTCCCGCACAATTCGCAACTGCCATCGGCGACTACGCGACAGGGGTGACGGCGGCGATGTCCGTCGGCTTTGCCCTGCTGCATCGTGAACGTACCGGGGAGGGACAATATATCGAGTGCTCGCTCGTCGATACGTACTTCAACATGCACGAAGTGAACGTGCCGAAATCATCGCTGCGGGGATCATCGTTTGCTCCCAGACGCACGGGCTCGCTCCATCCGGACGGCGGACCGACCGGCGTGTTCCGCTTCCGGGACGAAGAGTTCATCGCGATCATGGTGATGCCGTATCAGTGGAAGCAGATGATCAAGGCGATGAACATGCCGCAATTGGCGGATGATCGCCGCTTCAACACGCCGCGGGCGAGGCGCGACAACAACGCAGCGCTCAAACAGATCATCGAGGCCTGGCTCGCAGGTTTTCCAAGCCGCGATGCGGCCATTGCGACGCTGGAAGCGGAGCGGGTGCCGTGCGCGCCGGTTCTCACCCTGCATGAGGCTATGGCGCATCCGCATTTGCGCCAGCGCGGGACGGTCCGGCGGGTCAAGGACCAGGCGATCGGCGAATTCGACATTCCCGGGCTGCCGGTGAAATTTTCTCGATGGGCGGATCGGAGCGAAATCGCTGCCGATCCACTCGGCGAGCATAACGAGGAGGTCCTGCGCGAGCTGCTCTCCCTGACCGATCAGGAGATCGCCAACCTTTACGCGGACGAGGTCTTAGTGCGCGATCCGCTTCTCGATACGTCAGTAGGTCGGCGGTAACGACGAAACGAACGCAGGCCAAATGCTACCAAGCGGGCGCTGCGTTCGAAAGACGAACTCGCCTCGCTACGTATTGTCGCGGCGAGCCGCGTCGCCGGTCGGCGCCCTGATCACGATCCAAAGCATCATGTCCCAGGCGTTGCGAATTCCCGCGAGAAGCAGCGTGATCGGCGCGGCGGCGAGCAGGTCGAGGCCCGCTTCCGATTGCCGCAACAGCAAGAACGCGGCGATCAGGAGAGCCCAACAGCGGGATCGCCGCGTAGAACAGCCGATCGATGACGTCCACCTCGAAGCGGCGCTGGACGAAGAGCTGAATCCATAGCTTTGCGGAATAAATCGCGCCGGCAAGCCCGACGAGCGCCAGCAATCCGGCGAGCGTCACCCACTCGTGCGTGGGGACCACGGCCAAGACAGCGATGACGAGCACCGTGGTGAAATGTACCACGGTCGGGCTGATGAAGGCCTCCATCGCCGCCCGGTTTTTCTCGGTGAAGATGCTGGCGCCGATCAAGGCGGCGACGAACATGAGCCCGACCAACGTCGCCGCGGCCGTGCCGATCAAAAGGTCAAAGTCGTGCCAATCGTCGACGAGCTCTGCGAGCGAGGAATTCATGCCCACCCACACGGGCGCAAACAGGTTCGGGGCTATTACGTGCCAACGATAGCAATAATTCACCTCATATGCAGCTTACAACGGGAGCTTCTTATTGGAGTTCCGCCGCCAGACCGATCTGCTTCCAGCGCAACCGGCGCTGGACTCGCTGTGCTCTGGTCGGCGGGCGGTTGCGCAGCCGAGCAGAAACGGCAAGTGCTAGCTGCAGCCCGACGTCGCCCCGCAGGTGTCGCATTTCAGGCACGTGCCGTTGCGCACCAGGGTGAAGTTGCCGCATTCGCCGCAGGCCTCGCCCTCGTAGCCCTTGGCTTTGGCCTCGGCGCGTTTCTCGGCCGCCATCGCGCGTGCGCTCGCGCGCGCGTCAGCCCGGGCGACGGCGAGCGGCTGCTGCTCGAGCTGCTCCGCGGGCGAGAGTTTCTGCTCGGGCTCGGCCTTGAGCGCCGCGGTGCCGGAGATTTCGGCGCGCGGCTCGCGACCGGCAAAGGCCGTTACCTTGCCACCGCCGGGAGCGCCACGCGCGCCACCCTCCCCCCCGCCGATGGGGGAGGGTGAACGCGCCTCAGGCGCCGCACCACCCGCTAAAACCGAAAGCTTGTCCGCACGCGAGCGCGTGAGCCCCTTCGACACGTATTTTGTCGCCGCGCTCGGCTTGCCTTCCTCCACACCCTTGCCCAGCGCGTCGAAGCCGCCTTCCGTCGGGTCCACATGGGCGAGGTCGAAGCGCTCGAGATAACTCACCGCAAGCTCGCGGAAGACGTAATCGAGGATCGAGGTCGCGTATTTGATCGAGTCGTTGCCTTGCACCGGGCCGGAGGGTTCGAAGCGGGTAAAGGTGAAGGCGTCGACATATTCCTCGAGCGGCACGCCATATTGCAGGCCAAGCGACACCGCGATCGCGAAGTTGTTGAGCAGCGAGCGCAGCGCCGCGCCCTCCTTGTGCATGTCGATGAAGATCTCGCCCAGCCGCCCGTCGTCGTATTCGCCGGTGCGCAGGTAAACCTTGTGGCCACCGACCACGGCCTTTTGCGTATAGCCCTTGCGGCGGTCCGGCATGCGCTCGCGCTCGCGCATCACAACGATGCGCTCGACCACCTTCTCCACCACCTTCTCCGCGAGCGCCGAGGCGCGCGCCGCGGCCGGCTTGTCGATGAAGGCTTCGATGACCTCGTCCTCCTCGTCCTCCTCCGCGATCAATTGCGACTGCAGCGGCTGCGAGAGCTTCGAGCCGTCACGATAGAGGGCGTTGGCCTTGAGCCCGAGCTTCCAGGAGAGGAGATAGGCCGCCTTGCAGTCCTCGACCGTGGCGTCGTTGGGCATGTTGATGGTTTTCGAGATCGCGCCGGTAATGAAGGGCTGCGCCGCTGCCATCATGCGGATGTGGCTCGCGACCGAGAGGTAGCGCTTACCGTTACGCCCGCAGGGATTGGCGCAGTCGAACACCGGATAGTGCTCGGCCTTGAGGTGCGGCGCGCCCTCGACCGTCATCGCCCCGCACACGTGCGCGTTGGCGGCCTCGATCTCGCGCCTGGTGAAGCCGAGCGCGGAGAGAAGATCAAAGCGCGGGTCGGAAAGTTTGTCCGGCGCGAGGCCAAGCTTCGCCACGAATTCCTCGCCCAGCGTCCACTTGTTGAACGCGAACTTGATGTCGAAGGCGCTGCGCAACGCCTTCTCCACCTTCTCGATGGCCTCCTGCGTAAAACCCTTCTGCTTGAGCGTGGTGTGATTGATGCCGGGCGCCTCCGCCAGGCTGCCGTGACCGACCGCGTAAGTCTCGATTTCCGCGATCTCTTCTGGGGCGTAGCCGAGCACGCGCAGCGCCTCCGGCACCGCGCGGTTGATGATCTTGAAATAGCCGCCGCCGGCGAGTTTTTTGAACTTGACCAGCGCGAAGTCGGGCTCGATGCCGGTGGTGTCGCAGTCCATCACCAGCCCGATCGTGCCGGTAGGCGCGATCACCGAGACCTGGGCGTTGCGATAGCCGTGCTGCTCGCCGAGTGTCAGCGCGCGATCCCAGGCGCGCTCGGCATGCTCGATCATGCGCGGGTCGGGACAAGCCTTGTGGTCGAGCGGCACCGGCGGGGTTGCCACCTTCTCGTAGCCGGTACGCTCGCCGTGCGCGGCGCGGCGATGGTTGCGAATGACGCGCAGCATGTGCTCGCGATTCTTCTTGTAGCCGGGGAAGGGGCCGAGCAGCCCCGCCATCTCCGCCGAAGTCGCGTAGCTGACGCCGGTCATGATCGCGGTGAGCGCGCCTGCGATCTGGCGGCCCGCATCCGAGTCGTAGGGCAGGCCCGACGACATCAAGAGGCCGCCGAGATTGGCGTAGCCAAGTCCGAGCGTGCGGAAGTCGAACGAAAGTTGGGCGATCTCCCGGGAGGGGAATTGCGCCATCAGCACCGAGATTTCGAGCACGATAGTCCACAGCCGCACCGCATGCTCATAGCCCTCGAGGTCGAACTGCTGCGTTCCGGCGTTGCGAAACGCAAGCAGGTTCATCGAGGCGAGATTGCAGGCCGTGTCGTCGAGGAACATGTATTCCGAGCACGGATTGCTGGCGCGGATCGACCCCGATGCCGGGCAGGTGTGCCAGTCGTTCACGGTGGTGTGGTACTGCAAGCCGGGATCGGCGCAGGCCCAGGCCGCGTAGCCGATCTTCTCCCACAGCGCGCGCGCCTTGATGGTTTTGGCGATCTTGCCGGGCTTCGTGCGCCAGAACAGATCCCAATCGCCGTCGGCTTCCACCGCCTTGAGGAATTCGTCGGTGATGCGCACCGAATTGTTGGAATTCTGCCCGGAGACCGTGAGGTAGGCTTCCGAATCCCAGTCGGTGTCGTAGACGGGAAACTCGATATCGGTATAGCCCTGCTTGGCGAACTGGATCACGCGCTTGATGAAATTGTCCGGCACGTGGTTCTTGCGCGCGGCTTTGATCTCCCGCCGCAGCACCGGGTTTTTGTCCGGATCGAAGCAGTCGTCGCCAGAACCCTCGCAGTTCACGCACGCTTTGAGAATCGCGCGCAGGTGCTTCTGGTTGATTTTTGAGCCGGTGACGAGGGAAGCGACTTTCTGCTCCTCGATCACCTTCCAGTCGATGAATTGCTCGACGTCGGGATGATCGGCGTCGACGATCACCATCTTGGCGGCGCGGCGCGTGGTGCCGCCCGATTTGATGGCGCCGGCGGCGCGGTCGCCGATCTTGAGGAAGCTCATCAGGCCGGACGATTTGCCTCCGCCCGCCAGCCGTTCGCCCTCGCCACGCAAGCGCGAAAAATTCGAGCCGGTCCCCGAGCCGTATTTGAACAGACGCGCCTCCCGCACCCACAGATCCATGATCCCGCCTTCGTTGACGAGATCATCGGCGATCGACTGGATGAAGCAGGCGTGCGGCTGCGGATGTTCGTAGGCCGACTTCGATTTGATGAGCTTGCCGGTGGCAAAGTCGACGTAGAAATGTCCCTGACTTGGTCCGTCGACGCCGTAAGCCCAGTATAGCCCGGTGTTGAACCATTGCGGCGAGTTCGGCGCCGCCATTTGCATCGCGAGCATGTAGACGAGCTCGTCGAAGAAGGCGCGCGCGTTCGCTTCCGAATCGAAATAGCCGCCCTTCCAACCCCAATAGGTCCAGGTGCCGGCGAGCCGCTCGAAGACTTGTTTCGAGGACTGTTCGCCGGTGCTGCGCTCCCTTTCCGGAAGTTCCGCTAACGCTGCCTCGTCGGCGGTCGAGCGCCACAGCCACGAGGGAACGGTCTCCTCCTCGACCTTCTTCAGCCGCGCGGGCACGCCTGCCTTGCGGAAGTATTTTTGCGCCAGCACGTCGGCGGCGACCTGCGACCAGAAGCGTGGCACCTCGACGCCCTCGGCGTGGAACACCACCGAGCCGTCGGGATTGCGGATCTCGCTTTCCGTCAGCCGGAATTCGATGTCCCCATAGGGGGACTGACCTTCTTTCGTGTATCGCCGCTCAATCCGCATCGCTCGCCCCTTTATTCATTGGCGCGACGGCCCAGTGCGGACCGCCGACACGTGACCCGTGGCGCGACCCTGGCCTCCCGGCCGCGCCTCCGACTGGCTCGGACTCTCTTTTTAACGCCTCCCCCCACAGCCGATGGGCTTGCTGGCGGCACAGCCGCGTTCGGCCGTTCAAGGCAACAAAGAGCCGCTCTCCGGCGCCGTTGCGGCAAGCGGAGCGGTTACGCAGACCCTTTCAGGAGAGCGCCCGGCGGGACTTCGAACCACTCGCGCCGAACTTTTTAAAGCTAAGACAGCACCCACCATTCGTCAAGGCTTAGTATGGGGTCCGTAAACAAACTGCTAAATGTAGTAGAGCCCTGTGAAATTCGGGGGCGACTCAGGTGCAGTGCGGGAAGTATCGGATATCGGGCGGGGATTCAGAAGGGCGCCGTTCACAGGCCCGTCACGCGACTGTCACGTAATTCATGTCAAGCGAGAAATTATCGCTGCGCGGGTGTCCAGGAGCTTTGCGCCGGGGCAGGGGAATGCCCCGCGCATTGACGCGAGTTCCACGTCGGCGGTCCGCCGCGCCTGCGCTGCGCGCAGGCTGGTGGCGTAATCCCGCGGATTTTGCGCGCGTCGGCCTCGGCGAACACGAATCGCCCCGTGCGCTTATTCGTCGGCTGGGCAACATAGAGCGCATGCAGTGTGGCGATGGAGGGAGCATTCTCTCCATTCATCCCCGCGCTAGCGGGCATCCAGGGTCCGCGGGGTGTGGCTCTGGGCCCCCGCTTTCGCGGGGGCGAACGGAAGTTACCTTGGCGCTCCCGGCGCATAGACTTCAGTGAAGCGCGGTGGCATGAACGCGCCGCCTAGCACGCGATTTAAACGAGCCGATGAAAACGTTTTTTCTACGCTTCTTTACCTGGTGGAACGGGGCGACTTTCGGCACGCTGCTGTGGACCGCGCTTTACGGCGAGTTCGTGGGCGAGGACGAGTTCGGCAATCACTACTACCGCACGCGGGGCGGCAAGATCGATCCGGGGCTCGGCTTCGAGCGGCGCTGGGTGATTTACAGCGGCACCGCGGAGGCTTCGATCGTGCCGCCGTCCTGGCACGGCTGGCTGCACCACACCGTCGATACTCCGCCGACGGAGGAGACGGTCGCGCCGCGGCCGTGGTGGAAGCCGCACCGGCCCAATCTCACCGGCACCCCCGCCGCGCAACGGCCGATCGGCTCAACCCTGGCACAAGGCCGCCGGCCCAAGGCGACCGGCGACTACAAGGCCTGGACGCCGGATCGCTAAGCCCGCTATCAGAGGTCGGACAGCAGAGGTTCGAAAGTAGAGCAGGCCGAGCGGGCAGGGGCTCAAGAGCAGAACCCAAGCGGCCCTCTCGCCGCCGTATTCTCGGTGTTAACCGGCGAGGCTTCCTGCCGTCTTCGACCAACAACGGAGCCCCATGGCCCGCTCGCTTCGTATCGCCTGCTTTATCGCCGCGCCGATCGCGGCTGGGGCCATGCTCGGCGCCGTTCCCGCGGGCGCGCAGTTCTTCAACCCTTTGGAGGCCCTGTTTGGGCCTCCGCCGCGGCCACCATCGAGCGTGCCCGGCCGCCAACCGGGCCCCCAGCAGCAGGGCTATCCATCCTATCCGGATCAGCGCTACCCGGGGCCGCGCTATCCGGAGCAGCAGTACCCCGATCAGCCCTATCCAGGGCAGGCCCGCGAAAGCCCGCCCGCGGGTGTGCAGTCGCAGCCGCTACCCCCGCCCGAAGGCGCCGCGGCGGCCATCGATCCTTCGCTTGCGCCCGGCGAACGTCAGTCTCGCGGCGCTCCCCAACCCGCCGACATCCCGCCACCGCCCGGTGACGAGAGTATCGCCGAGCCGCCATCGCAGAAGATTGCCAACAAGAGTGCGATGTTCTCCGGCCTCGACAAAATCACCGGCCGCATCATCGCTTTCGATGCAGCCGTCGGCGAGACCGTGCAATTCGGCGCGCTGCAGGTGACGCCACGCGTCTGCTACACGCGCCCGCCGACGGAGACGTCAAACACCGATGCCTTCATCGAGGTCGACGAGGTGACGCTGCAAGGCGAGATCAAGCGCATCTTCACAGGTTGGATGTTCGCATCGAGCCCGGGTCTGCACGCGGTGGAGCACCCGATCTACGACGTCTGGTTGACCGACTGCAAAAATCCGATGATCGCCGCCGCGCCGCCACCCGAGCCGCCGTCCGCGACCCCCGCGCCGGCGGCGAAGCCGGCCGCCACAGCGACGCCGCCTCGGCGCGGCAACCAGCAGCCGGCGCCGCAGGTCGCAGCACCGCAGCGCTGATCCTATTACATTACCCGCGTAAGCTTCGTCGATTGGTCGGCAGGTGGGCGAGCGCCTGCGCACCCGTGACCGGACGCTTCGTATCGAGCGCGGCGAAGTCACCCTCGCCTGCCAGTGCTGCTTCGAGCAGTTTGTGATACTGGCGCCGCGGCACCTCGATCGCGCCGAACGTGCGCAGGTGATCGGTCACGAACTGAGTATCGAGCAGCCTGAATCCACCGGCCTTCAGGCGCGCGACGAGATGCACGAGCGCGATCTTCGAGGCATCCCGCGCCCGGTGGAACATACTCTCGCCGAAGAAGGCGCGCCCAAGCGTAACCCCATAAAGACCGCCCACCAGGTTGTCACCGTCGTAAACCTCGACACTGTGGCAGTGGCGCCGCTCGTAAAGCTTGCGATAGAGCACGCGGATGCGGGTATTGATCCAGGTGCGCGGCCGACCGGGCTGGGGCTCGGCACAGCCCTCGAGCACTGCGTCGAAGTCGCGATCGACGGTGACGGTGAAACGGTCCGAGCGCACCGTGCGTGCGAGCCGACTGGGCATGTGAAAGCGATCAAGTGGAATGACGCCGCGCTTCTCCGGCTCGATCCAGTAGAGCGCCGGGTCATCCGCGCTTTCCGCCATGGGAAAGATGCCGCAGGCGTAGGCCTTGAGCAGGACCTCCGGCGTGATTTCGATGAACGTGCTTTCGCGGTTGGCCATGCGATTTTTCCGGCGGCACTGATCAAGATATGGGGTGGCAGCGTGCCATGGGAGGGGCCGCATGCCAACGGAATTTGCCGCGCGTGCGGGCGAGCGAGCATGTCGCGGTCGGTTTTGTCTCGCCGTGGGTTGAAGATTCTCTCCGTTCATCCCCGCCCAAGCCGGGATCCAGGGGCCACGGGCTGTGGCTCTGGGCCCCCGCTTTCCGCGGGGGCGAACGGAAAGTTGGCTAGCCTTGCATTCCGCCGCGAGCCAAGAACGCTTCGAGCCAGTGGATGTGGTAGTCGCCGTCGATCACGTCCTTCTCGCGCACGAGCGCGCGGAACAGGGGCAGGTTCGTCTCGATGCCGTCGATGACGAACTCGTCCAGCGCGCGCTTGAGCCGCATCAGGCATTCGCCGCGAGTCTTGCCGTGCACGATCAGCTTTCCGACGAGTGAATCATAATAGGGTGGGATCGAATAGCCGTGATACACGGCCGAGTCGACGCGCACGCCGAGCCCGCCCGGCGGGTGGTAGTGCACGATTTTGCCCGGTGAAGGACGAAAGGAGACCGGGTTTTCCGCATTGATTCGACACTCGATGGCGTGGCCGTTGAACCTCACGTCGCGTTGGGCGAGATCGAGTTCGCCGCCGGCCGCCACCCGGATTTGTTCGAGTACTAGGTCGATGTCGGTGATCATCTCGGTCACCGGATGTTCGACCTGGATGCGCGTGTTCATCTCGATGAAATAAAACTTGCCCTCCGCATATAAAAATTCGACCGTGCCGACGCCGAGATATTCCAGCTTGCGCATCGCTTCGGCGACCGTTTCGCCGATTGCGTTGCGCGCGCTCTCATTGAGCGCGGGGCAGCGGCCTTCCTCCCAAACTTTCTGATAACGGCGCTGCAGCGAGCAGTCGCGCTCGCCGAGATGGATGGCTCGGCCGTGGCCGTCGCCCAACACCTGGATCTCGACGTGGCGCGGCTGCGCGAGATATTTCTCGAGATAAAGCGCCTCGTCTCCGAACGCGGCCTTCGCTTCGGCGCGCGCGGTGGCAAGCGCCGCCACGAGCTCCTCCGGCCCGTGTACGACTTTCATTCCCCGCCCGCCGCCTCCAGCGGCGGCCTTGAGAAGGACCGGAAAGCCAAGCGCGCGCGCCGCCGATATCGCCCCCTCATCGGAGGACAGGCCGCCATTCGACCCCGGCACCACTGGCATGCCCAGTCGCTCCGCGGTGCGTCTGGCTTCGATCTTGTCGCCCATGAGGCGAATATGCGCTGGCTTCGGCCCGATGAAATGAATGTCGTGCTCGGCCAGTATTTCGGCAAAGCGCGCGTTCTCCGCGAGAAAGCCGTAACCCGGATGCACCGCGTCGGCGCCGGTGATCTCGCAAGCAGACAGGAGCGCCGGGATGTTGAGATAGCTGTCGCGGGCCGGGGGCGGGCCGATGCACACGCTCTCGTCCGCGAGGCGCACGTGCATGGCGTCTTCGTCGGCGGTGGAATGTACGGCGACCGAGGGTATGCCGAGCTCTTTGCAGGCGCGCAGCACGCGCAATGCGATTTCACCGCGGTTTGCGATTAGGATCTTGTCGAACATTTCGACATCTTCGCAAGCAACAGGCAGCGCGGCAGAGCGCTCACTCGATAATCATCAACGGTTCGCCGAATTCGACCGGCTGGCCGTCCTCGATCAGAACCTGGATCACCGTGCCCGTCCGCGGCGACGGAATCTGGTTCATGGTCTTCATGGCTTCCACGATGAGGAGCGTATCGCCGGTCTGCACCCGGCTGCCGACTTCGACGAAGGGCCGCGAGCCCGGTTCCGGCCCGACATAAGCGGTGCCGACCATGGGCGACGTGACGACGCCCGGATGCTTTGCCGGATCGAGCGGCACGGCTTCGACGACGGGTAGAGACATGTCCGCCGCAGGAGCCAGGCGAGAGGGGGCGGGGCCGAGCGCCTGCGTCTGTCGCGCCACGCGCACGCGCTGCCCGTCGCTTTCGAACTCGATCTCGCTCAGCCCGGTCTCCTCGAGCAGGCGGGCAAGCTCGCGCACGAGATCGGGATCGATCACAAGCTTGTCCTTGCTCCTGCGTTCGCCGCTCATGAGCTTAGCTCTTGCGCCGCGGCCGGATCAGCGCGGCCAAGCCGTCGATGGCGAGCGCGTAACCGCCGACGCCGAAGCCGCACAGGCTGGCTTTGGCGACGGGGGCGATGTGGGAATGATGGCGAAAGCTCTCGCGTGCGAAAATGTTGCTGATGTGGACTTCGATCACGGGCACCTCGACTGCCGTAACCGCATCGCGGATTGCAACAGAGGTGTGAGTATAAGCGCCCGCATTGATGATGATGCCGGCGGCTTTGTTAGCCGCGGCCTCATGGATCAGATCCACGATTTCACCCTCGTGGTTCGACTGCCGAAATGCGAGCTCGAATTTGTGGCGTTGGCCGGCTTCACGGCAAAGCTTCTCGATATCTCGCAGCGTCGCGCGGCCGTATGTCTTAGGCTCGCGTGTGCCCAGCAGATTGAGATTGGGGCCGTTGAGCACGTAGACGGTTTTTGCCATGGACGGTTCGCCGCCGGAGCCAATGGAGCATGCCGTTTATAAGGACCTCTCGCGCGAAGGGGAAGCCGAAGCGCGAATCGCTTGCGTTGCTCAACCTCCACATCGACCGCGCCGGCGTGCGTCCGCTCGCGTTCACACGAGGTGCGGTGCGAGGTGGATTCGAGTGGGCTGTTGGCAGGGGAGGAGGTCGCCCGCCTAGCAGCTAGGCTTGCCGCAGCGCGCTGCGTTCACCTTTTCCTTGAGCGTGTTGAAGCCGACGGCGCCCACCACGACATCGTTTCCCACGACGTAGCTCGGCGTTCCATTGAGCCCGAGCGCGTCCGCGAGCTTGAAGCTCTCCTCGATGGCGGCCTTGACCTCGTCGCTCGACATATCTTTTTCGATCCGCGCGACATCGAGTCCCGCGTCCTTCGCGGCGGCGAGCGCGCGCGCTTTGTCCGCCGCACCGCGCCCGCCGAGCAGCTTTTGATGGAACTCGAGATACTTTTTGCCAGTCTTGTCTTGCATGCGCACCGCCGCCGCAACCTGCGCCGCCTGGATCGAACCCTCGCCCAGCACCGGAAATTCCTTGAGCACGAATCTAAGCTTGTCGTCGCCCTTGAGCAGATCGAGCATGTCGGCCATGGCTCGCTTGCAATAGCCGCAATTGTAATCGAAGAATTCAACGACGGTGACGTCACCCTGCGGATTGCCCAGGGTCACCTGACGCGGCGAGGTGAAAAGGGCAGCGCTGTGCTCCTTGACGCTAGTGCGATGCTTCTCCGCTTCCGCCGTGGCCTGCCGCTTTTCGAGCTCGTTCATGACGTCTTGCAGCAGCTCGGGATTGGTCAGCAGATATTCCTTGATGATGCGCTCGATGTCGCGGCGCTGATCGCCGCTGAAGGATTGCGCGAGAGCGGCAGCGGGCAGCGTTAGCGCCAGGGCAAGCAGCGCGGCAACGGAGCGGCGCAGAGCGAATTTCATTGTCGTTCTTCCTTTCATCAGCGGCGTAAAGCGTTTTGCGGAAGCTTGAGGCTGGCGAGGTCGTCGGCCCTGACCCAACCTGGTGATCCGACCGGAAAGCGTGTCTTGGCTCGGGTGGCGATCTCACGCGCCGTCTTGATGTCGCCGCGCATGAAGGCCGCCTGAGCGGACGCGAGGTCGGCGTGGGCCAAGTCGTTCTTTTGGCCATAGGCCATCGCAAGCTGGCCGTAGGCGTCGGGCGAGTCCGGTTCGCGTAGCACCGCCGCCTGCAATAACGGTATCGCCTCGTCGACGTATGCGCGATTGTGCGTGGCGACGAGCGCCTGTCCCAGCATGATCTGGATCAGCGCGGGATTGGGCGCGAGTTGCGCCGCGTGCCGCAGCGGCGCGATTGCTTCGGCAGGCTTGCCGGCTTCCAACAACGCCTGTCCCTTGAGCTCGTAGAAGTACGGATTTTGCGGTTGCGCCTGGATGAGAGCCTCGATCTGCCCGAGCGCGACGCGCGGATCGGAGAAGCGATAAGCCGAGATCGCACGCGCGTAGCGCGCGGCCAATGAGGTGTCGCTCGGCGGATAACGGCGCGCGACCCCATCGGGCCGCTCGATGAAGCCATAGAGCTTGGCGCGCATCAGGTCATGGCGCGCTTGCAGCGCCGGCGAGTCCTTGTGATCCCAGTAGGGGCTCGACTTGGCCATTCCTTCCAGCGCAGCGACGCGCTCGCTCGGCAACGGGTGAGTCTGTAGATAGGGATTGATGTAGCGGACCTGATATAGAACCTGGTCAGCCATCCGCTTGAACGTCTCGTACATGCCTTTCGGGGACTGGCCGGTTGCGGTGAGGAATTTCACGGCGGCGCGGTCGGCCTGCTCCTCCTGGGCGCGCATATAGCCGATCATCGTATTCTGGATAGCCATCGTCGGTCCGGCGATGGCGGCAGCACCGGCTTGCCCGAGATCCGCGCCGCTGCGGCCGGCGGCGACCAGGGCGCCGGCGCCGAGGAGCATCGCGATGACCGATTGCGTCGTTGCCGATGCTATCGCCTCGCGCATGCGCGCCAGGTGTCCGCCCGCAATGTGGCCGGTCTCGTGCGCGAGCACGCCGATAATTTGGTTGGGCGTCTCGGATTCCATCAGCGCGCCGCCGTTGACGAAGATGCGCCGGCCGTCGGCGACGAATGCGTTGAACGAACGATCGTTGATGATGATGACCTGGACGTTTTGCTTAGCAAGGCCCGCTGTGTGAAGGATCGGCTGCGTATATTCCCTCAGTAATTGCTCGATCTCCGCATCGCGCACGATGGGCGGACCTTTGTCTTTCTGTGCGTGTGCCGGAGCGCCGGCACCGGCAAGCGCGGTGGCGGTCACAAGAGCAACGAGGCGCGCCGCTGGTGTCATTCGCGGCGGCCTGATAGGTCTCTCGGTTCGGGTCATGTCCGCTTGGCTTCGCACCGTTTTTCCGCGCGCAACCTAGTGGTGCGTCGCAGGGCGGTCAACGCGGTTAAGGGCCTGATTACGCGACCTTTATGGCGCAAATTGTGCGTAGAAATACGGCGACAGCGGGGCGGGGCATGCGCGAGCAATCGAGAGCATAGAGCTGATGTTGGATATGGCACGACGGTTGATCAACCCTTCGGCGCGCAGCGATGTTCCACCCTTCATGGTTATGGACGTGATGGCGGCGGCCGCGCGCATCGAGGCGGCGGGCGGTCGCGTGATCCATCTGGAGGTCGGCCAGCCAGCGGCGGCGGCACCGGCGAGCGCGATCGCCGGCGCGCACGCGGCGCTCGCCTCGGGGCGGCTGCGATATACCGAGACGCTCGGGATCGCGACGCTGCGCGCCCGCATCGCGCGACACTATGACGAAACCTACGGGGTTCCGATTGACCCCGGGCGCGTCGTCGTCACCACCGGCTCATCTGCTGGATTTGTTCTGGCGTTCCTTGCGCTGTTCGAGTCGGGCGATCGGGTCGCCGTCGCGCTGCCGGGTTATCCGCCGTATCGGCATATTTTGAGCGCGCTCGGCTGCGAGGCGGTGCCGATCGAGACAACGCAAGCCACCCGCTGGGCGATCACGCCGGACCTGCTGCTGGCGGCGCATCGCAAGGCGCCGCTCAAGGGCGTGCTCGTCGCCAGTCCTGCCAACCCGACCGGCACCATGATGCAGCCGGAAGCGTTACGCGATCTCATCTCCGCGGCTGAAGGCGAAGGGATCAGATTCATTTCCGATGAAATCTATCACGGCCTCGATTACGCATTTCCGGCTGAAACCGCGGCGCGATTATCCGAGAACTGTGTGATCATCAATTCGTTCTCGAAATATTTTTGCATGACCGGTTGGCGCATCGGCTGGATGGTCGTGCCGGAACCCCTCGTACGTCCGCTCGATCGGCTGCAAGGCAATCTCGCCGTCTCGGTCCCAACCCTCTCGCAGATTGCGGCTGAGGCGGCATTCGACGGGCGCGCCGAGATGGAGGCCGTCAAGCATGGCTACGAGGAGAATCGCCGTATTCTGCTCGAAGGCTTGCCACGCGCCGGGTTCGATAAATTTTTCCCGGTCGACGGTGCCTTCTATCTGTACGCCGATGTGTCGCGCTTCAGCGACGATAGCTTCGAATTCGCCAAGCGCATGCTGGCGCAGACGCACGTGGCGGCGACACCCGGCATCGATTTTGATCCGGTTAACGGCGGACATTTCATTCGTTTCTGTTACGCGGGTGCGGCGGCGGAGATGCACGAAGCCGTCGATCGGCTGGCGAATTGGCTCAAGCGGTGACGGCTCGTCCGCCGGAGCGCCTTTCGGCAATCGCTGAGTGGTCCCGCATGCGCTTGTCAAAGCGCATTGGCGTTTGCGCGGTCCGAGCGCAGTGGTGTGAACCCAGTCGAACGGAATAGATCGACCATGTCCGAGCTCTTGCTTTCGTCGCGGCGGCGCTTCCCGGCGATCGTCCCGCCGCTGCTGAGCTTCACCGCCGGCTTCATCGACAGCTTCACGGTGCTGGCGCTGTTTGGGTTATTCGTGGCGCAGGTCACCGGCAGCTTCGTCCTCATGGCCGCAGCCGCTGTCCGGCACGAGCAAGGCGTGCTCACGAAGGTGTTGGCGGTCCCAATCTTCCTCTTCGCCGGCATGATGACCACCTTTGTCGCGGTCACACTCGAGCGGCGCGGCCGCGCGCCACTGCCGTGGATATTAGGCTTGGAGTGCGCCGTCCTGACCGCCTTTCTTCTCGTCGTACTGATGGGGGCGCCACTCGCGGATGCCGGCGCCGCGAGCGTGGTGGCGGCGAGCCTGCTCGGGCTCTTTGCCATGGGCACCCAGAGCGCAACGGTGCGTCTGCTCATGCAGAGCGTCGTCTCGACCAACGTCATGACCACCAACACCACTCACATCGCGATCGATGCAACCGAGCTGTTGCTGGCGTGGCACGCTCGGCGTCGAGCGCCGGCTGATGCCGCAGTTGCCGCGGCTTACGATGCGGCGCGCGGTCGGTTTGCGGCGCTTTGTCCGATCATCCTTGGCTTCCTTGCCGGAACGGCAGTCGGCACCTTGGCGTTCGTCACGACGGGCGTGTGGGGTCTGCTGCTTCCGCTCACGATCATGTACGGCATTTTCGTATGGGCAAGCGCAAGGCAAACGCGCCCGCAGGCGGGGTAGGGGCCCTGGTTTGACGCAAGATGCGAATTCTGGCGCGCTATTAGCTACCGCAACGCGGCAGCAATATTGCCGCCGTCAACGGTCGTGACATCGCCGGTCGTCTTCAATTCCAACGCTTGATGAAGAAATGCCTGCGCCACGTCCTCGGCCGTAACTTCGCGGCCGAGCAGATTGCCGCTGAGATAATCCTTCTCGGTCACGCCGCGTGCTTTGGCGCGCTCGGCGATGAACGCATCGGTGAGCAGCCCCGAGCGGATGCGATCGGCATTGACTGCATTGGCGCGGATGCCGTCTGCGCCGTAGTCGACAGCGTATTGCCGCACAAGAAACAGCGTCGCCGCCTTGGGGAGACCATAGGGACCGAAGTTCGCGCCCGGGTTGACCGCCTGCTTGGATACGTTGAACAACAGGCAACCGCCGGTGCCCTGCGCCAGCATCACCTTGACCGCCGCCTGTGCCACCCGTTGGTGCCCGTAGAAGTTCACCTCGAAGCTCTTTCGCAGCACCTCTTCGCCGACCTCGCCGATCCTGCCCTGCCAGGCCGCGCCGGCATTCGACACCACGACATCAACGCCGCCGAAAGCCTCGACCACGCGAGCGAAAGCATCAGTCACGGAGACGCTGTTCGTCACGTCGCATTTCACCGCCAGCGCGGCTGCTCCGATCGCCTTGGCCTTTTCCGCGGCTGCGCGTTGATCCACGTCCAGTAGCGCAACCTCGGCGCCGGCCGCGGCAAAAGCCTTCGCGGTCGCTGCACCGATGGTGCCGGCGCCGCCGGTGATGACGGCGATCTGGCCGGCGAGCGGCTTCTCCGTCGCGACGCCGAGCTTGGCTTGTTCGAGCGACCAATATTCCATGTCGAACATCTCATCTTCCGAGATCGACTCGAAACAGCCGATCGCTTCAGCATCGGTGATGATCTCGAGCGCGCATTGTGCGAGATCGGCGGCGATTCTGGCGTCCCTCTTCGATCGTCCAAGGCCGAACAGGCCTAACCCCGGCACGAGCGCCACGCGCGGCAGCGGGTCGAGGGGGCGCTTGACCCCTCCGACACGGGCATTCTGGCGCGCGAAATAGGCCTCGTAGCGCTGGACGAATGCCCTCACTGCGGCACTGACCGCGCGCTTGAACTCGTCCATTCGGTCGCGTTCGGGTGCGCTCGTCATGAGCGGCCAGTTCTTCGTGCGGATCGTGTGATCGGGCGTTACCACGCCTGCCTGCCCATAGCGCGCGAGCTGCGCGCCATTGACGAAATTGAGGATCGAGGGACCGGTGCGAAAATCGAGAATCATGCGCCGCCACGCGCCTTCGATCCTTTCGTCCTTGCGGCTGCATGCGCCGCGCAAGATGGGTGCGACCGCCGCGACCTGCGCGATCGCCTGTGGCACGTGTGCTGTCACGAACACTGCATTGCGCTTCTTCTGCAGCCGCTCCTCGGCCAACGTGACCAGCGCGATCATGCGTTCATAGGCTTCGCGCGCGCTGTCCCCGAAAGTGAAAATGCCGTGTTTGTGCAGAATGAGGCCGTCGACCGCGGGGTTGGCGTCGCAGATTTCCGCTGCCGCCTTGGCGAGAAGGAATCCCGGCATCACGTAGGGCACGATGCCCACGCGCCCGTCGTAGAGTTCAACGCAGATCGCCTGGCCATCCGGCTGATCGACGATGCTCAGAATCGCATTGGCATGGGTGTGATCGACGAATTTGTGCGGCAGAAATGCATGCAACAGGGTCTCGACCGAGGGGTTGGGTGCCGTTGGCTCGAGCAGACTCTCGCGCTGGATGCGCACCATCTCCTTGTCGCTCAGCGCCGCGCGCGTGCGCAACTTGCGCAAGCGGTCGAGCCGCACGGCAGGAAGGTCCGCCGGCTCGACGCTCGCCATATCTGAGCCCGAGCCCTTGACGCACAAAACCGCGATCTCCTCGCCGAGAAGATCCCGCATGGCGGTCTTCAGCGAAGTGTTGCCCCCGCCATGCAGCACCAGTTTTGGATCGCGGCCGAGCAAGCGAGTTGTGTAGACGCGCAACGCAAGGTCAGGAGAGATCCCGCTACGGGCATAGCGTTCGATCGCCGCCTGCGCCTCGCTATCGACCCAGCCGCTTTTCATCGCTCAGTTTTGGCCATGCCGCTGCAAGAGATCCGCGCGTGCGCGCCGCACAGACGGGCGGGTCCGAATTGAAGCGCTGACACGATTAGCTCTTGCCGAGCACACGCTTGCTCCACCAACCGGACCGGCGCGGGCGATCGGTCTCGCCCTCCGCCGAACTCGACACGACGGGCTCGATCGAAGGCACGGGCGGTGTGAAGGGTTGCGCAGGAGGGCCTTGGTCATCACCCAATACTTGCGCCGCCGGCTCGCGCACGGTCGAGCGGCGCCGCGGCGGCGGTTCGGGCGCCGCGGCTTCGGTGCCGGGAAGGTGCGCAATTGGCGCCGATTGTGCCCCCTGCGGCGCGGTCTCAGTCCCCGGCGGCACACCGCTCGACGCCTCGGGGTGGGAAACCACGCGCGGTTCGAGCTCAGGTTCTGCTGCTGCGGGCGGCTCAGCTTCGCCGGTGGATTCGTCCTCGGAATCAGCATCGATGAGTTCCGGCTCGACTGTGGTTTCCGGCGCGAAGCTCTCGCCCTCGCGAGCGCGACGATTGCGCCTGCCGCCACGGCGGCCCCGCCTGCGGCGGCGGCGCTCCCCTTCGCGATGCGCCTGGAGGGCTCGTTCTCCGTCGCCTGCACCAGCACCGTCATGCGGCTGCTCTAATGAGACGGCGTGCTCAGCCGCTGCAGGAGCGAAGTCCGCTGCCTCCTGGGGCGAGCCTTCGTGCTCCTGTTCGTGCTCCTGCTGGAATCTTCCTTCGCCGCCGCGACGGCCGCGCCGCCGCCGTCTGCGCCTGCGGCCCGGTCCCGCCTCGTCCACCCCCTGCGCCGCCTCTTCCTCTTCCGCCGCGCTGAGGGCAGCATCTTCTGATAGAGCCTCGTCCTCGTCGTCCTCCTCGTCTTCCGCCTCGCCTTCTTCCTCCTCCTGGATCGGCACTGCGGTCGCCGGCTGCAGTGCCAGCGCCTTCGCCTGCTCCAGGCTGTGCACCTGCTCGCCTTTTTCGATGACGAAGGATAGTTGCCCAGCAATGGTCGCATCGGCATTGACCATAATGGCGATGCGGAAGCGTTCCTCGAGCGTGCGCAGATGGGCGCGCTTGTGATTGAGGAGATAAAGCGCAATGTCGGAGCGCGTGCGCACGGTTAAATTATGCGTGGCCCCCTTCAGCAACGTCTCCTCGAGCGCTCGCAGCAGCTGCAGCGCCACCGACGACACCGAGCGCACATGGCCAGTGCCGCCGCAATGCGGGCATTTCTCCGTCGAGCTTTCGAGCACGCTCGAGCGGATGCGCTGGCGCGACATTTCGAGCAACCCGAAATGCGAGATGTGTCCGACCTGGATGCGCGCGCGATCATGGCGGAGGCATTCCTTCAGCCGCCGTTCCACCGCGCGGTTGTTGCGCTTCTCGTCCATGTCGATGAAATCGATGACGATCAAGCCGGCGAGATCGCGCAAGCGCAGCTGGCGGGCGATTTCCTCGGCCGCCTCCAGGTTGGTCTTAAGCGCGGTATCCTCTATGTGGTGTTCGCGCGTGGCACGGCCGGAATTGACGTCGATGGCGACCAGGGCTTCCGCCTGATTGAGCACGATGTAGCCGCCCGAACGCAGCTGCATCACCGGCGTGAACATCGCATCGAGCTGGCTTTCTATGCCGTGGCGGGTGAAGATCGGCAGCGTTTCGCGGTAGGGCTTTACGTTCTTGGCATGGCTCGGCATGAGCATGCGCATGAACTCTTTTGCCTCGTTGTAGGAATCTTCGCCGGCGACGAGGATCTCGTCGACATCCTTGTTGTAGAGATCGCGAATCGAACGCTTCACGAGCGAGCCTTCCTCGTAGACGAGCGTCGGCGCGGTCGATTTGAGCGTAAGGTCGCGCACCGTCTCCCACAGGCGCAGCAGATATTCGAAATCGCGTTTGACCTCGGTCTTGGTGCGGCTCGCGCCGGCGGTGCGCAGGATCACGCCCATGCCTTCGGGCACTTCCAGCTCTTGCGCGATCTCCTTCAGCCGCCGGCGATCTTCAGCGCTCGTGATCTTGCGGCTGATGCCACCGCCGCGCGCGGTGTTCGGCATCAGCACGGAGTAGCGGCCGGCAAGCGAAAGATAGGTGGTCAGCGCTGCGCCCTTGGTGCCCCGCTCCTCCTTGACGACTTGCACCAGCATCACTTGGCGCCGCTTGATGACCTCCTGGATCTTGTATTGACGACGTACCCGCGGCATCCGCTCGGGTACCTCCTCCAATGCGTCGGCCCCGCCGACCGACTCCACAACCTCCTCTTCGGGACCAGTGCCGTTGACCTCGGTGATGTTGCTCGCCGCGGCAGCTGTTTCGCCAGTTCCATTCTCGCTGGTCAGTGGTGGAGTGGCCAGCTCGTCCGGTTCATTGAGGTGACTTTCCGCCGGATGCGGTTCGCCTTCGGTCGGCAGCGGTTCTGACCCGCTATTTGATTCGAGCTGCGCGAGTTCGATCGGCGCCTCGGCGGCGGCCGCACCGGCGTCCGGCGTTGGCTCGAGCGGAATTGGTTCCGCAGGGATCGCAGCCGGCGGTCCCGCTTCCGCTTCTTCTGCCGCTTCTTCCGCCGCGAGATTTTCCGTGGCGTCGGGGAGGGGCCCGGTTTCCTCGGCCACACTCCCGGCGGCTTCGCCTTCGCTCTCAACCGGCGCGCTCTTGATCTCGTCGGGCGAGCGGTTGCTCGCGCGCTCGGAACGTGCGGCGCGGCGGCCGGCGCGGCGATCGGCTTCCGCCTCGGCGGCGCGCTGGGCACGCTCCTCCTCAGCAATAAGTGCCTGCCGATCGGCGACAGGGATTTGGTAATAATCGGGATGAATTTCGCTGAAGGCGAGAAATCCGTGACGATTCCCGCCGTAGTCGATAAAGGCCGCCTGCAGCGACGGCTCGACCCGTGTGACCTTGGCTAGGTAGATATTGCCGCGAAGTTGTTTACGGCTGGCAGACTCGAAGTCGAATTCTTCGACACGATTGCCGCGCAGAACAACCACCCGGGTTTCCTCCGGATGGGTCGCATCGACGAGCATTTTGTTGGACATTGACCAATCTCTTGATGGCCGGTTGGCACACCGTTCGCCGCCAGATGGACGGCGCAAGACGGCACGACCGCAGACCGGCCCCACTGTGGGTGAAAAGATAAGGGTTATGCGCGCGCGAGATCGAAGCCGACACAGTAGCCTCGCTCGGCGAGGCGACGGTGCTGTGGCGGCAATCGGTTGAGGTCTCGACGTGCAGTCGTGGCATGACCTTTGGCCCATGCGGGGCGGCAGCGCTGGCAAGCGCAGCCGCTGGTTCTCTTGGCTGACGAAGTTCGACTCGGGAAGAGCGGCTTGAGAGCATACGCCGCCTTGCATCACGCGCGGCATATGCCACCGACAACCGCGGCGGTGTCCACAAGAACATCGGCTTGTTGATCCCTCGGCCCCGCGCGCATGCGAGGCCGCCGATCAAATTTTTCCGCGAAATCCCCTCCCGTCGCATGTCAGGAAGCGGTCTTTGCGGCCTGCCTGATGTCCGAACGTGGCACGACCGGAACTATAGCTCGTCAGCACCCCTTTATTAGGGCTGGCGATCGGCAATGGCAAGGGAGCGCCAGAGGCCTTCGGCGCGGCTGCGACGGCACACTTTAGGTTTGAGTTAACTGCGCCGCCGTAATGGAGTAAAACTCTGGCAGGGGCCGACAAAGCCATGTCTGTGCGTGCGGCGATCTTGGTTTGTCTCTTTGGCGCAGCGGTCCTGGGCGCCGCTTCCGCGGCCGAGCGAACGGGCGCATCCGGGCCGCCGATAGGCGCGGCCGCCGATTTTCCAGTGGCGAGCGACGTGCGGCTCGGCGGCGACGATATACAAACGCGCCTGATCATCGATTTGAGCCGCAAGATCGAGATCCGCAGCTTCACGCTCGCCAATCCCTATCGGGTGGTCATGGACATGCCGCAGGTCGCGTTCCAGTTTCCGGCCAAGGCCGGGGAAGTGGGCCGCGGTCTGATCAAAGCGTTCCGTTTCGGGCTTGTCATGCAGGGCGGCTCGCGCATGGTCATCGACCTCGCCCGGCCGGCTCAGGTCGACATGGCCTTCGTTCTCGATGCGATAGACGATCAGCCCGCACGTCTTGTGCTGCATCTGACGGCGACGGACCGCGACTCCTTCATGCGCAACCTCGCGCTCGATAGTGGGGCGCCGCAGAGGAGCAAGGGGGACTCGCAGGTCGAGATCAAACCTAATGGAGATTCCCGCCCGCTGATCGTGATCGATCCCGGCCACGGCGGCATCGACAACGGGACGCGGGCGGCGAGCGGAGAGATGGAGAAGACCATCGTCTTGGAGTTTTCTCTGCTGCTGCGCGACAAGATCGAAAAGACCGGCAAGTACCGCGTACTCATGACCCGCACCGATGATACCTTCGTGGCGCTCGGCGAGCGCGTGCAGTTCGCCCGTGCGCGGCAGGCCGCGCTGTTCATCTCGATCCATGCCGATGCGCTCCGGCGCAGGGAAGGCGATGCCCAAGGCGCCACGGTTTACACGCTGTCGGAAAGAGCCTCCGACGCCCGCGCGGCGCGTCTCGCGGAAGCCGAGAACCGGGCCGACGTGATCGCGGGCCTGGACCTCTCGACTGAGGAGAAAGACGTCGCCGACATTCTCGTCGGTCTCGCCCGGCGCGAAACCAAGACCTTTTCAATGCAATTTGCCCAGACGGTCGTGGGCACGCTCAGGAACGCCGCCCGGCTGCACCAGCACCCGCTGAAGTCGGCGAGCTTCGTCGTGCTCAAGGCACCCGATGTCCCCTCGGTGCTGGTCGAGCTCGGCTATGTCTCCAACAAAGCCGACTTGAAATCCCTCATCTCGGCCGAATGGCGCGACCACACCGCCGACGCGATCGTCCGGGCGGTAGACGCCTTCTTGAGCCCGCGGCTGGCGGGAAACGGGCAGAGAAGCGGCCAGAATTGACCGGATTCGAGCCCGTTTAGCCTCAGTTTCAACATAAAACAGAGCGACTTACTGCGCTGGACCCAGCACGGAGGAGTCGGGGACCCGGTGCGGGCAGATCTCGCGGGAGGCGATCGCAGCCGACGGGCGAGGGGTGATCGTCAGACATTGCGGCCTGGGCGGTTCGGGGCAGGGGGCCTTCGGGCATGAGATTGTTGCTTCGCTTTCTCGGTTTATTGTTTGCGGCCGGAACGATCATATTCATCGTCGCCGTCGCCGCAGCTGCCGGCTTGCTGTGGCACTACTCTCAATCGCTCCCGGACTATTCCCAGCTGCAGGACTATGAACCTGCGGTCATGACGCGCGTGCACGCGGCCGACGGCTCCTTGCTTGCCGAATATGCGCGCGAGCGGCGACTTTACATTCCCATCCAAGCGGTGCCGAAACTCGTCATCAACGCATTCGTGGCCGCCGAGGACAAGAATTTCTACGAGCACGGCGGCATTGATTTCTCCGGCATTGCCCGCGCCGCGGTGCTCTATATCCAGCAATACGGCAGCGGCCGGCGGCCGCAGGGCGCCTCCACCATCACCCAGCAGGTCGCCAAGAATTTTCTGCTCACTAACGAGCTCTCCTTCTCGCGCAAGATCAAGGAAGCGCTGCTTGCAATGAAGATAGAGCGCGCCTTCCCCAAGGAGAGAATACTCGAGCTCTATCTCAACGAAATTTACCTCGGCATGGGCGCCTATGGCGTGGCCGCCGCCTCGCTCCTCTATTTCGATAAATCCGTTCACGAACTATCGGTGGCGGAAGCGGCCTATCTCGCGGCGCTGCCCAAGGCGCCCAACAATTATCATCCGTTTCGTCAACGCGAGCGTGCGCTGGAGCGGCGCAATTACGTCATCGATCGCATGGCCGAGGACCACTACATCTCCGCGCAAGAAGCAGACAAGGCCAAGAAGGAGCCCCTGAAAATCACGCACCGGCCCACCGGCGCACACATCTTCGCGGCTGAATATTTTGCCGAGGAAGTCCGCCGCTACATCTACGACAATTACACCGAAAAGAAGCTCTACGAGGGCGGGCTGTCGGTGCGCACCACGCTCGACCCCAAGATGCAGGTGCTGGCGCGCAAAGTGCTTGTCGACGGGTTCGTGAATTTCGACGAGCAGCAGGGCTATCGCGGCCCCGTCCAGAAACTAGATCCGGCGGGCGATTGGGGAATCAAATTGGCCGACGTCAAGGCGCTCTCCGACGTTGCGCCGTGGCGCCTCGCGGTCGTGTTGGAAGCTGACGACGCATCGGCCCGCATCGGCTTGCAGCCGGCCCGCGAGCGCGGTGGCGTGCTCTCGAAGCAGCGCGAGACCGGCACGATTGCGCTGGAGGGCGCAAAGTGGGCGCGCCCGACCAGCGGGCCGACGCGCGGCAAGATGCCGACCAACGTATCCCAGGTGCTCGCGCCAGGTGACGTCGTCTATGTCGAGTCGCTTGCCGGCAAAGACGGGCAGTTCCGCCTGCGTCAGGTGCCGGAAGTGTCTGGCGCCATCGTCGCCATGGATCCACAGACCGGGCGCGTTCTGGCGATGGCCGGCGGCTTCTCTTACGACCAGAGCCAGTTCAACCGCGCCACGCAGGCGCTGCGCCAACCGGGCTCCTCTTTTAAGCCGTTCGTCTACGCCGCCGCCCTCGACAATGGCTATACGCCCTCGACCGTCGTCCTCGATGCGCCGATCGAGATCGACACCGGCACCGGCATCTGGGCGCCGGAAAACTACACCAAGAAATACTACGGCCCATCGACGCTGCGGTTCGGCATAGAGCAGTCGCGCAACGTCATGACAGTGCGCCTCGCCCAGGACATCGGCATGCCGCTGATCGGCGACTACGCGCGGCGCTTCGGTGTCTACGACAGTTTGCCGCCATACCTCTCGTTTGCGCTTGGCGCGGGCGAGACCACCCTGCTTCGCATGGTCGGCGCTTACGCCATGTTCGACAACGGCGGCAGGAAGATCCAGCCGACTCTGATCGACCGCATCCAGGACCGCTACGGCCACACCGTCTACAAGCACGACTCGCGCGAATGCCGCGGCTGCGAGGCGGAAAAGTGGGAGAACCAGAACGAGCCGACATTGGCTGACAGGCGCGAGCGCGTGCTCGATCCGATGACGGCTTACCAGATCACCTCGATGATGGAAGGCGTCGTGCAGCGCGGCACCGCAACTGTCGTCAGGGAAGTAGGTAAACCGATCGCCGGCAAGACCGGCACCACCAACGACGAGAAGGATGCCTGGTTCATCGGCTTCTCACCCGATCTCGTGGTCGGCGTCTATCTCGGCTACGACAAGCCGCGCCACCTCGGCCGTGGCGCTACCGGCGGTGTGCTGGCGGCCCCGATCGTGCGTGATTTCATGAAGGTCGCGCTTGCCGACAAACCGGCTGTACCGTTCCGCGTGCCGCCCGGCATCAAGCTCATCCGCGTTGATCCCAAGAGCGGCATGCGCGCAGGACCGGGCGATCAGCGGGTGATCCTGGAAGCCTTCAAGCCGGGCACCGCGCCGCCCGACAACTATGCAGTGATCGGCGTGAGCGACCCAGACGGGCGCCCGCTTGCTGTTTCGCCCGAGGCCGATCGCGCGATCCGCACCGGCACCGGCGGCCTGTACTAGCGCAAACTTTGCACCGAGTCGGTGGGCCGTCCTCGGCGCTGTCACGCCGTTCCGCCGGGCCCGCAGATCACGTTCAGTAGCGCCTGCCGTCGCTCATTCGCCACGACGGACAAGCCACGTTGCAATGCCGCGGGGAGCGCGCCCGGATCTTCGACGCGTTCGCCATAGCCGCCCGCCGCTTCACAGATCTTCTCGAACGCGGGTAATTTTTCCAGCCCGACGAAGCATGGATCATTGCTCTTCGCGGCAAATCCATCCGGATACATGGCAAGCGTGCTGCGCTCAACCGCGCCCCACATCGCGTTGTTCATGACGACGAAAAGAACAGGCAGGTCATGCAAGGCGGACGCGTGATGGACGGCGGCGGGATTGGAGAACATGTAGGCGCCGTCCCCGATGACGGCCAAGACTTGGGCTTCAGGACGCGCGAGCTTGGCGCCCAGCGCGGCAGCGGCGCCCCAACCGAGACCGGAGGCGGAACTCGAGCCAAAATAGAGATCCGGAGCTTCGAACGAGCAATATTCAGGGAACAGCGTGTATTCGTTGATCACGATGCTGCGGGCATGCTTCGCGCGGTCGATGCAGTGGCTCACCCACGCAGGGTGGAGCGGCATCTTGCGGGCGGCGGCATCAAGCGCGGTTTTTCGGGTCGCCGCCAGCGCCTCGCGCTCTTTGCTGATGAAACGCCGTCGCCGCGCAATGGCGTCATCATCCATACTGTCCTCGAGCGCCGCGCTCAAAGCGGAGACGATTGCGGCCGTGCTGCCGGTAATTGCAAGATCGCAGGGGAAGCCGCGGATCGGATAGCGTGTGAACAAGGGATCCAATCCGCAGTGGATGACCTTGCAACCGCGGCTCGGCGCGGCTCGACTGGGAATCCAGGGCACATCGCTCTCGAGCACTAGAATTGCGTCGGCCTTCCGGACGAGGCCGCCCGGGTCGAATCCGAGGTTCATCGGATGCGATGAGGGCAGCGAAAGGTAGCGCGGGCGATGCTCGACGAGCGGCATCGCAAACCGCTCGGTGAACTGCGCCAATGCCGCGAAAGCCGTCGGATCCCTTCCGGCGGTCGTCGTCACAATCAGCGGATATGTCGCCCGCGCCAGCATGCGCGCAGCGGTAGCAATCGCGCTTGCATCCGGAGCCGCAATGGTCGCCACAGGACTCTGCGATGGCGAGGCCGGCTCCGGCTCGCAAGCCGGCGCGGCGATCACCTCGCGCGGCAATGAAAGGTACACGGGACCGCGCGGTTCAGTGGCCGCGATTGCCAGTGCGCGGTCTATCACCGTCGTCAGCTGCTCGGCGTTTCTGAGTTCATAATCCCATTTGACGACCTCGCGGATCATGCCCGCCTGATCGTACATTTCTTGCGCCCAATGGATGTAGCCGTCGCGCGAGCCTGGCAATCCCGTCTCGGTGAGCGGAGACCTGCCCGCCGTGAGTAGAATTGCGACGTTCTCGCGCGCCGCGTTCAACGCGGCGCAGATCATGTTTGCCGTGCCGACGCTGACATGCACCATAACCGCGGGTATGCGGCGAGACACCATGCCGTAACCGTGCGCCATCGCGACGGCGAGATTTTCGTGCGTCGCCAGGATCGGCCGTGGAACTGCAACGCCGGTTCGCGCCGCCTGCGCATAAGCTTCTATGAGCGGCGCAAAATCGGTTCCGGCATTGCCGAACAAATAGTCGACCCCGCGATCGGCCAGCAAAGCCAGATAGGCGGCTGCGACATTGCCGGGCGGCTTCTGTTTGGGTCGGCTCTTCCGCTCCAGGCGCGTTTCCATGGCGACGCACTCCCGTCGTGGGGCAATGTAGCCTGAACCTTGAGGGCGGACCAAGCGCCGCACGAAATCTCGCTGGACCGCCGCCGATGCGGTTGCGATGCTGGACAAGCCCTGTCGTCTCAACGAATAATCGCGAGCCGGTATCGAGGGATGTTGCTCGATCGTTTGCAAAATCCGTCTGGCTTCAAACGGATCGTCGAGCAAATCAGAAGGGTTAAGAGCATGAAACGGATTTGCATGATGATGGGCGCCTTGGCTCTGCTCCTGGCGCCGGTTCAGGCTATCGCTCAGGAAAAGCTCGTCGTCAGCGTGTGGGGCGGCAGCTGGCGCGACATGGTGGACAATCTCATCGGCAAGAAATTTACGGCCGCCACCGGCGTGCCGGTCGAATACATCACGGGCGGCACGATCGACCGGCTCAACAAGGAGAAGCTCGCGAAGGGCAATCCTGAGAGCGACGTCACCTTCACCACGTCGCATGTCGGCTGGCTTTATGCGAACGACGGGCTTTATGAGACGCTCGATCTCAAAAAAGTGCCCAACGCCAGCAATCTCGTCGAGCAGGCGAAGATCAGCCCGTATCACATCGGCACCTGGGCCTATGTCTATACCATCGGCTATCGGCCCGACCTGCTCAAAGGCGTGGAATTCCAGAGCTGGGCGGATCTGTGGAGAACTGACATCAAGGGCAAGCTCGCCGCGCCGGATTTCGACCCCAGTCATCTCATCGTCGTGTCCGCGATCTTGTCGGGCGGTGACGCTTCCACGTGGGAAAAAGGGCAAGCCAAGCTCAAAGAACTCAAGCCGAATTTCAAAGCCTTCTACACCAACGATGCGAACAGCCAGCAGCTCATCGCCAACGGCGAGACGCCCGTCCAGGTGATCTTGTCGATGAACGCACACTACATGGCAGGCGAGGGCGTTCCCATCCAGCTCGTCATTCCGAAAGAAGGCGCGGTGCTCGGCATCGACACCGTCGCCCTAATGAAAGGCTCTAAGAAGGCGGACCTCGCCTACAAATTCATCAACGTCGCGCTTGACCCGCAAGTGCAGGCCGAGGTCGCCAACTTCAAGAAGGGAAGCCCAGTGGTGCTCAATGCGAAGCTCGATCCGGTCATCGCCAAATTGCCGGGCGTGTTCACCTCGGCCGACCAGTGGAACGAGCAAGCGATCATCATCGATCACAAGCTGCGCGCGGAGAAGACCGCCGAGTGGCGCAAGTGGTTTGCCGAGAACATCATGAATTGACGGCCTGAGGCCGCATGGCGTACGCGAGCGTCCGCTCCGGACGAGCGGCGGTTAGACCGTTCTTACGCCTCTTCGTAGCGCCGGCCGTACTGTGCGCGTTCGCCTTCGCCGCCGCATTGGCGGCAGTGATGCAGTACAGCCTGCGCGCCTATGTGCCCGGTTCGCTCGAAGCGGGAGGCTTCACGCTTGCAAATTTCGCAGCGCTCATGCGGCCGCTCTACGCGCGCGTCTTCCTCGATACGGTGTGGATCTGCTTTCTCACGGCATTGTTCACGCTCGTCGTCGGGTACCCGCTCGCTTATGCGCTGGTGCACGCCAGAAACGTTGCGCTCAAGTCGACGATCCTGGTGATCGCCGTCACGCCGCTGTTCCTCGGCGAGGTGGTGCGCACCTATTCCTGGATCGTCGTTCTCGGCAACAATGGGTTTCTCAACTCGATGTTGCTCAAGCTCGGGCTGATCGATGCGCCCCTGCAATTCATGTTTACCCAGTTCGGCGTTGTCACCGCCCTTGTTCACGTCACCTTGCCGGTGATGGTCATCATGCTGGCGGCGGCGCTCTCGCATATCGATCGGGACTACGAGCGCGCGGCGGCGAGTCTCGGCGCCGGGCCGATCCGCGTCTTTTTAACCGTGACGCTGCCGCTCTCCACCCCGGGAATCATCGCCGGCGTGACCACCGCCTTTGCCTGGACCTTCAGCGCGTTTGCCACCCCGCAGTTGATCGGCGGCGGTCGCGTCAACATGGTCGCGAACTTGGTCTATCAACTCGGGTTCGCGAGCTTCAACTTTCCGTTCGCGGCCAGTCTGTCGGTTGCCGGACTTGTTCTCACGTTCGCGGTGCTGGCGCTGATGCGTGCTGCCGCCCGCCCGCTCGAAAGGATCCGCCAGCACTGAGGTGCCGCGCTTGCCGAATCTCCTGCGCCTCGTCGGTGGTGCGACCGTCACCGCCATCCTCGGTTTTCTGTTGCTGCCGGCAGTGGTCGTCACCCTCGCTGCCTTCAACAGCAGGGCGATCCTGTCGTTCCCACCCGAGGATTGGTCGTGGCGCTGGTTCATCAAGGCCATCGCCTACGACGATTTTCAGGCCGGCGTCCGCAACGGGCTCATCGTCACCGCTTGGGCATCCTCCATCGCGCTCGTGGTGGGCGCAGCCTTCGCTTTCGCGCTCGACCGCTATGAATTTCGGCTCAAGCGGACGCTGGAGACCGTGCTGCTCTCCCCGCTCGTGGTGCCGCATTTCACGATCGGGCTTGGCTTTCTGATCCTGGCCGCTCAGCTTGGCTTCGCGCGCGGCTATGCCGTGGTCGTCGCCTGCCACGTGGTGCTGGTGTTGCCGTTCGTGCTGCGCAGCGTCTACATCTCTTTGCGCAACCTCGATCCGCGCCTGGAGCTCGCTGCCGCGAGTCTCGGCGCGCCGCCAGACCGCGTGCTGATCACAGTTACATTGCCGTTGCTGCTGCCGGGGCTCGTGAGTGGCTGGATGTTCGCGGCGATCCTTTCGTTCAACGAGTTTACCGCCTCGCTGTTCGTGACCGTACAGCGCACCCAAACCCTGCCGGTTGCGCTCTACAACTACGTGCGTGAATACGCGGACCCTTCGATGGCCGCGATCTCGGTCATGTACATTGTCGCCACCGCAACAGTGCTGACATTGGCCAATGCGTTCCTCGGCCTCGCGAAGGTCCTCAACGTTGAGCATCCCCGCTGAGCCCATGGTTTCCGCTCCAGCTGCCAAGACAACGAGCGGTACGAACGGCGGCGGCCAGGTCGCAGTCGAGCTCGCGAGCGTGACCAAGCGATTCGGCAAGATCACCGCCCTCGACGACGTCTCGCTGACGGTCCGCCGCGGCGAGCTGTTGACGCTGCTCGGCCCATCCGGCTGCGGCAAGACCACGCTCCTTCACCTGGTCGCTGGATTTTTGATGCCTGACAGTGGCGAGATTGCCATCGATGGTCGTCGCGTCACAGATGTTGTCGCGTATCGGCGCGAAATTGGCATCATGTTTCAGAATTATGCGCTGTTCCCGCATATGACCGTGGCCGGCAATGTCGGCTACGGCCTCAGAATGCGCCGGATCGCCAAGCCCGAGATGACTCGGCGGATGGCGGACGCGCTTGCACTGGTCAAGCTTGCAGGACTGGAAGATCGCAAGCCGCGCCAACTCTCGGGCGGCCAGCAGCAGCGAGTCGCGCTCGCGCGCGCTCTCGTTATTCGCCCCAGGGTACTGCTACTCGATGAACCGTTCTCTGCACTCGACAGAAATCTGCGCGGCTCGATGCAGGTCGAGCTCAAGGAAATTCAACGCAAGCTCGGCGTGACGACCATCTTTGTGACGCACGACCAGAGCGAGGCGCTCAGCCTCTCGGACCGCATTGCGGTGATGGCAGAGGGCCGTATACGCCAACTCGATACTCCGCACGAAGTCTACCGCCATCCCGCCGACCGCTTCGTCGCTTCGTTCATTGGCGATGCCAATGTGCTGCGTGCGCGCCTCGAGCGGATCGAAGGATCGGTTGCCACGGTCGTGCTCGGAGCGGCACGGGTGGCGGTCCCGACGCGAACGCTCGAGGGCAGCGCAGTCGGCGGTGCTGTCGACCTGTTCGTTCGACCCGAGGACGTGCGAGTGGCCGCACCCGACGCAGTTACAGCGGCGCACGGCATCGTCGCCGCGCAGATCTACCAAGGCGGGCACATCGATCTCTACGTGGACGCGCCCGAAGTCAGCTCGGGCCGCATCCTGTTGCGCGTGCCCAGTCACGAAGCTGCGTCGCCGCCGCCGCCCGGTACGCGCATTGGCATTGCGCTCGCCGGGGATGTCGCGATCGCGTTTCGCTCGGCGTGATTGGTCGAGGCGCCGCTTGGGTTCTCTCGGACAAGGCGCAAGACGGTTTGCGCTTGACGCTGATCGCGCGGCTCAACTTTGGGCCAACAGATCGAGGGTGGCCTTGCACACGAATTCCGGAACCTCCTGCGGCAGGTTATGGCCGGCGCGCGCGATGGTCCTTCGCTCGTAAAGGCCGGTGAATTTTGGCGCGTGTCGCAGCGAGTTGGCAGCGGGTTGGATGCCGTCGGCCTCCCCATGCAAGACGATCGTCGGCACCGTGATCGCCGGCTGGGCGATGAGCTGCTGCTCGATCGATTCCAGCGCCGGGTCGCCGGCGGCATATCCGTAGCGGTGGCGATACGATTGGGTCACGACATCCACGAAATCGGAATTATCGAATGATTTGGCGCTGCGCTCGAACGTTGCTGCATCAAACTCCCAATGCGGCGACCACAGCCGCCACAACAGCCGGCAGAACTCGCGCCGGTTTTTCGCGAGCCCCGCGCGCCCGCGCTCGGTGTGAAAGTAGTATTGATACCAGAATCGATACTCTTGCTCCGGCGCTGCGGGAACGACCGATCCAGGAATATCATGGATGTTGTAGCCGCCCTGCGAAACAAGGCAGCGCACGCGCTGCGGGAAGAGCGCTGCGAGGATGCAAGCGGCGCGCCCTCCCCAATCGTAGCCGACATGCGTCGCTCGTTCGATCTTGAGCGCGTCCATGAGCGCGAGAAGATCATGCGCGAGCGCCGCCTGCTGGCCCGAGCGCGGCGTCTCGGCTTTAAGAAAACGGGTTGGCCCGTAGCCGCGCAGATACGGCACGATGGTTCGGTAGCCGGCCTCGACGAGGCGCGGCACCATCGCGTCGTAGGCGCGTGGATCATAGGGAAAGCCGTGCAGCAGAAATATGGTCTCGGCGTCCGTTGGTCCGCTGTCTTCGTAGGCGATCTCGAGCGTGTCCGTGCGCGCGTATTTCACCTCCGGCAGCGGCATCGTCGCGTCCTCACTTGAGCGTCAGCTGAACGCCTTGGCAGACGAATGGCGCGAACCGCCTACTGGAGCGACTCGTTGTTTGCATCGCTGCTGCGAAACACCCAAATGGCCGCCGGTTCCGACGATGTCGCACGAGCCGCAATGAATAGCAGATTCAACTCGGGGACGAAAAGCGAGGTTCGCGCTCCGAGTTGCGTGACGAGATGACCTATGCGTCGATACGCGTTCCCACGCGCATCGAAAACATCCAAATGGCCATCCCCGCAACTGACATACACGCGCTCGCGTTTCGCGTCCACGAACACGTCGTCGGCATCGGCGCACAGCTCAACGTTGGCAACTGCAGCCCCATCAGCGATGGAATACGCAGCCAGTCTTGCGGGATTTCGGAATGCGACGACGACATGCTCGGCTTTCGGGTACAACGCCATCGGGAAATTGCCGCCGTCGCCCGTCGGCCACCTCGCCATTTCTTTTCCCGCGGCGCGGTCGACGACGACGATCGCTTGGTTCGTCGGATCGTTCACGAAAATCCGATTGTTGGCTTGATCGAGCTGGAACCCCTCCGGATGAGTTTTGAGATCGATCTCGGCGATTTTGCGCCGGCTGGTTACATCGATGACCGCTAATCCGCCGTGGCCATACTTCGTTCGTGATCGCATCCACACGGATGTTGTCCGCATCCTCGCCCAAGGGGATTCGCGCCATCGCTGCGTAATCATCGCTGCGGAAGATCGCCACGTTCCGTCACCGCCGCTGGCGATATACAAAGCATCGGTCGCGGGATGGTAGGCCAGTCCTTGCGGCTTGCTCCCACCTGAGATCATCTCGATGACCCTATGGGAATCGAGATCGATGACGGCCACGGTGTCACGTGCGTCTTTTGCTCGTTGAAGGTGAGCCGCGAATTTCGGAACTCGTCAAAGCTGCGCTGGAACGGGCCGTTTTTCATTTTGCGGAATTACAACCTATGCGTGTATATGACGTTCAGTACAATCGATCGTACCGTCCTTGTTTTGCACAGCCCGATGCTCACGAGTAATTTCGTCTGATGCACGATGACAATGCAAAGCTAAATTGCGGTTACGCAGCTCTGGTGTGGCCTTCAATACGCTGCTGAGACGTTGAAGAGGAGACTGGTGAGATAGATTTGAGACCCCTCAAGAACAACAATCGTTTGAGGCCTTTATCGATTAAGGCATTTAGTCGTTCTTCGATGTCTAAGTCCCTCAACAAGCCCTCGACGGTCGCAGTGTCGCCGATTTCCACCAACCGGAAGTCCTCTCCGAGCTCTTTCCGCGCATGCTCGATCATAGAGCGGGTTGTCTCATCGACTTTGGCACGTTGACTAGGCGTGGCAGGGGCATCCGGGAAGTTCTCATAGAATTTCTTCTCTCTGAGTTCAGACCAAACCGTTCGCACATTCTCCGCACGCCTAAACGTTGCGAGATTTCGCTTGCGCCAGACCAGGCGCGCGATGTCGGCGACAATATTTTCTTCAAGTGCTCCCGCGGGCGCCAGTTCGGCAATGAGAGCCTGATGCAATTCTTCGAACTCAACCGGATTTTCACCCGGGAGAACAGCTGTCGAGCAAAAGCCACCGTGTTTGAAGGCGGGATGACGTTTTTTGAACTTAGCCACTAAACTACTCCACAACTCACGCGCGCGAATCACCCACCGAATTGTCCTTAAGGTAAGGGCGAAGGCGCGTTGCTAGCCGGTGAGCGAGCGCAAGCTCCAGCGCTCCTACCGAGCGTTCGAGCGCGCCCTCATCGCCAGTGTTGATCCTCGGTCGTCGTCATTGAACCCGCTTTTTACGTATGAAGTTCCTCATCTCACTAGAAACTCTTTTATAGGTTTCAAGCATCGGTATCCCTCCCTCGGCATATTTCAGAAACTTACGAATTTCCAATGGGATGTCGAGAATTGTTCAGGCGCGGCAGCAACTCAAGATATTCGCCGACATAACGGCCTTGGAGCCGCCAAAGACGCTCGGCCCCGCCGGCTTGGTTCTGTTTTCATTAGCTGCTGCTGTAGCCTGTGGCCGAGAGTCGTAACCTCGAACATCGTTACGCTCGAGGCGCCCACGCGGCGACTGAATTCCCAGACCTTGTCGCGCTTACAGCGGCTAAGGGTGGGGACTGTGGTTCGTCAGCCACGTGCCATGCCTTCGAAGCTAGAAAAAGTAGATATCGCCCTCACGGGCTCCTGCGCGTATGGCTTCTTGATCAAATAGCTTATCCGGACTTTGCCTGAGGATCCGCGCGTGCTCCCTTTCGAGATCGACGCGGGCTCGGCGGATGATTGAAACTGCGAAACTTTGAGGCCAACCGTGCTCCGCGATCCTCAGTCCATTTGCCAGTGCGAAGGTTTCATTATTCCGAGAACGAAATGTCGGCTCCCGGTCCCGGGTGATCCTTGCTGAAAAACGCAAAGTTAGCCTCTTCAGCATCCTTAGACCAAAGCTTGCGGCCCATGGAACGGTCAAGCTCTCGGCAGCCGCTTGATGCGCGTCGGCAACTCCGAAGGAGCCTTCTGGAATTTGAAACCGATATGTGGGCAATCGCCTCTTCGATCTGATTGCGTTTGTATGACATTTTTCAACTATATCCCCCTTCCCGCCCGCCGACGGCCTGGGGCGCGGGTCTCGATGGCTCGGCGGCCGAGCTTTCGCCGCACGCCCAGGTCCAAGCGCCGCGGCCGATCTGGCCAACCCCGGGAAAACACCGAAAAGGCGTCGGGTGTGCCCATCCGCATGGCCCATAGCTTTCACTACGATTGGTCGAAAGGAAAGCCGGCGTTTGCGTCAGCACCGTCAGCATCGTCGGCGGCTGTGGCGGAGATCTGCCTGAGCGGGGACGGGCCGACGAATTCGGGGCGGCAGCTTCTGCCATGACATCGGCGCGACTCTAGTCGATCTTGCGTTTGCCTTTACCGGGTCTCTTCATGGTAGCGTCGTCGTTCCCTTGGTTCCGCCAATCGGGCCGACCTCCGCTATGGCAGCCCGAAGCGGCGTTTGCCTCAGCACCGTCGGCACGTAAGGCGTCGGATTTTGCGTCAGCACCGTCAGCATCGTCAGCGGCCGACGGAGGTCTGCCCGATCGAGCACGGGACGACCAGATCGGGCCGATATTTGTTGTCGCCGGCGTCATCGGCCGGTTGAGGTTGTTTTGACTCTGATCGTGATCCTTGGTGGTAGACGCTGCTGACGGTGCTGACGGTATGTGCGGCACTCGTGCTCACGCTGATCACTCTCGTTCCTGCTCGGCCTTCGCGAGAGAATGTAACTTCGATGCCCAGCGTCCGCAGAAACGTCTGCGCCCGCCGCAGCCGGCCGGCGAGCGCTCGCGGCGTTTTTGGCCAACCGGCGCTCGTCTTCCAAACCTCGTCACCGGCAAAATCGGCTGCGCGCAAAAGGTCTGCGGCGCTTCCTGTCCACGCGCTTTGCTTGGCCAAAAGCCCCCGCACGCATGTCGCTACCGGATCTGCCTCAATCATGCCCTCGATCGCGATCCTGCGGTTTTCTGCGTAGGCACGCGCGAAGGTGCCGGCGGGCCACAGCGCTGTTTCGCAGGCCGCGGCCCAGAGGGCGAAATCGGCCATGCGCGGCAGCCGGTCGAGGTGGACGCGACCCATCGCCCGCAGGCCATGCACCACCGCGTCGAGCAGGGCCCCGAGCACACGGGGCCGCTCGACTTCGAACTCGCGCCACAGCTCGCTCTCAAGACGTCGTTGTCCCTCGCCAATGGGCGCCAAGGTCAGAAAAATGGCTCGGTCGCCCAGATCCGGCCGGCTGATCACCTCCTCGATCCCGTTCAGGAGGATCGGGCGCGCCGCTTCAAACAGTACCTCGTCGTCGTCGCTATAGAGCCTTCGGACGGCGAAGCTGCCGCCGCTCGCGAGCCGGCACAGCGCGTCGGAGAGCCAAACGGGCAAGCCGGAGAGATTATCGAAGGCGAGTAGGTAGCCGTTATTGGCTGCAATCATCAGCTCGCGTTCCTCACGCGAGAGCGAGCGCACGGGGGCTGCATTGGGGTCGATCAGAGCCTTGAGCAGTTTAGAAAGGACGGTCTTGGCCGAACCCTGTTCGCCGGATATCGCCAAGAGCGGATAGGGGCCACCGGCTCGCAACGCCGCCAACAACCAAGCGACTATCAATACGAAGTCATCTCGGCTCGCAAGATTGAGGAACCGATTCAGGGGTTCAATCGACCCGCCCTGCTTAGGTAGAGCCAGCGGCAGCATGCCGACTGGCCGGCGGAACCGGACCGGAGGACATTCAATCACGCGCCATCCATCGGGTCCGATCGCGACGGTGCGCCACTGCTCATCAGCGAGATCGAGATAGATGTGGCCGGCATGCTCGGCAATGCGGATGTGGACGGTGCGTTCCGGTCCGTCGAATTGCGCCCGCGCCTCGAATAGATCGAGGGCTGAGCGAATCTCCGCCGCGCTCGCGGCGCACCCGGTTGCCTGGTAATAGCGGCGTCGCAACCAGCCGCGAAACCGCTTACTGCGGATCGGCCAGGTTTCTCGGTGGCCGTCCACCGTGATATCGGCAAATGCGGTGCCGGTGGCGGTGTGAAACAGGTCATCACACCTCATGTTGTTGAGCATGCGGAGCGGTCGCTAGGCCGACGTTTGACTGTTGACCGCCGGATCGTCGAATTTTGCGGGTCGATCGGCAGTGGCGCCTTGAGCAGTCGCCTCAGGCTCAATCCGTCCTTCATCGAGACAGGTATGCTTCCAGAGCTTACGGGCGACCTTGATTGGATCGATGCCAGCTTGCTTCCACCAGGCGTTTTCGTCGCCGGCGCGATGCGCGGCGCGGTGATGCGAGCGGCACAGCGGGACGGCAAATTCATCGCTGGCTTTGCGGCCGAGCGCGCGCGGCTGCACAAATCTGATGTGATGCGCGTCCGAGGGTTTGCGGCCGCACAGCAAGCACGGCTGCTGCATCACAAAGCGAAGGTGGTCCCGATTGCGATAGCGGCGCGGCGCGGCCACCGTGAGCACGCTCTTATCGATCCCGACTTGATCAGCGCTGGAATCATCCGTCTTGCCAATCTCTTCACCACCAGCGCTGCGAGCTTCAGAAGCATCGACGTTCGCAATCTCAACACCTTCGGGCGGTAGCTCGGACAGTCTTTTTTCAAACGCCTCCTCCAACAGCTTTGCATCTGAGGCGGCGAGCTGATTCTTAGTGACAAGCGCGACCTGCGCCCAGTTCGTTGCACTCTCCCTCGATTGCAGGCTGGCGATTTCGCTCACTAGCCGATCTCGCAGGGCGGCCGATTCGTCAGAGGAAAGAACCGGCGTGCTCGCGGCCCTTCCTGCCGCACGCGTTCGGCCGTTTCCTTCGCTGCGTAGCGGAGACCGCAATTCACCTGATTCCGTGCCCGTACTCGCGGCGGTGGTCGGCGGCTCAGTGCAAAGATCGGGGGCATCAAGATCATCCTCGCCGGCGATGCCCACGAGCGTGAATAAGGCGTAGCGGCGAGCGTAGGTCAGCGCAGCGCCCATGCGCTGGGGATTTACGGTTTCGGCAACGGCACATACCGGCCAGTCGGAAGCAATCCATTGGCCCGAGGCATGAGCGAGCATGGTGGTCAGATTGACCACGCCTGTCTCCTTATCGATCGCGGTAGTCTGAACCGTGGCGATGTCGCGCTGCCCGAGCGTCTTGCGCACGATGTCGAGGCCGCTGGACAAGGGGGCGTAGCGGAAGCTGCGTTCGCCCTCTCCTGGCCGACCGCTCCGGATCGTTGCCGTCAATGATTTTTCCGGGTTGACGAGTTCGGCTTGCGCCTTGGCCAAGGCCGAGGCGAGCGCCGCCACCGAGTCACTGGACCGGTGCATGGCCGGCCTCCGTCGTTAGGACGTCAAAGCTCACCGCCCCCGCTTTCGAGCGCTTGGCCCGCACCCCGTGCCCGATCGCCTCCTTGGCATCCTCCGGCATCAACGCCTTGAGCTCGCACTTCGCCCGCTCGTGCTCGAGAAAGGCTTCCCGGGTGTTGCGGAAGAGGGCCGCGAACTCGGCCCACGAGTTTGACGAGCTCATATCAACCATGCGGACTGCCTCGATGCGCGGCTTTGGCGGTTCCACCATGATGAGGTGCGGGACTTCGCCAGACTGCACGCAGCGCCAGAACTTCTTTTCCGCCGACACCAGAACGGTGAGATAGAGTGGGTCCATCGGTATGGCGACCTCGACCCACTTGCCGCCGCCGGTAATGATGGAGAGCACCGAGGTCCGCAAATGGGTGACACACATGTTGTGCTGGACCTGCGCCATGTACTTTTCGGCGGCCGCCTCTTCGGAGAATGAGCGGCCTGAAATTT
>DATFQX010000073.1:0-5741 GCA_035263865.1 Xanthobacteraceae bacterium
GTCGCGCTTGCGGTGCCGCCGCTGGTGCGGCCGAAAGGATTTGAACCTCCACGGGTTACCCCACTTGGTCCTAAGCCAAGCGCGTCTACCAGTTCCGCCACGGCCGCGTCACCGCGTCACTACCGCGTCACAGACGGCGTCCAAGCGGCTGCTTTCTCCATCGCGAAATGCGGCTGCTCACCGGCTGATGTCGACGGGCGCGACCGGGCGGTGCAGGTTCACCCCAGCTTCATCACAACCCGCTCGACGTATGCGCGCCATTCCCGCTCGGGCGAGCGCTTGAACATGGCCCACAGCTCGATGCGCCTGGTGTCTCAGTCACGGCCAGCTCTGGGCCGTCGGAGAGGTCGTGGGGGCCAGTCATAAGGGCATCCCCTTGAACAAGATAGGCGACAGTCTCCTGACAAACGCTCCAATTTTGACACCTGCTGAGAAACCCGTTTGCGTTCAAAGGGGCCTTTTGCAACTGTTTGACACGCAAGCCATTGACGAGATTGGCTTGTGCCTCTCCTCCCGGGCCCACCATTGGGATTTTTCGGTGCTGATTTCATTTGGATTTTTCCTTTTGCGCGCGCACCTTTCCATGAGGTGCGGGAATAGATGTTCGCTTGTCGTTCGCAAGTTTGTGCATAGCCTCGAGAGCCAGACGTTGGCGGTCAGCCGATCGAGTGTAGAGCGACGCCATGGTGCCGCCGGACCATCCGAAGATGGCTTCAAGTTGCGCGACGGTGGCTCCGTGGTTCGCCGCCCGGGTCGCAGCGATTTTGCGCACGCCGTGGGCTGAGCCTGGCACGCCAGCAGCGCGACAGGCGGCCTTGAATAGGTTGCCGAAGGATTCCTTGGCGAGCGGTTGGCCCCGTTCGCCAGCAATGAAGGTGAGATCGCCACACGGTCCGGCCTTTAAAGTCCGCGCTAACACCGGCAGGATCGGCAGCGTCACGGCGAGGGTGAACCCGCTCTTTTCGATTTTGATCGTTCCCACGCCATCCCTGACGTGTTGGCGCCCAAACCGCACGGCGTCGCCGCGGCGCAGGCCAGTAAACCCCTCGTGTTTCAGGCACAGCGCCGCGAGGACAAGCATGTAGAAGGCCGTTCCCACTACTCGACCTCGCTCAACGCTCCGCAGGAAGTCGCGATTGGCTTTGATGTTGTGGATTACCGCATGCAATTCCGCATAGACCTGCTCGTCCGAAAAATAGGCGACGGGGCTAAGAAGGAGGTGGAGAGATTCGGCCGCGCCCTCGGTTAGAGGTAACTTCAAGACGAGAGCTACGCGTGCATTGGATGAGCGGGAGAACGCGCGCCACATGGACAGACGGCCATGTAAGTCTTCGGTTTCATCGTGTTCCGAGATGGACGCAATATAGCTCTGAAGTTGAATATCGTTCCATCACCCGTCGAAAAGCTTCAACGTCTCCAAAGCGAGCCCGTCAGCACATCCATCGAGTGCCTGAAAGTACGCCGTCCTGTTCGTCTGATCGGAAAAAAACGTTGTAGAATCCGACCGCCGTGCTGCACCTCACTATAATCCGACATACAGGTTGTGTTTCGCATCCAGAGCGTTTTTGAACTGATTATGTTGAGGCCGCTTTCGGCAGTGGTGTAATGCACAAAACGTCCATTTCGTTGCGCGACTGCATCGCGTCGGCGCAAGGCGAACGGCATAAAGATACTCTGTAACTTAAGAGTGAGCTGAAGTTCTTCCGGTGTCATCCTGTCGATTCAATTCTCCACTAGGTCCTGTCATACTTTCGCGCGGACGCGAACGGCCACGCGGCCGCTGCGCCACCGAGCGTGGCTAAAAATTTTCGGCGTCCGATGTAGCTTGCCATGTGATCCTCCGGTTGGGGGTCATTCATGCAATAGAGGGATGATACCACGTTTCCATCGCCCAGTCTGTGATTGAGGCCGATATCAGCGGCTGTTCTCAGTCGCGCATAAAGCAACAACAGAGGATCGCTGCTCCGTGCCGCCCGGATGATCCTTTGCGAGAACGGCTCTCCCCGCAAAGACTTTAGAGACTATTCACTTTGGCCCTGAATACTGCGGGCCAGCCCTTTCCCCTGAGGAGGGGCGGCGAATGGGGAGATGAAAATGAACGCACAGGCGACAAAGCTTCAAGCCGCCGAGAACGATCTGAAACAGCTGATGGCCGATGTAACCCGGGCCATAGAAAAGGCTCAGCAAGCCGTCGCGACGATAGCATCCAAGGCCGCGGCGGCCACAACAGAGACAGAATCCACCTCGCGCTAGAGCGCATCCTCATGATTCGCGTCGCTCGGCAACTGCCGGCTGACGTCCCCTTCGCCACGCACCCGCTGTATACGCTTCGTGTTCGGCGTTGTCGCCGCCTCACGCAACACTCGCTTCCAGGCGGCCCGCTACGGCCTTACCTGGGTCGGACTTTCACCGACTAATCGCGCCAGCTTTGCCTGGCGCCTTCCTTCATTCGATCACCTCGTCGGCGCGGGGGAGGACAAGATTTCGGCTTCGCGAACCCGCGCCAACCCCGCTTTGCGTCACCCGTAAGAGTTCGGCCGAACTCCGCCCGCGGCGGAACGGTCTTCGGTGCGAATGAAGCGCAGGTGCCCGACGATTTCAGAGCCGCGGCCGTGGTCCGCAGGATGGTTGACGCCATCCATCACCGGCACGTCGGCAAAATCAAAAGGGCTCACGCCTTTTAGGCACGCGACGTTGACCCCGTACTGGTTCGGGTTGGAGCGGCGGCGATGGTGCGTGTAGATGCCGCACCGCGAGCAGAAGTAGTGCTGCGCCACGCCGGTATTGAACCGGTAAACGGTCAGCGCCTCTTCGCCGGCGTCGAACGTAATGCCGCCGACATCGGCCGACACTGCCACTGCGCCGCGCATCCGGCAATACGAACAGGTGCAGCGGCGGGCGCTCTTGAATCCGTCGGTCAATTTCACTCGGAAGCGCACGGTACCGCAGTGGCATGCCGCTTCCATTTCCTCCATTTCATTCGCCTGCATCGTTAAGCTCCCGAGCCTTACCAAAGGTTCCTTTGCGACGCCGACGAAAACTATTATTTCTTGACGAGCGAGCACTTGCTTTCGCCCAGCGGCTGGGCCGCCTCTTCGGCCGGAATGGGACGCAGAACCTTGTAGTAGTCCCATTTTGCCTTGGATTCGCTCGGCTTCTTAACCTCGACCAGATACATGTCGTGTATCATGCGGCCGTCCTCGCGCACTCGCCCTTTAGCGAAGAAATCATCGACCGGCAATTCCCGCATCTTGTCTGCGACAGCCTTGCCGTCGAGCGTCCCCGCCGCCTCCATGGCTTTGAGATAGTGCAGCACCGCTGAATAGCTTCCGGCCTGAACCATTCCGGGCATCCGACCGGTCCGCTCGAAGAAGCGTTTCGACCAGACCCGAGAAGCATCGTCCCGATCCCAATAGAAAGCCGTCGTGAATATGAGCCCGTTGGCCGTTGTCAGCCCCAGCGCATCGATATCGCTGATTACAACCACGAGACCAGCCAGTTTCTGACCGCCCGCGGCGATCCGATACTCGGCCGCCTGCTTCACCGAGTTGATGGTATCGGCGCCGGCACTCGCCAGGCCGATGATTTGAGCTTTCGAGCTCTGCGCCTGTAACAGAAATGATGAGAAGTCGCTCGTGTTGAGCGGATGCCGGACTTGGCCGACCACGGTGCCGCCACTGCTCTTGACGACCTTGCTGAGATCGTTGGCCATCTGATGACCGAAGGCGTAGTCGGCAACCAGCAGGAACCAGGTCTTGCCGCCCTCGGCGACGACGGCACGGGCTGTGCGACGGCTTGCGAATACGTGTCGAACGCCCAATGGAAGCCTGTCGGCGAGCAATCCTCATTGGTGAGCCGCGTTGTCGCCGGCCCGGTGAACAACGTGATCTTCCCATTCTCCTTGGCGATTTGCTGGACTGCCAGCGCAACAGCTGAGTTCGTCAACTCGGCAACCGCATTCACTCCGTCGACGTCAAACCAACGCCGGGCGATCGCCGAGCCCACATCCGGTTTGTTCTGATGATCGCCAATGATGATCTCGATCGATTTTCCGAGGACCTTACCGCCCACATCCTCGACCGCCATGCGCGCGGCATCGGCCGAGGTCTTGCCTCCGAAATCCGCGTAAGGGCCAGATTGGTCGTTGAGAATCCCGATGCGTACGCCGCCGCCGAGGCTTTGTGCATCCGCGACGCCATTGAGAAATAGCCCGGCGCAGAACAGGCCCATTAAAGGTGCATATCGCATTGATGCCTCCCTAAAGGCGGTGCCCATGGCGTATTTTTCGCGTGGCAAGTTTAAGCCCCAGGGGCTGGATCGGGGAGAATCCCGCTCATGCGAGCCTCATCGTTTGATGACCGCGTGCGCGAGCGGGCTCTTCGGCTCTTCCAGCCCGTGTGCCGCGAGCGGCCACGCCGCCGCAGCGCTGCCGAGCAGCGTGATGAACGCGCGGCGCTTCACTCGATCACCTCGTCGGCGAGCGCGAGGAGCTTGTCAGGAATTTCCAGACCGAGCGCCTTCGCCGTCCCGAGATTGATCACGAACTCGAATTTGGTCGGCTGCATGACCGGCAGATTGGCTGGCTTCTCCCCTTTGAGGATGAGACCGGCGTACACGCCGACCTGACGATACGCGTCCGAAATGATCGTGCCGTAGCTCATCAGCCCGCCGGCCGCGGCGAACTCGCGCCACTCGTAGATCGCGGGAATGGCGTGGCGCGCCGCCAGCGCGACCAGCTGTGAGCGTCGCGCATTGAAGAATGGATCGGCGGCAACCACGAGCGCGCCGGCGCCCTGCCCGAGGAGAGTTGCGAAGGCGGCGCCGAAGTCGTTTTCGGTGGAGGCATTCACAACTTGGAGCTGCAACCCGAGCGTCCGTGCGGCCGCCTGCAGGCCCGTTGTGATGGTCTCGGCATTCGGATTGCCTGGATTGGCAAGCACGCCGATCACCGCCGCCTGGGGCGCAACCGCATGCACAAGTTCGAGCTTCTTGGGCTCCACCGCAACGGCGAACAGGCCCGCACCAGTGGCATTGCCGCCCGGCCGGTTGAGGCTGGCGACGAGGCCAAGCTTCACAGGATCGCTCGCGGTGATGAAGACGATGGGCGTCGTTGTGGCCGCCGCCTTGGCAGCTAGGGCCGCGGGCGGACCGCCCGTCGCCACGATCACCGCTACGTTGCGACGAACGAGATCGGCTGCGAACCCCGGCAGACGGTCGTACTGCCCCTCCGCCCAGCGGTAGTCGATCATCACATTTCGACCCTCGACGAAGCCGGTTTCGTTAAGGCCGCGGCGGAACGCGTCGACCAATTGCCGATACGGGCCGGCTGACGCGCTATTGAGGAACCCGATCACCGGCATCGCCGACTGCTGCGCGTGCGCCGCGAGCGGCCACGTGGCTGCCGCGCCGCCGAGCAGCGTGATGAACTCGCGCCGCTTCATTCGATCACCTCGTCAGGGCGGGCGAGCAGCGTCGGAAGACGAAGTGCCTTCGAACTTTTCAGATTGATTACCAGCTCGTATTTGGTGGGCCCCTTCACGGGAAGGTCGGCCGGATTCTTACCCTTGAGAATGCGGTCGACGTAATCAGCTGCGTGCACGAACCGGGCACATCTCATCATTGCGCACGATGTGACGAATAGCGGCTCGGATCGGGCGCAACTTGCAAACATGTCGTTCATCGTCCTTCCGCTTCCCCCACGACGAGCGGCGGTAGCGGGCAGTCGAGCGTATCGCAAATGG
>DATFQX010000074.1:0-2208 GCA_035263865.1 Xanthobacteraceae bacterium
TCCAGTCGGCCCGCCGTCCGGATGGATAGAGCCCGCGCGCTTTGGAGCGAACGATGATCCACGCAACGACGATTTCGGAACGTTCACTTCGTGCATGTTGAAGTAGGTATCGACGAGCGAGCACTCGATGTATTGTCCCTCGCCGGTACGCTCGCGATGGAGCAAGGCGAAGCCGATGGACATTGCCGCCGTCACCCCTGTTGCATGGTCTCCGATTGCGGTTGCGAATTGTGCCGGACCGCGATCGGGTTCGCCGATCAGCGACGTGATGCCCGCAAAGGCCGCGCCCATGTAGTCGAAGCCGGGCTTTCGGCTGAGCGGCCCGCTTTGCCCGGCTAAGGAAATCGAGCACATGATGAGGCCCGGATGAATGGCGCTCAATTCGTCATAGCCGAGACCCGCTCGCGCCATGACGCCGGGAGTGAAGTTCTCAACCAGCACATCGATCTTCGGTACGATCGCCCGGATGAGCTCACGGCCGCGTGACTGCTTGATATCGACGGCCAGGCTCTTTTTCGAGTGATTGTGCTGGAAAAAATAGGTGCTTTGCGAGGACGTCTTGAATTTGGCATCGCGCGGTTTGTCGCCGGAGGCGCGGCCGCGGTCGCCATATGGCGCCAACTCCACCTTGATGACCTCGGCGCCCAGCTCGGCCAATATCCGCGTGCAGGTCGGGCCTGCGACGAACTGCGTGATGTCGAGCACGCGATAGCCCGTCAACATCGGCATTTTGGCGCGCATGGCTTTCTCGCTGCGTTGATCCGAAAAGAAAATCATGTTCGGAGCGGCCGCCTACGCGCCGGTGGCTTGCGGCGTCCTAATGCTGCTCAGACTGCCGTAACCTTGTCGCCAATCGTGAGGCCAGCCTCCGCCAGCCGCTGTTCGAGCAGCACAAGCCGGTCGTACCCCCAGAACGGCTCGCCCGCGAACAGGAAGAAAGGCACGCCGAACACGTGATCCGCGGCGGCCTCTGCCTGACAGCGGTCGTAAGCCTCGCGGCCTTCCCCGGCCAGATATTCGAGATAATGCCGATCGGATAGTCCAAGTTCTGCAATCAGCCGAGCCACGGCTTCCGGCTGATCGGCTTCGAACTCGCGAAGAAAGAATTTCTTGAAGGCTATGCGGCCAAAGTCGAGCAATCGCCCCTGGGTCTCGGCGAATAATCCGCCGATCGCCGCGGGGGTCGTGTCGTAAACTTTCAGCGGGCCGCGGATCCAAAGACCGCGTGGTTTCGCCCAGCGCCGAGCGTCCATGTAGGAGTATTTGACCTTGTACTCGGAATAGACGCTGCGCTCGCCCTTGCCTTTGACACGCAGCTGGAACGGAATCCATCTTACTCGCACGTCGAAATGCTGCCCAAGCGCCATGCCGGGATCGAACGCCAAATAGGCGTACGGACTCTTGAAGTCCGAGTACATTTTCACTTCTGCTTTCTTGCTCGTCTGGTCCGGCATCTGTGACGCTTGTCACGAAGCGTTTTAGCTGTTCACGAGCGGGCAGCCGCCTTCCGACAGCGGCCGGAACGCCTGATCGGCCGGGATGGTGGCGCGGACCTTGAAGTAGTCCCACCGGCCCTTCGATTCCGCCGGCTTCTTCACCTCGACCAGATACATCGGGTGGATCTTGCGGCCGTCGGCGCGCACCGTGCCCTTACCGAAGAGCTTGTCGTCGGTCGGCATCTCCTTCATCTTCGCGACCACCGCCTTGCCGTCGGCATCGCTCTTGAGCGCCTCGACCGCCTTGAGATAGTGCGTGACCGCCGAATAGACGCCGGCGTGCACCATGGTCGGGTAAACACCCTTGAACTGGGGCGCAAATTTCTTCGCGAACTCACGGTTCGCGTCGTTGAGGTCCCAGTACCAGGCCTCCGTCATGATCAGCCCCTGGGAGGTCTGCAGCCCGAGCGCGTGCACGTCGGTGATAAAGGCAAGCAGTGCGGCGAGGTTCTGACCGCCGCGCACGATGCCGAATTCGGACGCCTGCTTGATCGAGTTGATTGTGTCGGCACCGGCATTGGCGAGCCCGATGATCTTGGCCTTCGACGCCTGCGCCTGCAGCAGGAACGACGAGAAGTCGGTGGCCGGGAACGGATGGCGGACATGGCCCAGCACCTTGCCGCCGTTCTTGACCACGACCGCCGCGGTGTCCCGCTCGAGCGCGTGACCGAAGGCGTAGTTGGCGGTCAGGAAGAACCAGGTGTCGCCGCCG
>DATFQX010000075.1:0-3300 GCA_035263865.1 Xanthobacteraceae bacterium
TGCCCTCAGCAAGGATTGCGCAATGAAGCCAGTACGGTCGAATCCTGTCCGCTGGTTGATGTCAAAAAATCGAGGAACCCGCCCATTTGCCGTCGGCGACCGAAGCGGCTGGCCTGGGTGTTAAACGTTCCTCATGGAGGCGAAAACATGACCGATCCTGCCGAATGGAAAGATGACTTTCCGGTGGAGGCTTCAATTCCCGATGGCATAGCGTCTCTGGATTCGGTCCTCTGTACGGACGAGTTGCGTCGTCGCGCATGGCGTCCGCCTGATTACGAAAAAGAGAACCGCGCACTGGTCGCGCTGGCAAGCGCGTTGGCGGAGCCGCAGTCTAATATCCTCCAGACATTGGCCGAGACAATTCTGGAGGTCACACAATGCGACTCATCAGGCCTCAGTCTGCTAACGAAGGATGATGGCGGGAAAAGGTTCTATTGGCCGGCCATCGCCGGCATGTGGGGCCCGCACATCGGTGGCGGGACGCCGCGCGGTTTCGGTCCCTGCGGAGATGTGCTCGATCAGAACCGCACCTTGCTGTTCCAACACTTCGAGCGGCGTTACCCTTATTTCGTACCGATAATACCGTTGGTAGAAGAATGCCTACTGGTTCCGTTTTACGTTGGGGGCAAAGCAGTCGGGACGATTTGGGCGATCATGCACAGCGATCGTCGCAAGTTTGACGCCGAAGATGAGCGGCTCATGAATACGCTAGGGCAATTTGCGTCCCTGGCGTACCAAACCGTGGAGTCTATTGCGGACCTCAAATCGCAAATCGCCGCGCGTGAAAAGGCCGAAGCAGCGGTGCGTGCAATGGCCAGTGGGCTGGAAGCGAAAGTCCGTTGCTTAATCGACGCCAACATTATGGGGATCTTCATCTGGCATCTCGATGGTAGGATTGTAGACGCGAACGAAGCTTTTCTCCGCATCGTGGGATACGGCCGCGACGATCTCAGCTCGGGTCGACTGCGATGGAGGGAATTGACGCCTGCCGAGTGGCGTGCCGCCGACGACCGACGTGTGGCGGAGCTGGAGGCGACCGGAACCGCCCAACCGCATGAGAAAGAGTACTTCCGGAAAGACGGCAGCCGCGTCCCGGTGCTGGTCGGTGCCGCGACGTTCGAGGGAATGTCTGATGAGGGCGCCGCCTTCGTGTTCGACTTGACCGATCGCAAGAAAGCGGACGAGGCGGTGCGCGCGAGCGAGATCCGCTGGCGCACTATGTTCGAGAAATTTCCGGTTGGGATTGTGCTCCGCGACGCCGAGCACCGTTACATGTCCGCCAACCCCGCCTTTCAACAAATGGTCGGCTATTCCGAGCGGGAGCTCATCCATCTCAGTCCGCTCGACATCACCGATGAGGACGATCGCCCGACGAGCGAGCGCATGCTCACGGAACTGCAATCCGGAGTGCGGCAAGCGGTGGAGAAAGAGAAGCGGTTTCGACGCAAGGACGGTAGCGTAGTCTGGACGATGGTCAGCACATTCCACATCCCTGAAGCCGGTCCAATCCCTGCATTCTATCCGGCCATCGTCGTCGACATCACAAAGCGAAAACAGGCTGAGGAAGCGCTGCGCGAGTCGGAGCTCGAGCTGGCGCGCGTTTCGCGACTGACAACGATGGGGGAATTAGCCGCCTCGATCGCACACGAGTTAAGACAGCCCTTGAGTGCGGCCGTAACCAATGGGACGACCTGTCAGCACTGGCTCTCGGAAGACACGCTCGATCTCGCCAGAGCCCGCAAGGCCGCTCAGAGAATGATCGCGGCCGCCCAACGCGCAAGCGAGGTGATGGACCGCATTCGCGGACTGATAAATAAAACTCCTTCGGAGAAGATCAGCGTCGTTGTGAACGATCTGATCTGCGAGACCCTCGCTCTCATAGAGACCGAGCTACGCGCGCGGCAAATAGTTGTCGCTACCGATTTGGCTGAACCGCCCATTTCCATAGTGGCTGACCGGGTTCAGTTGCAGCAGGTGGTCCTCAACCTAATCATGAATGCAGCGGAAGCCATGAGCCTCGTCGCCGACCGCACTCGGCTTCTGCGCATCAGCTCACAGCGCGAACCCCCAAGCAGCGTCCTCATCAGGGTGGCGGACTCCGGGACGGGACTGGATCCGACAATCGCCGAGCGTATCTTCGATCCCTTTTTCACGACAAAGGCCGGTGGAGTGGGCATGGGCTTGTCGATCTGCCGCTCGATCATCGATGGTCACGGAGGTCGGCTGTGGGCTTCCCCGGCGCCGTCTTATGGTGCCTTGGTGCAATTCATGCTGCCAACAGAAGACAGTGTGCTATGAGCGAGGCCCAAGCCCTCGTCGTCGTCATCGATGACGACCCAGACATTCGCAATGCGCTGCAAGGCCTGCTCGAAACCGTCGACCTGCAGGCCGCGCTGTTCGCTACCGCCTCGGAATTCCTGGCTAGCAAGCGCCCACAGGGTCCGTGCTGCATTGTCGTCGACGTCAGGCTTCCCGGCCTGAGTGGGCTCGATTTCCAGCAACAGCTTGCACGAGAAAATATTCCCATCCCGGTCATCTTCATTACCGGTCACGGCGACATCCCGATGTCAGTGCGGGCAATGAAGGCTGGCGCTGTCGAATTCCTGACCAAACCTCTGCGTGACCAGGACCTCCTCGATGCGATACAGGCGGCGCTGCGCCACGATCGCGCCCGGCTGGAGGACGAACGAAAAGTCGCCGATCTTCGGAACCGCCACGACTCGCTGACCGCACGCGAGGGAGAAGTCATGGCACTGCTCGTGTCCGGTCGCGTCAATAAGCAGATCGCAGCTGAAGCCGGGATCAGCGAGGTAACGGTGCGGTTGCATCGCGGTCAGATCATGCGAAAGATGCACGCCAGTTCGCTGGCCGACTTGATCCGGATCGCCGACAAAATCAAATCTTAACGGCAGGCCAAGGCACCGCCGCCAAAGCGGAAGGAGCAAAGCCGGCTGGTAGGAGTAAACGATTCGCTAGGTCGCCAGCCTATTTGTTGATCAAAACTCGGCCTTGATCATGGACTTGAGCTCGTCCCGATGACCATCTTTGCGCGAGAATGGTGGTACACGGAATGGCCGACGCCCCTCTCATAGCGATTGTAGATGACGATGTCATGGTCTGCGAGGCAACGAAGGATCTCGTCGAAACCTTTGGGTTTAACGCTCGCACATTTACATCAGCCAGCGAGTTCTTGAACTCCGACTGCGTTTCCAACACCTCCTGCTTAATCGCAGATGTGCAAATGCCCGGCATCAACGGCTTGCAGCTTCACCGCACACTTCTAACGTCCGGTCGTCGCAT
>DATFQX010000076.1:0-2353 GCA_035263865.1 Xanthobacteraceae bacterium
CTGGGTTTCTTCGTAGCCTTTTGCCGTGTCAGAACCCTCCCAGCCTGCGCGTCCGAAAGGTAAGCATCGCAAAGCTCGCCGACGGTGGCTGCCTTGCGCTTCGATTGCTTGTTGGCGCATGGGTCAACGCCTCTGACAACCTCGCCTAGCAGTCTCCTAGCCTCATTGCGGGCCGTATCAGGCTTCCATGGAGCGCCATGCCTTCCGATTGTGTAGAAACGCTGGCGGCCTTCCTGCGTGCGATACAGAAGCACGTAGGAGACTGCCTTGCTCTTTTGTCGCCGGGCGCCAAAGCCGGGGACGGCGGAATCCCAGATCAAATCACCACCTGCCAGCGCTTCAATATCGCGGTTCGTGATTTTCTTGCGTTTGCTATTCATCGCGGGCTCTGCTCTAGCTAGCAGATAGCTAGTGGCCCGTAGCAAATCAGTTCAATAGCGAGCGAAAGAAATAGTTCGGAAGGGATTGATTCTTCAGGCTTTGTGTAAAGCTCATAGGAGAAGCTAACCCGCCTTATTCGCGAGAGGGCGCATGAGAGGCTGGCGAGCGTGGTGTAAAGCGCTGATGCGGCGTAGGATTCGGTTGCGAAGCCAACCCCATCACCTTGAACCGCGAACGCCACGCCCGCATGACCAATGATACGATTCTGCCATTCTCGTTTCCAGCCGTTCAGGCCAAGAAAGTCACAGCTGCCTTCGATGGCGGTCGCCTGACCTCGAACGGGGGCGTGATGCTTCTGGCGATGGCCGAGCGGCGTCTCGGCTTGGCCGACAATTTGGCCCGGGTGTTCCCGGATCGGCGCGACCCGACGCGGGTCGTGCACAGCCTTGTCGATATGTTCCGCGCTCGCATGTTCGCGATCTGCTGCGGCTACGAGGACGCCGACGACCTCGATCATCTGCGGTCCGATCCAGCGTTCAAGCTCGCCTGCGGTCGCCTGCCGGATACGGGCCGGGATTTGTGTTCCCAACCGACGCTGTCGCGGCTGGAGAATTCGCCGCGACTGCGCGACGTGATCCGCCTGACCTACACCTTGGTCGACGCATGGATGGATAGCTATCCGGGCGAGCCCGCATCGGTCACGCTCGACATTGACGACACCTGCGATGTCGTCCATGGCCATCAGCAGCTCTCTCTGTTCAACGCTCATTATGACGAACGCTGCTTCCTGCCGATCCACGTCTATGACACGGAGAAGAGCCGGCCCGTGGCGGTCGTGCTGCGGCCCGGCAAGACGCCGGGCGGCGTCGAGGTGCGTGCCCATCTTCGACGCCTGGTACGGCACATCCGCACGCGATGGCACAAGACGCGAATTACGTTCCGTGGCGACGGGCACTATGCTCGGCCGGAGGCGATGACGTGGTGCGAGAACAACGGCATCGACTACATCTTCGGTCTGTCCGGTACCAAGCCTCTCGCCAAAAAAGTCGACGAGGTTGCCGACGATATCCGCACGCGACGCGCCCTCGAGAACCTGGCTGTTCTGCGCGGCTATACCGAGACGCGCCACAAGGCAAAGTCCTGGGATCACGAACGACGCACCGTCGCCCGTATTGAGGCGACAATGCTTGGTCTCGACATCCGCTTCGTCGTCACCAGCCTCGATGTCGGCTCGGCCGAGTGGATCTACGACAGCCTGTATTGCGCGCGCGGCCAAGCCGAAAATCTGATCAAGCTGCATAAGACGCAGCTTGCCTCCGATCGCACCAGTTGCCGTTCGGCGCTCGCCAATCAAGTCCGCCTCGTTCTCCACACCGCCGCTTATTGGTTGATGCTGACCGTGCGCGACGCCATTCCCAAAGTCCGAGAATTGGCCACTGCCGAGTTCGCGACCCTGCGTCTTCGTCTCTTGAAAATCGCAGCCCGTGTCGTCGAGACCACGAGCCGCATTCGCCTTGCGTTCGCCGTGGCGTGTCCCGAAGCCGACCTGATCCGCTGCTTGCCAGGCGCGCTGCTGCCGCTCGGTCCTTGACCGGCGGGGCGGCCGCCCCCCTTCGCCCAACCCATCCCTCAAGCGTGTTGCAAAGTACAGGTCGTTAGGCGGTGAAAAACCGAAGGCAATCCTGTGCGCCTCGCCAGAGGAAATGTGCGGCCGCATCAATCGGGCCAGAAAACCCCACTCTCACGAATAGGACGGGCTAATAACCAACGCCCGCCTAGCCCCGCGCGCCGTCACTTCGTAGGTGCGTCCGCCAAGTTCGCTGCCAAGGTGGCTGCGGTCGCAACGCTCGCATCCGTAGCGTTGCCGTCGAGCTCGAAAGCGAGACATGGAGGAGGAGGATGGGGTGGTGGCGGTGGTGGCGGTCACGGTCACTGCCTACTCAAAGGTACGCGCATCCTGACTCCGCGCGGC
>DATFQX010000077.1:0-8506 GCA_035263865.1 Xanthobacteraceae bacterium
TCTCGGCGTCGACTAGGAAATACTCCTCTTCGATTCCGAACGTGAATGCACCGGCCATTCGTAGGCCTGGCGTCTGGGGCCTTGTTGCGAGGGCGTAATCCATTGAGCCAACCACCGAGCAGATCCAGCAACGGTTGACACGCGCGAAGGAACAAAAAAGCAGCGAGGAAAGCGGGCAGATAACGCGGCTCGGAAAGCGAAGTTCCTCGCGCGGAAACGAATGTAAACTCAAAAGGTTGCCCGGCGCTCAGTGCGACATCAGCACTGGCACCGTCATGGAGGCAAGAATCCCCCGGGTCACGCCGCCGAGAATGAACTCACGTAGACGGGAATGTCCGTAGCCGCCCATCACCATGAGATCCGCCCCACTATCGGCCGCGTAGGACAGCAGGACATCTTCGATCCCAATGTCACCCTTCGCCATGCGTTTGATGCTGGCCGGGACGCCGTGCCGCGCGAGATGCGCGCTCATATTTGCGCCGGTCATCTCCTCGCTCTTGCGTTCTTCGGCGACGATCACGATGTCGACCGCCTTGGCGCGCTCGAGAAAAGGCATGGCGTCGCCGATGGCCCGCGCAGCCGCGCGGCTACCGTCCCAGCACGCGAGCACGCGCTCGAGGGCTAGTCCGCGCTTTTGGATATAGGGTACCACGACGAGGGGGCGTCCGGACTCGAAGAGCGCTCCTTCGATGATGAGTTCGTCGGATGCTCCGCCCTCGCGCTGCGCCTGACCGACGACCGCGAGGTCAAAGCGGTGGCCGATCTGGGCGAAGCGGGTGGCCGCACCACCGAAGGTCGCATCGAGAATCCGCGTTTCCGCGGAAATTCCCGCCTTTTTCACCGCCGCATCGAAGCGGCTGATCGCTTCGTTGGCGGCCTTGCTGTTTTCGGCGCGCTGAAGCTCGATTAAATCGACGCGAACGCCACCGAGCGTGCCGTCGGGAATGACCGGCTCATAGACGAACGAGATGCCGGTAATATGCGCACCGAATGTCGCAGCGATCGAGATCGCATACTCGGCCGCGAAGTCGCGCGGCGCGCGACCGGAAAGATTGACAACGACGTCTTTGAGCATGGTTCGCCCTCCCGACGGCGCACGCCGGCCTGCGGCAGCGACGCGCAGACTTGCGCCAAATTTGACGCAAGTCTAAGCCGGCTCGGCGCCGTTGCAACGCGGATGAAGTCTATCGACCGGCTTCTTGCTTGATGAATGAGCGCATTGCCTCCAGCGTGGAGTGCCCGCTGTTGGCTACTTCTTGGCCCCATCAGGCCCGAATTGCTTGAGATAGGCCCATAAATCGGTGATGTCCTTGTCATTCTTGACGCCAACGAAGGCCATGCGGGTGCCCGGCATTTCTTGCATCGGCGCGCGGATATATTTGTCGAAGCTCTCTGTGCTCCACACGATGCCGGAGGATTTATTGGCCTCTGAGTAATTGAAGCCCTCGAACGTGCCGGCCTTGCGGCCCTCAAGCCCATTGAGCGGAGGTCCGAGCTTGGTTTTGGCGTCGGGTCCAACGTCGTGGCAGGGAGAGCAGAAACGCCGGAACACCTGCTCACCGGCGGCGACATCCTGCGCGAAACTGGTCCCGCTCGAAGCAGCGAGAGCAATGCCGGCAATCACCCAACTCTTCATCGTTTTCTCCTCTTGAGCCAGATCAGCTTGAATTGGCGCCACGCTCGGCGCGGCGCCGCCTCGAAAAATCGACCCTCATAAATGCCGCAAGTCGGCTCGAGCCGACTTGCGATCGCAAACCCCACGCTGCTCGAATGACGGCAATGGCTTGCAGTGTCAACGGCCCAAAGGGACAATGGGTTCGAGACGCGCGTCGGCTTCCGCGGAACAGCGCGACTTGAGGCGGCGTTGCTATAAACGCGGGGTAACGAGGGGTCGTGATCGACCCCCCGCGCGTGCCAGGAAGGAGGGCCTGCGTGTCGGTCGCGATGCCCCGGCCGGACCAATCCGTGCTCGCCCGTCGCGAGCGCATCGTGGCGGCGCTGCGCGCCATCGTGCCTGGCGAGGGGGTGATCGCGGCCGAACCGGAGATGCGGCCCTATGAAACCGACGGACTGACCGCCTATCGTCAGCTGCCCATGGTGGTCGTCTTGCCCGAGACCACCCAGCAGGTAAGCCGGATCCTTGCGTTTTGTCACGCCGAGGGGATCAAAGTCGTGCCTCGCGGGGCCGGCACCTCGCTTTCCGGCGGCGCGCTGCCCCTTTCCGATGGCGTGCTTCTCGGCATGGCCAAGTTCAACCGCATCCGTGAAATCGATTTCGCCAACCGGCTCGCCATCGTCGAACCGGGCGTGACCAATCTTGCCGTCACGCAAGCAGTCGAACACGCCGGCTTTTACTATGCGCCCGATCCATCCTCGCAAATCGCCTGCACTATCGGTGGCAATGTGGCGGAGAATTCCGGCGGCGTGCACTGCCTCAAATACGGGATGACGACCAATAACCTGCTCGGGTGTGAGCTGGTGCTGATGACAGGCGAAGTCGTGCGCCTGGGCGGCAAGCACCTCGACGCCGACGGGTATGATCTTCTTGGCATTGTCACCGGTTCGGAGGGTCTGCTCGGCGTCGTTACCGAGATCACCGTTCGCATCCTCAAGAAGCCGGATGGCGCGCGCGCGGTCCTTATCGGCTTTGCCTCGTCCGAGGATGCCGGGGAGTGTGTGGGCAAGGTCATCGGCGCGGGCATCATTCCCGCCGGTATGGAGATGATGGATCGCCCGGCGATTCACGCAGCCGAGGAGTTCGTCCACGCCGGCTATCCGCTCGACGTCGACGCGCTATTGATCATCGAGGTCGACGGTCCGCGCGCAGAGGTCGATCATCTTATCACGCGCCTTGAGGCGATCGCACGGTCCTGCCGCGCCGTGACTTGCCGCGCCTCAAGCTCTGAAGAGGAACGGCTTTTGTTCTGGGCCGGGCGCAAGGCGGCCTTCCCGGCAGTCGGTCGCATCTCCCCCGACTACTACTGCATGGACGGCACGATCCCCCGGGCGCGGCTGCCTCAGGTTCTCAAACGCATGCGCGAATTATCCGAGACCTATGGGCTTGCCGTTGCCAATGTGTTCCACGCCGGCGACGGCAACCTTCATCCGCTCATTCTCTATGATGCAAACAAGCCGGGCGAGCTCGAGCGCACTGAAAGGTTTGGCGCAGATATTCTCAGGCTTTGCGTCGAGGTGGGGGGTGTGCTCACCGGCGAGCATGGCGTGGGCGTCGAGAAACGCGATCTCATGCCCGCCATGTTCTCCGAGGCCGATCTCAACCAGCAGCAGCGGCTCAAATGCGCGTTCGACGACAAGGGTCTGCTCAATCCCGGTAAAGTGTTTCCGACGCTGCACCGATGCGCCGAACTCGGTCGGATGCATGTTCACGCCGGCCGGGTCGCATTTGCGGATATTCCGAGATTCTGATTATCGATGCCCGATACACTACAACCGCGCGATGCCAAGGATGTCGAGGCCGCGGTGCAATCGGCTCTGGCCGAAGGCAAGACGATTGAGATTGTGGGCCACGGCTCCAAGCGCGCAATCGGCCGGCCGGCGCAGACCGATCTCACGCTTGATCTCTCGGCTCTCAGCGGCATCACGCTCTACGAACCCGAAGAGCTCGTGCTATCGGCGAAAGCCGGCACGCCGCTCGCTGAGATCGAAGCCCTCCTCGCCGCCAAGGGCCAGCAGCTCGCCTTCGAGCCAATGAACTGCGCCGCCATCTTGGCCGGCGTGGCCAGCCGCGGCACGATCGGCGGCGCGCTGGCGACCAATATTTCCGGTCCGCGCCGGATCAAGGCGGGTGCCGCGCGCGACCATTTCTTGGGCTTTTGCGCAGTATCCGGCCGCGGCGAAACTTTCAAATCCGGCGGCCGGGTCGTGAAGAACGTCACGGGCTACGACTTGTGCAAGTTGATGGCAGGCTCCTGGGGCACACTTGCCGCGATGACCGAGGTCACGATCAAGGTGCTGCCCCGGCCCGAGACCGAACAAACCCTGTTGATCCGCGGCCTCGAACCGGCGCAGGCGATTACAGCCATGACGGCTGCCATGGGTTCCTCATGCGACGTCTCGGGGGCCGCGCATTTACCCGCTGAGATTGCCGTCCGCGTACCGGCGGGCGAGATGGCCGGCGGCGCTGTCACGGCGCTGCGCCTTGAAGGCTTTTTACCCTCGGTCGCCGAGCGCATGCGCATGCTCGAGGTGCTGATGCAACCCTTCGGTGAACTCGGCAGCGGCGACGAGATGGTGTCGCGCAGATTGTGGACTGCGATACGTGACGTCGCCCCGTTTGCGGTCGAGGCATCAAATCGTTCTGCCCCGGAACATGAGCGAGTGCTCTGGCGCGTATCGACTGCACCCAGCCGCGGCGCCGAGTTCGCCGCAGCTATTGCAAACGCCGCGCATGCGCACATCTTTTACGACTGGGCGGGCGGGCTGATCTGGCTCACGCTCGAGCCCGGCCAGGATGCGGGCGCGGCGCTGATCCGCCGCGCGGTGACGGCCATCGGCGGACACGCGACCTTGATCCGGGCGCCGGCCTCTGTGCGCGCCGCGATCGATGTCTTCGCGCCGCAGGATCCCGCAGTTGCCGCATTAACGAAGCGCGTCAAGGACGGCTTTGATCCGAAGGGCGTGCTCAATCCGGGCCGGATGTGGGCCGGGGTGTGACCTGATGCAGACGAGCTTTACCCTCGCGCAGCTCGCCGACCCGAATATCGCGGAGGCGGATCGTATCCTGCGCAGCTGCGTCCACTGCGGCTTTTGCACCGCGACCTGCCCAACCTACGTGCTCCTCGGGGACGAGCTCGATTCGCCACGTGGACGTATCTACCTGATCAAGGAGATGCTGGAGAAGGACCGCCCGGCGACCTCCGACGTCGTCAAGCACATCGACCGCTGCCTGTCCTGTCTCGCCTGCATGACCACTTGCCCCTCGGGGGTGCATTTCATGCACCTCGTCGATCACGCCCGCGCCCACATTGAAACAACCTATGCGCGACCTCCCCTCGATCGCTTGCTCCGAGCGCTGATTGCCCGCGTGCTGCCGAACAATCGTCTCTTCCGCCGCGCGATCGGCGCGGCGTGGCTGGGTAAGCCATTCGCCGGTCTCCTTGCGGCGCTCGGGCTCGCGCCGGTCGCAGCCATGTTGCGATTGGCACCGCCCCGGTTGCCGGCGATGCCGGCTGGCGAGCGCCGGTTTCTGCCCGCGGGTCCTCGCCGGGGGCGCGTCGCCGTCCTGACCGGTTGCGTCAGTCCGGTGATTGCCCCCTCGATCAATGCGGCGGCGATCCGCGTCCTCACGCGGCATGGCATCGAGGTGGTCGTGGCCGACGAGGGCTGCTGCGGCTCGCTGGTCCACCATATGGGCCGCGAGCAGGAGGCACTGTCAGCCGCGCGCGGCCAGATCGATGCCTTGACCGCCGAGATCGATGACGTCGATGCGGTCTTGGTCACAGCTTCGGGCTGCGGCACCACGGTCAAGGATTATGGCTATATGCTGCGCACCGACCAGGCCTATGCGGACAAAGCAATTCGCGTCTCGCGGCTTGCCAGGGACATTATCGAGTACCTGAGCGCACTCGAATTGCAACCCCAGCGGGCTACCGGCGGGCTTGTTGTCGCCTACCACTCGGCTTGCTCGCTTCAGCACGGTCAGAAAATTATAGCCGCTCCGAAAGAATTGCTTTGCAAGATGGGATTCGTCGTGAAAGATGTACCGGAAGGACATCTGTGCTGCGGTTCGGCGGGTACCTACAATATTCTCCAGCCTGAGCTTGCGAGGAGGTTGCGCGAGCGCAAAGTCGGCAATATCGAAAAGCTCAAGCCCGACGTGATCGCTGCCGGCAATCTCGGCTGCATGATGCAGATCGCTGCGGGCACAGTGATCCCGGTCGTCCACACAGTCGAGTTGATCGACTGGGCGACCGGAGGCCCCAAACCCGAGGCGCTCGCCGGGAAGCGGGGGTCCAGCGCGGGGGCAGCGGCCGTCGCGCCGGCAGACTGACAGTAGCGAAGCCGCAAACGATCGGGAGGCGATCATGGCAAAGAAGGCAAAGAAGGCGAAGTCGAAGACCAAGAAACGCAGGTCCGGGAAAAAAGCTGCGCCGGCTCGCAAAAAGAAGAAGCGCGTTGCGGCGAGAAAGAGCGCCGCGAAGAAAGCGAGGCCAAAGGCCAAGGCCGCTCCGAAGCCCGCTCCCGCGCCGGCTCCGGCGCCCTCTTACACCCCGCCCTCCTGGCCGCCGACAGGCGGCGGCTTTGGGAGCGGCGGCGGTATGGGCGGCGGAACATAATATCCCGCACGCGAACGGATCTAAGGCTATGGCCGGTCGGCTCGCTCCCATGCAAGAGTGAGCCGACCGAGCGCGATCGCTGCGCCCGCGCTCCCGCAAGGTGCAATCGCGAACTCGTTCGGCTTACCGGCCGCGGCGGCACGCTCATTGCGCCCGGGGGAACCAGCCTGGACACCGGTTGCCAGTCCGCGGTGAGGCGGATTGCATGGCGATGTCGAGCCGAATAGCATTGCCGGCGCGAGAAGGATGAACGCTCCCCTTCTGTCAGCCAACGCAGTGGAGGTTTGCTATGCCGGGGACTTACAACATCTTGATCATGGGGGCGTCCTACGGCTCGCTCCTCGCCTCCAAGCTGTTGTTCGGCGGCCATCAGGTGAAGCTGGTGTGCCTGCCGGCAGAGGCGGACTTGATCAACGCCGGGGGCTTCCGCGTCCGTTTGCCGGTCAAAGGCCGCAAGGATCCGATCGAGATTGATTCGCGGAAGCTTCCGGGCAAAGTCTCCGCGGGCGGCCCCGCCGACGTCGATCCGACCGACTACGACCTCATCTGCCTCGCCATGCAGGAGCCGCAATATCGCTCGCCGGGCGTGCGCCAACTGCTGGACGCGGTTGGGAGGTCAAAGGTGCCTTGCATGTCGATCATGAACATGCCGCCGTTGACTTACCTCAAGCGCATCCCGGGGCTGAACACCGAAACCCTGAAATCCGCCTATACCGATCCGTCCGTCTGGGACAGCTTCGATCCGCCGCTCTTGACACTATGCAGCCCCGATCCACAAGCGATCCGCCCCCCGAATGAAAAGGTCAACGTGCTGCAAGTCACGCTGCCCACCAACTTCAAAGTCGCGCGTTTCGCTCCCGACCAGCACACCGCCATTCTTCGCCGGTTGCAGGATGACATCGAGGCGGTGCGGTTCGACACTGGCGACGGCAAGATCGAATTGCCGGTGAAGCTCAAGGTGCACGATTCCATCTTCGTGCCGCTTGCGAAATGGGCGATGCTGCTGACCGGCAATTACCGCTGCGTCACCAAAGATGGCGCGATCGACATAAAGGATGCGGTACATCGCGACCTTGAGGCGTCGCGCGCCGTCTACAACTTCGTGGTCGACCTCTGCGTCAAGCTCGGCGCCAATCGGGACGACCTCGTGCCTTTCGAGAAATACGCGGCCGCTGCGCAGAGCTTGACGCGTCCTTCCTCCGCCGCGCGTGCGCTCAACAACGGGGTGCCGAATATCGAGCGCGCGGACAAGCTGGTGCAACTGATCGCGGCACAGAAGGGCCTGCGCAATGCCGTGATCGACGCGACCGTGGCATTGGTCGATGCTCGGCTCGAGGCCAACCGCAAAAAGGCGGCCGCCGCCTGAACTGATCAGCCGGCGCGTCCGCGGTCACTCTCATAAAGCCTGTCCGCAAACGCGATAAAGCGCATCGGGACTTCGTGTGCTCGCAACCGTGCCTTATCTGTGGCCGGAGTCCTTCCGATGCGCATCACCTCCAGTTGGGCAGCCGCGTGCCCTTGGGCGCAAGGCCAGCGACGAGTTCACAGTGCCTCTGTGCCGCGTCCACCACCGCGAGCTGCACCGCGGTAGTAACGAGAAGAATTGGTGGGAGGCCGCCAAAATAGAGCCGCTTAAGATCGCTCAAAGGCTATGGCGCGAAACGCGCGAGAAGATGGGGTGACACGCCCTGCACACCACCGTTTTCACGGCGATTGGGCCACCCCGTAATCGCAACCAGAAGCGTGCCCGCCGTGAGCCCCAGGATCAGGAGACCAAGCCTAACTGCAGACGGGCGCCAGCGCTCATTATCGACTCTCCGTTTGCGTTGACGGGCTAGGATCCGTTGCGGCTAACGGCACGGGACGTGCGCGCCGAAAACTACTCCGCCGCCGGTTCGAACGCGGCCTCACGCAGGCGATGGATCTCGCCGTCGCGCTCCAGCGCGAGACCGCGCCGGTGGAACGCGCTGAGGGTCGACCGATGGCCGATCGACACGATAGTGGCGCCCTTGAGCCGCGCATTGAGAAGACGGTAGAGCGCGGCTTCCGCCGGCTCATCGAGCGAGGCCGTCGCCTCGTCGAGGAAAAGGTAATCCGGCGCATGCAGAATGGCGCGGGCAATGCCGAGGCGCTGCTGCTCGCCGAGTGAGAGCACGCGGTTCCAATGTTCCTCGTCGGTCAGTCGTCCGGCAAGCGTGCGCAGGCCGACG
>DATFQX010000078.1:0-10675 GCA_035263865.1 Xanthobacteraceae bacterium
CCTGCGTCCAGGACGTCCATCGGGGATGTGCTCTTCCGGAAAATGATTCCGGATGCGCTCCCACTGCTCGTTTGTCAGCCGAATCATCCGACATTTATAGCCGATCGACTCCGCCTAGCAATTTTGAGATAGGTTCTAGTCCAAAGCGGACAGGGTCGCCGCCAATCGTGAAGACCACGGGCACCGTGCTGCTCGCACGCTGCGCGGCGCGTGCAGAAGCGACATCCCCCGTGGCGGCAATGGCAACCACACCCATGGCGACAAGCTCAGCCGCAAGCGCAGGTAGGGCCGCATAGTCCCCCCGGCCCAGCGTTCCTCGATGCGGACATTTCTGCCCTCGACGAAGCCTGCCTTCGTCAAGCCCTCCCGAAACGAGTCCGCATTGAAACGATAGGTGTCAGGCGAGGCGCTGTTGAGGAAACCCACGAGCGGGAGGCTTGATTGCGCGCCCGCCGCGAGCGGATGCGGCAGCGGCGCCTCCTAGAAGCGTGATGAATTCGCGCCGTTTCACTGCCCATTAGCTCCCGTGCTTCCCGAATGAAAGGAATAGCACGCCTAGTGCTGCTGCACTGCGGGATTTTCGACCCCTCTATGTCCGCTTTGGGTCATCAGCGAGCGGTCGATACGTCAGCGGCGGTCCCCCCTGTCCGCTTCGCCCCAAAAGCGGACAAGTAGGACGACACCGCGCTAGTCCGCTTTGTGCCAGGAGCAGTGCACGAATTGCCGCCAACTTCCGTTCGCGGGATTGAACATTGCTGTTCGGTTGATAGATCATGAAGATGAAAAAAGAAGAGGAAGCTTATGGCTACGCCTACGAAGGGAGGCGGTCGCACCAGCGGGGCCCTGACCAGCATCAGGGTTTCGTCCGAACTGCGTGAACGTGTGGACGCCTGGGCAACTAAACAGAGCGACCAACCCACTCGGCCCGAAGCCATTCTTCGGCTTGTCGAGTTGGGGCTTGAAGCCACGCAGCAAAGGGGATCACGTGCGAACAGAGCCGCGAAAGCATCAGAAATGGCGGCCCATGAGATAGACCGTCTTATTGATCCGTCGGCAACCGATGACGAACGGCAACTTCGGAAGCAGAGGCTTATCAAGGGACCCAAAGAGTTTAGAGGTGTCCGCAAGCGATCGCGTGAAAGTTGATCCAACTCAAATGATCGGGACCATCCGGTGTCCCATGTCCGCTTCACCCCCGAAAGCGGACATCGCGGCGGGCCGCTCCGAAAGTCCGCTTTGTGCCAAAAGCGGACTTACGCACCGCAGAAAAAAGAGAACCGCGACCGTCGCGCTGGCGGGCTAATCCGAAACCGCGGCGCTCCTACGGTCGATCAGGCCGACCGGCGCCAAGGCACCAGCATCGACACGCGGTCCCTGTAGCGGCGATATTCGTCGCCGAAGAGCTCGATCAGATCCCGCTCTTCGAATTGAATAGCGACGACAATGTAAGCAGTCGTCACGACCGCAAACAGCAGGTGCCCGGCGGTCATCGTTGGTGCCGCCCAAAACGCGATGATGAAACCGAGGTAGAGTGGGTGCCGCACGAAGCCGTAAAGCAACGGAGTGCGGAAGCGCGGCGCGGGCATCGGGCGGGCAGTGAGGTTGTTGACGACCTGGTGCAGGCCGAAGAGCTCGAAGTGGTTGATCAGGAATGTGCTGAGCAGCACAATTAGCCAGCCGACGAACGACAGCGCCGTAATTGCGGCGGCGATTTGAGGGTCGGCGATTTGCCATACCACTGCCGGCATCGGGCGCCACTGCCAGAACAACAAGAGGAGTACCAGGCTGGCGAGCAGCACGTAGGTCGTCCGCTCGACCGATTTCGGCACGTATCGAGTCCACCATTGCTTGAACTGCCCGCGCGCCATAACGCTGTGTTGAACAGCAAACAGCGACATCAACAGCACATTGACGATGAGCGCTTCGACGACAGGCGCGGCCGTTCCGGTGTCGATGGTCTTGGGCACGACGAAGCCGGAAACAAAACCGATCGCGTAAACGAAGGTAATGAAGAACACGACGTAGGAAGCGACGCCGTACAGAAATGCGACAAACCGGGACATGGTGAAATTGGCCCCCCACCGGCGCTCAGCTACCAGCCCGCTGCTCCGGGACTGTTCGACCGTGCCTTGCGCTGAAGCCGGCGTGCTGACAGTCGTGCCCATAATCATCTCCGTGTGGCTTATTTGTTTTGTGATGCGTGCTGGAGCCCTCCAGCCGGGTATGGCCTTCTGCTGTGGCCGATATAGTGGGAAAGTCGACGTGCGCGAATGACTTGCGCGCCGGATCTCTTGCTCAGGACACCGGAAGGTCGTTCACTACACACCGGCGATGGCTACAGCAAACGAGATTGAAAGGCTTGCAGCTTGGCTGCTATTTCTTTGGAGATTCGCTGGAGATTTCCTGCAGACGACGGCATAGCTGCCGACTATCTAAGATCAGCTCAAATGTATCGGCGACGAGGGCCCGATGTCGGCTTTGGGTTCAATCGCCTGAGGGGCGCAGCCGCACCATCGCGCATGTCCGCTTCGTCCCGAAAACGGACAAACTGCAGACGGTCTCAGTAGGTCTGCTTGTGCCAGGACCACTCATGCAGTGCAGTAAAAATGCTTATTCGATCAGCTCGTCGGCGCGTAGCAAAAAATCGCGATTGATCGTCAAACCTAATCCCTGGAGGCTCGGCGCTTTCGATCTCAGGCGCTGCGTTTGTTCCGCGCCGCTTCGCTCACTTCCTCATCGACACGGCGCCAGATTTCCACCGCCATCGGCTGTTCCCACTCTTCCATGATATGGCCGACCAGGCCGATCGCGCGCGCGAGCACGCCAAGGCCACGCACGCTGCGCGGCGGGAAGCCCAACTCGCAGGCAAGCGCGCCGATTGCGCCGGTCGCATTTATCGGCATCATGCGGCCCGACGCAGCTTCTGCGCGCGCATGAATGCACTTCATCAGATCGACGTAGCGGCCGTTGAATCCGGTCTCTGCAGCGATCGCAAAAAGGCGCAGCACGCGCGGATCGACCGGCTTGTGGATTGGATGGCCAATGCCGGGAATGATGCGCTTTTCGGCACGATAGCGGTCGACGATCTCTGCGGCGAGCTGGACGAGGTCCGCGCTCGAGTGATCAGTGCCATAGGGAAGTGCCTGCTCGAGCATGACCGCGGCATGTTCCATGCTACCGACGAACACGCTGCCCAGGCCGCACAGACCCGCCGCGACTGCGGCCTGCAGCGCCTCCGGTGCGCCGGCGATGGTCATGCGCGCGGCGATCGAACTCGGCGTTATGCCATGCTCGACAAGGGTTACGGTGACCGCATTGAAGAGCTTCGACTCCGCCGGTGTCGGCTTGCGCCCCGTGAACTCGAGGAAAGCCATGTCGCCCAGGTTGAAATGGCCGATGATTTCGTTCGCCAGATCGAGGCCACGCACGGTGATTCGATCGGTTGTACTCCAACCCAGGTCGCTGCGGATCGGTTGATGTTCACGGCCCACGGCAGCTCCTTTCATATCATTGCGCGGCATCGGATGAGGCGAGATCCACCGCGCGCAGTTTCAGTGTCGAATCCTTGCGCATTTCGAACTTCGCGATGCGATGGGTCGGCGTGTGCGGCAGCGCATCGACGAACAGCACATAGCGCGGCACCTTGAAGGGTGCGAGCCGCGCGCGGCACCACTGGGCGAGCGCGTGCTCGGTCAACGTGCTGCCCGTTTTTTTCACCACCGCCAGCAACACTTCGTCTTCGCCCAACTCGGCGGGTACGCCGATCGCGGCGGCCTCAACGACCTCGGGATGAGCCCCCGCAACCAAGTCGATCTCTGCGCCAGAGATGTTCTCCCCGCGCCGCCGAATGACATCCTTCTTGCGTGCGACGAACCAGAGATAGCCGTCGGCATCCATCCATCCCAAGTCGCCGGTCAGGAAAAAGCCGTTGCGGAACGCGGCCGCGGTGGCTTCAGGATCGCGGTAGTAACCCTTCATGATCGTCGGCGTGCGCACCACGATCTCGCCGGTAGTGCCGACCGGGACTTCGTTGAAATCATCATCGACTATTCTTACTTCGGCAAGGTTCACCGTCGGATCCGGGTGCAGGCTCGGCTTGCCCATCGCGCCCTTGCGCCTTTCGCCGTCGAACGGGTTGCTGCACGCGCCGGGGATCTCCGACATGCCATAGCCTTCGATGAGATGCGGCACACCGAACTCCTCTTCGTAGACATGATAGATTTCAGGCGAGAACGGCGCGCCGTAGATTTTTCTGAGCGTATGCCCCGCCACGAACTCTTCGCGCGAGCGGCGCATCAGGATATTCATCACCACTGCGATCGTGTTCGTTTCGGTCGCTTTGCGCGCCGCGACGGTCTTCCAGAAATTCGATGCGGAGAATTTTTCCTCAAGGAGCAGCGTCGCGCCGGCGGCGATCGTCCCGAGCAGCGAATAGAAGATCGCATTCACATGGAACATCGGCAGAATGCAGAGCAGCCGCTCTTCGGGCTGGAGGTGCATGCGGCGCACGAAACCCTCACCGGCGAGCACAACGCTGTTTTGGCCGTGTATCACGCCCTTGGGGTATCCTGTCGTGCCGGAGGTGTAGATGATGATGCAGGCATCGTCCGCGCGGCCGATCGGAGCTGGCGCTGAATGTTGCTTGCCAGGTGGTGCTTCGGGGAAAACCGGAAATCCGGCAAAATTCGGCGTGTTAGTCATGATCCAGGGCCGCGCCGGCAGCGTGCCCACGACGGCCTGAACCGTAGGCAAGGCGGCGGACGAGCAGATGATGCCGCTCGACTGGGAATGATCCAGGACGTAACGCGCCTCCTTCTCGCCGAAATCTGGATTCAAGCCCACCATGATCGCGCTGAGCGATGCCAACGCGACGAAGAGGATGACGGTTGCCGGATGGTTGTGCGACATCACCGCGACGCGGTCGCCCGGCTTGACGCCTTTTGCGGCAAGCAGCGCCATAGCCTCATGCACGCGCGCAAGCGTCTGCGAATAGGTGAGCCGAGCATCACCGAATTCAATGAAGCTATGCTCGGGAATGGCGCGCGCGCGGCTGGCGAGCACGCCGAGAAGGGTGTAGTCGTGCGCCTGATAGCGCCGCAGGACTTCGAGCGGAGTCACGGTCAGTTCCGAGGGCAGCCTAGATGGTGCCCAAACAAAGGCGCGACGACGGGCATCCCCAGCTGCTGCGCGCGCGCCTGGCGCGGCCACGCGGCCGCGGCGCCGCACAGCGTGATGAACTCGCGGCGTCTCATTCGATCACCTCGTCGGCGCGCTGCTGCAAAAACCAGGGCACGTCGAGGCCGAGCGCCCTTGCGGTCTTGAGGTTGATAACCAGCTCGAATTTCGTGGGTTGCTCGACCGGCATATCCGCCGGCTTCCCACCGTGCAAAATCTTGACCACAAACACGGCGGCCCGCCGAAACGAGTCGGGACCATCGGCACCGTAGGACATCAGGCCTCCGACCTCGGCAAAAGACCGCGGCACCGTTGCCGCTGGAAGACCGTGCTTGAGCGCGAGTTCCGCTGTGTTCTTGGATGCTAAACTGCCTTGCACGACGACGGCATCCGCTCTCTCCTTCCTCATCGCCGCGAACGCCTCATCGATCTCACCGGGCCCACTCACCATTATTGCGGGCGCGATTTCGATGCCTGTGGTTCTGCCCGCAAGCTGAACTTGTTCAAGGAACAGTTTCGAGATCGGATCATCCGCGTTCCCAAGAGCGGCGACGCGCCGCACGGATGGCAACATGTCGCGGAAGAGCTCGACGCACTTGCCATGCAATTCTGAAGCTATCAAGGATACGCCGGTAATGTTTCCGCCGGGGCGACTGAGGCTCGGCACTAGGCCGGTTTCGATCGGATTGCCTGATACAATGACTATAGGAATTTCGCGCGTCGCCCGTTGGGCCGCAAGCGCACATGGCGTGTAGATCGCCACGATGACGTCGACCTTAAGAGCAACCAGCTCCGTGGCAAGCACCGGAAGTCGATCGAGCTGCTCTTCCGCAGAACGGAACTCGAAGAGAAAATTTTGCCCTTCAACATAACCGGATTTGCGCAGTGCTTCGCGCAGCTCTGTCCGAAGGGAATGGACGTCAGCATTGCCTACGACGAGCGCACCAATTCGATAGACCTTCGTCTGCTGCGCCCGCGCCACGATCGGCCAGGCCGCCGCGCCGACGACGAGCGTGATGAACTCGCGGCGTCCGATGAAAGTTGTCATCCGACTCCCTCCCGCCGGAAGGGGTTGACGGCCCAACCATAGCACACCCCTAAACTTCATGGGTGCGCCGGCTCGGGGGCCTCACGCCAGGCACGACAAGCCCATACGGCATTCTGGCCTGGAAGTGCTTGAGCAGGGCGGCTTCCGTCCCTGGCACCGAGATCGCGAGCGACTCGCCGGTGGCCGTCCTGAACTCGACGATGTAGGTCCCATCGGGCTTTGGGCTGCAGATCGTGAGTGCTTGGTCATCGCCGCACGTAGCGCGCTTCAAGAAACAGAGCATCTTCGATCTGAAGGGTCGCGGCTTCAATGCTGCCGTCGCGCTCGGCGGCGAGGATAATCAGCTCGGTGGCTCGCTGCCAAGAACCGCGCTCTTGGATGTGTTCGGCTCTTTGAGGATGAAGGCCCGCACGTCCGCGAGCGTCGCGAGCGTGGTGCCATCCTTCAACACGATCGTGCGTGTGAGCTTCGCCGACCAGCCTTTTGATCCTGTGCTCATTCCCGTCGCCAAGTCTGTTGGCGAATGCTGCCATCACTCGATCACCTCGTCGGCGCGGGCGAGCACGGTTGCCGGCATTTCGAGGCCAAGGGCCTTCGCGGTCTTGAGATTGACCACCAGCTCATACTTGGTCGGCGCCTGCACCGGCAAGTCGGCCGGCTTCTCGCCCTTGAGGATGCGATCGACGTAGCCGGCGGCGCGGCGGTATTGATCGTGGTAATTCGGCCCATAGGAGATCAGCCCGCCCGCTTCGACGTAGAGCCGTTCGACACAGACCGCGGGAAGTCCGTGCACGGCTGCCAGCTTCGAGAGCAGATGACGATGGCTGGCAGCCGACGCACTCCCGGTCACGATCAGGCCCCCGCTCGGCCGGCGCGCAAAGGCGGCGATGTCGCGCTCGATCTCCTTCGGCTCACGTACGTTGATCGGGGTCACCTCCACCCCGAGCGTCGGCGCCACGGCCTGGATTGCGGCGAACTGACCAAGCCCGGCCGAGATGGCGGGATCCCGAATGACGGCCACGCGTGTCAAGCTCGGCACGATCTCCTTGAGCAACTCCAGCCATTTTGCGCCGATACTGTATTCGTACGACAGGAAGCCCGTGGCATTGCCGCCCGGCCGCGCCAGGCTCGCGACGAATCCAGCGCCGACCGGATCAGGCACTATGACGAATACGATCGGCAGGGTGTGAGTCACCTCCAGCAGCGGCCCCGCGGCCGCGCTGCCGGTCGCGAGGATCACGTCCGGCGCGAGCGCAACCATGGCCGCTGCGTGCTTGCGAGTAGTGGCAGCGTCCGTGCCAAAACGAACGTCGAATTGGACATTGCGGCCATCGGTCCAGCCCAATTCTTTCATTCCATTCACGAACAGGGTCAGGCGGGCTCGTGATACCGGATCATCGGCGGCCGTGGTCATTCATTCTCCATCGAAGAATAAGCACGTGCACGAATTTAGTTAGCGAAAATTAAACAGAGCATCGATGTGCTGTTGCGGCCGAGCCACACGCTAGTGTGAAGTGAAAACGCTCATGCTGTTATCCACTTTCTAACACTTGGCCGTCATGTTTCGGTCAAGGTGTACCTGGAGTGGAGGCTGTCATGGCCAACATCCTTAATGAAATCTTGCTGTATTGCTGCGGAGCTGCATTCATCACGGGGATCGTGCTCGCAGCCGCGAGCTTGATCAGCTGAGCGAACGCACGCCTGCACATTGAATCCTATCCGCGCGTTTAAGACAGTCTATTTGTGGGGCTCAACTCGCTTCAACTCGTCCTCGGTGACGAAGAATGCACCCGCCCGCCGCGTCGCGTCGAACGCGCGGCTCTTCTACGCCGCTGGCGATCGCGCAACCGACCATGACAATCCGCCAAGCGCGGCGTGCTCTCTAGTTATCCGGTCAACCGTGCCAGATATTTGCTGTACGCCATGACGACGGCTGCCACGCCGAAGCCGATGGCCGCAGCCAATGCGAGGCTGAATAAGGTTGTCCACATGTCACGCTCCTTATGATTGCAGGCGGGAGCGCGACTGGTCTCTCTGCCACCGGCGCCTGTATTGTTGTGTATTATGGCAGATGATGGCTGAGGCTGCGCCTTATCCGTGCGATTGTCGAGGGGATTTGGCCTTTTATTCCAGGTCACACTTATTCTCGATCACATCGCGCGGTTGCACCCCTTGCGAGAACCGCGTGGAGTCCCGATATTCCAGCCTGGCCTTGTTCGTCGCGCACCTCGCGGTGTGCCTTCCCATAGGCAACGCTGACTTCGGATGGGCGATCGCACGATGGTCGTGCGGCCGCGATCAGGTTCGTGCAGACAAGGAGGCCATGATGGCTACTGGCACCGTGAAATGGCTACCCGACGAAGGGTTATGGATTCATTGCGCCGCAGGACGGCGGCAGAGATGTATTCGTCCATATCTCAGCGGTCGAGCGCGCCGGCCTGAGCTCTCTCAACGAGGGTCAAACGGTCGAATATCAAGTGGTCAGCAACCGCGGTAAGCGGTAAGGAGTCGGCGGACGATCTCAAAACGCGTTGACCGCGAGAGCTTCATCAACAGCTTGACGGCGCGTCCAGCGCCAACAGCAGATTGGAAACATTTTGCAGGTATTCGTTCGCGACAACAATGTCGATCAAGCTCTCAGGGTGCTCAAAAAGAAGATGCAACGCGAGGGCGTTTTTCGTGAGATGAAGCGCCGCAAGGCGTATGAAAAACCGTCCGAGCGCAAGACCCGCGAGAAGGCGGAAGCCATCCGACGCGCGCGCAAGGCGGCCAGGAAACTGGCGCAGCGCGAAGGCTTGATCCCTATGCCCAAGCGGCGGGAGCCTGCGCCCCGGCGGGCGCCGCTGCCCAGGTTCTGAGGTTGCTGCAAACGCGTTCCTGCGCCGCGCTCCGCGGACGTGGAGTCGCGCACCGGGTGCGCGGCTCCCGGTGTGCGGCAAGCGCAAAAGAATGCGCCCGCGCTCGAACGTCGCCGCATCGCGATTTTGAAGGGTGCCCATGCCCGACGCATCGCCGAAGACGAAGCCCGACAAGGCGCCGAAGACGAAACCGGAGCTCGAGGCCTCGGTTTTGGCGGAGTTGCGCGCGGCCTTGGGCTGCGGCGGCGCCGTGCACGTCACGGTCGTTGCTTTTGACGACTACCGCGTGGGCGCCACCTGGGAGGTGGCCAGCTGCAATCCTGGCACATCCACGCCGGAAGCATGCGAACGCGCGCTGTGCGACATCGTCAGCCGTCTGCAGCAGCATTTTGATATCGCGCCGTGAGGCGAGGCGGGATCATCGAATCATCCCCGCTTGCGAATCCAGTGAACCGGATCTTCGGCTATTCGATTGCCCGACGTTCGGCCGAAACCGCAGCACGATAGACGTCAGTTACAGCGACGACGAGAAAGCGACAACACAAGGAGATCATCAGATGGCGACGACGACGCGACAAGGGACCAAGACCATAACCATGCCACCCGCGGCGGAGGAATCCGTCCCGGAGCGGGTGACGCAGCGCAAGCAGGCGGAGGGCGGCCGATTTCGCCTGCAGGTGGATCGGCAAACGAAAGCCTCGTACGCGACCTATGAATCTGCGGAAGCAGCCGGACTGGGGATCAAGAAAGAGCATCCGATCCTCCAGGTCGCGATCTATGACGGCGTCGCGAGCGTGAACAAGATCATCGAATTGCCGTAAGTCGCGGGGGGTCGTTTCCTGGCCTCACACGAATGATCGTTTGATCGACCCCATACTGACCGCGGCGGCGATGACGATTGACCTCGAGGCGCAGAAAGTTGTGGTACTTCCGCCTCCGAATTAGGCTGTTTGTGAAAACGCAAGAGTTTCCCTGCCAAACCGAAAGGTATGCACTGGTGGACCTATGACCGGCTTCGCCGTGCCCAAGCAAATCTGCCTTACCAGGAGGATAACTGATGGCGCGTTTCCGGGTAGAACAGCGACCCTCGGAAAAGCGACGGCTCTCCGGTTCCGGGCCTAGGTTTGTTTGGGTGGTTGTGGATCGGCTGAAGCATCAGGACGTCAGGTCATTTAGTACGCGCAAAGAGGCGCGGTCTGCCGCCAACGAACTTAACTCACGCGAGCGGGACAGTGGTTGACAAGATAGACTTCGTCCCACCTCCCGCACCGACTTTGGGTCAAGTAGCGCTCGGCATTGAAGTGCCGCCAACTCTGCTCGCCCGCGCCGACGAGGTGATCTGTTCTTCCATGAGTTCGCGGATCGTCATCGCTGCGCCAGCGGGTCTATATCTCGCATACAGTTGATTAACGGAGCACTTGCGATCAAGCTCGTGGCCTTCGGTAATGCCAACCCAGCCTGATCTATCCAGGCACTAGCCATAAATCAAACCGGATGGTGTGGCCGCCCTCACCTTCGGATGTCCGATATCCTTTGGGTGGCGATAATGCGTTCCGAGATCAGGTCTCCAACCACAAAAGCACGCAGCCCAATT
>DATFQX010000079.1:0-8803 GCA_035263865.1 Xanthobacteraceae bacterium
GGAAAGCAGCACCAAAGCATATCAATAACGTTAGTTACCCGGGTCTCCGCTCCATAGAACAACATAGTTGAAGCGAGAGATTCTTCAATAACGCTACCAGCGAGCAATCTTGGGTCGATCCCAACCTCTCTCAAGAAGGCCGAAAGTTCTTCCTGTGATTTCAAGAATGCTTGCCGTAGGCTCTGGACGAACGATGCTTGCACTTCTCCCTCAAATCTTGCATCGCTCCTGGCAATGCTCTCGCCGACTAATTGATAAGTTTTTATTGCAGCGTCAATATCTTCAGATCTCGAACGCATCGGTCGCTGGAGGTTGAGCAGTTGAATGTAATAAGCTAGGATCGCATAACGCTGGCGGACGCGCGATGGAACTAAAAGGGTCTGGCGATCGAAAAGAGCGTCCAGCCTGTCTGGCTGGGCGACCGCGTCGGTTGATAGCAGCGGAATAGAAGTCATCATTGTCACGGCTTCTCGTCGCGTCTGCACTTTCATCCTCCTGAGCTGCTGGTGTCAGCCATGTGGAGTGTCCGTTCCGTTGGATCATAGCTTCCGTTGAGTGTCCCGTGCGTTGAGATTCTACAGCTCGGGCCGGTTGTCTACAACTCGCGCTCTGCCACACCACCCGCTCCCCGGTTAGCGGCGTGTTACGACGCCAATGGGCAAGTTAGTTTTCCGGGTGATCGGAGCGAAGCAGGATCCGGTCGAAGGCGCTACTGACGATTGCCGCTGCGTATTGCGGCCACGACGAGATGACCGATGCGGTACGCGCACTGATATGTGGGGCTGCGACCCTTTTCAGGGATCGGGAACGTGACGTAACCGCTCACTTGGTAGTGGGCGACTCCAAGAACATAATCACCCTGGCACGGTCCTCGGCCGAGGTGAGCCCGCCATACGGCTTCATGTTGTTGCCGGGCACGACCTCATCGGGTTTCGCGATGAAGCGATCGAGCTTCTCCTTGTCCCATACAAAGTCCGCGCCCTTCATGGCGCTGGAATAGCCGTAGTTTTGGAGCGAACCGGCGTTCCTTCCGATGATATTGTGGAGGTTCGGACCCAAGCGATTGTCGCCTTCCTTGGTCGTGTGGCAGGTCCGGCATGCGTTGTTGAATGTTTGTTGCCCCGACTCGGTGTCGGCGCCCTTACCCACCGGCTCCTGGGGCACGGCCGGGAAACCCAGAAGCACCAGGAATGTGGTGCAGACCAATTCCGAGATTGCGGTGCGGGGCATAAGTGCTCCTGGCGATTGAACGCGCGTCGCCTCATGGGCGCCCCTCCTCAGGCTTAGGGCCGCACTTTACCACGCCGTTGCGGAAGAACGCTGCTGTGCATCACAGCAAAAATTGCGCGTCGCAGATGGGTCAAACTGAGAAGTCACGGCAGCGAGATGGCACGGCCGCTTTACCCTCAACAGCGGACATATTTGATGGGTGTCGCCACGGCCGTTGAGTGCCACACTCGGACATTCGCGCCGACGATGTTCTCGCGCTGTTCAGGAAGCGGTACCCGTATCAATGAGCCGCGGAGAAGAGGTCAACCGGTTCTGAAAATCCCTTCAGCGTTTCGCAGCCCGCTGGCGCAAACCCCAGATCGACACCAGCACACGCATCCCTGACCTCACGAGATACAAGGATCGCGTCTGCTTGGGCAATATCACAGATTCGCGCCGCCATTTGCACCGCCGAACCAAAAAGATCGTCGCCTTCCTCGACGGGTTCGCCGGCATGTATACCGATCCTTACATGGATCGGGGTCTCGCTGATTTCGTTATATGATGCGAGTTCCTCCTGGATCTCAATTGCACACGTGACCGAAGCCGGTGCATCGACAAACGACGCCATAATGCCGTCGCCCAAGTGTTTTACCTCCGAGCCGCGATGGTGTTCCAAACACCGCCGGATGATCGCGTCGTGAGCCCTGAGCAGTTCAACCGCCATCGTATCGCCGAGTTGCGCCGTCATCTCGGTCGAACCGACCATGTCCGTGAACATGATGGCGCGGAAGGCTGAATCGTCGATCGGCATCGTTTTTGCCGACGGCGGATCCTGGATGCGACCGAGAAAAGCTTCGACCGCCGACAGATCCACCGCGATCATTTCGTTGGCCACGTGTCCGTGGGCCTCTGCATGGACCTTGTCGGCTGTCTCCTTGTCTGGTGCATCCACAAGACAGAATGTCGTTCGACGTTCAGCATCGTACCAATACGTCAGGAACTTCACTCCGTATTTGCCTTGGACTTTCAAATCCTTTACGTGCAGCTTGGCAACTTCCTCCGCAGAAGCTTCGACCACATCGTGACGATCCAGGAAGATTGGCATCTGCTACCTCCCCATTAGTCCGGTAAAATCCTAGCACGGAACTGCTCAAGCTCTAACCGCCGAAAGACGCCAGCGATTGGGCATGCCCCGCTTGTATTCGCTCCTGATCAAGGCGGATGATCCGACTGCCGGCTTGGGTCCAAACTTGCTCATTGCAGTGATGTCCTCTGCAAGACCGCTCTTCCCCCGAAAGCGGAAGTCCATCGGCGGTCTTGCTACGTCGCACAAGTGCCAACAGCAGTCATTTGGCAGCGCTACTCGATCACCTCGTCGGCACGGGCGAGCAGCGTTGACTTTGAGGGCTGCCGGACTAGCAGATCGGTCAGCTTTCAACAGGTTATTGCCGCGCTCTTGCGAGACGCTTCTCCGCCCCAAAGAAAGGACGCAAGGGACCGCGCATCATCGCTTCGCGGTAGCTACGTATATCTTCTTCGTCCATCGCCGTTTTGTTGGGCTGTCCAGCCTCCGCTTTCACCGTGACCTTCGGCCCCAATAACACGGTAGTGCCCAGGCCGGCATAAATGTAGCGATCGCCGAAGGTCCCTTTCAGAACGGCGAAGGCGGGCTCGCCAGTGCAGTGAACGGGAGCGACATAGTGCACGTTCCAGTTGTCGCGCAGAGCGGTCGCGATGCTGCTGATCTGGTCGTCCTTCGCTGGCAATAAATGAGTGCCGCCCAAGACCAGGTGCACCGGCTTGTTGAGCGTGCTCTTGGCCGTCTCGACAATCTTTTCGATTGTTGAATGACTGCACCCGACAACGAGAACTATCCCGTCGGGCGTGTCGATCGCTAAGGAGATTTCCTTCACCTCCAAGTCGACACCCCAAGTGCCATTCAACAAGATGAGATGGAAGCCCGGCGCTACCTCCGTCGTCTTGGCGATCCAAGTGAAGTTCGCTTCGGGCCATGGGCTGCCAAACCGTAGAGTCTCGGGCGGCCTGCCGTCGAAATAGCGCATATCCGCCGGAAGGGACTCATTGCGTCTGTAGAAGGTGCCTGGCAAAGTCGCGCCGAACACCCCGAAGTTTTCCTGCGGCGCATAGATTTTCACGCCAGGATTGACCTTCAACAAATGATTTAGCCCGCTGGTGTGGTCACCGTGGCGATGCGACACAACTGCGAAGTCAAGCTGTTTCAGGTCGACGCCCTTGGCCTCCACATTGTGTGCGAAGATCTCCGCATTGTTGCCGGTATCGAGCAGGATGCGCTTCCCGCCGTATTCGATCAGGGCAGAGAAGCCCCAATCCTTCCTCATCGTGGAGGTCTTACCGAAAGCATCGTAAAGGACAGTGATCTGGGCTGTGCTCGACTGCGGATACGCTGGCGAGGCGCCAATTGCTGCCGCCGCGTAGATCGTCAGTGCAGCCATATAGAGAAGGATATTCCGTCTCATGCCATAACTCCCGCGACCGCGCGTGCGAATGCGCCGCATGTGACAGATAAGCAGAAGGAAGTTCTGCTGAGAGTATGAGGCCCGCCGAAGGCAAAATCGCTGCCCGTTTGCCCGCGAAGATTTCGGCCTGTCTCGCTTTGAGGACAGCTCTTAATAGCATACGCGAAATGGACACGCGCGAAAAGCGGGCATCGGGCGGCTGACGCCTTTCTACGGATAGTAAGACCGCTTCGGGTCAAACTGAGAAGTCACGGCAGCGAGATGGCACGGCCGGTTTACCTTCAACAGCAGACATGTTTGATGAGTGTCGCCACGGCCGTTGAGAACGGACATCACACCATACAGCTCACCGCCACGTGCAACGGTCATTTCCTTACGTCAGTAAATTCACTTGAGATTGAATCGAATCGGTATGGTCAGGTCCACGCGCTGCCCCGGCAATTCCGCCGGCGGCGGTGGGAAGGGTTGCGCGCGGCGCAAGAGCGCCAGCGCCTCTTCGTCGAGTGCGCTCGTTCCCGATCGGCGCACGATGCGGCTGTCGATCACCCGCCCCTGCCGATTGAGGCTAAAGAAGACCTGAGCAATCCCTTGCTGATGACGAGATTGCGCGCTCTTGGGATAGCGCTTGTTGCGCTCGAGCAGCGTCACGATCTGCGTTTTCCACGTCGGCACCGCGTTCGACGTGTTGGCCCTAGCCCGGCCCTGCGCGGGCGCAGCTGGCAGCGCGGCGGTCTGCTCGGGAAGCGCTTGCGGCGCCGAGGTCGTGGGCGCTGGCGCGCGCAGCTCTTGGCGCTGGGGGTTCGTGACCTCCTGCTGCGGCGGCTCGAGGGCGACGTCGGGATTGGGCGCAGGCTTGATCTCGGGCGGCGGCTCCTCGACCGGCTTCGATGCGAGTTTTTCTTTCGCTTTCTGTTTTTCGACCGGCCTCTCGGGCGAGGCCTCGGACATCACCTGCTCGACTCCGGGAGCGATATCCGTCTGCAGCGCAGTCGGCGCGACCGGCAGCGGAGCAAGCTCGATCACGATCGCGGCAGCGGGCTCCGCAGGTTCGATCGTGTCGCGCCAGTTGACCATGCTCGCCGCAATGGCGCCGTGCGCGAGCACGATGACGGCGCCGCTGAGCAGCCAGCGGCGCAGGTCGGCGATATCATCGGGGCTCAACGCCATCATCGTTGTCCAGATGACGACGTGCCCCATGGGCTGAGATCGCGCGGCAGAGTGGCGGCGGCCACGACGTTGTCCTGGGCGAGTGCCAGCAAGGGCATGGCAAGCCATGCGATCATCGGGGCGCCGCGCAGCATCGCAGTCCTCACGCCTCATGCACGGTTTTGATCACCACGGCCTCGCGTTACTTCGTGGCCATGCGGGATCGAAATCTTCTATTGTCCTGCCTCGCTGCTCTTGGTCCTGGCGCGCAGCGCACGCAATCAAGCAATGCGTCTCCCCGCGGCCGCTGTGGCGCCAGGATCGCCGCTAAACTACCATTGCCCCGGGGCTCCGTCCCAGGGCCTCGTGCCAAGTCTGCCGCCATGGGGAGGACATTCATCCGCGCCCCATCCGAAAACCGGATGCCATCGCTTTCGCCGCTGGCGTGGCCGCCAGCGCGCGCCCTGTCGCATGCGCTGTGGCGTGGCCGCTCAGTGCGCGTGCAGCTCCTCATCGTTTTCATTGTGATCGATCTCATCGCGGGACTGGTGGGGGGCGCCGTAACGATCCTCCAGGCGCGCGCCTCTACGCGGGTCGAAATCGCCGCCTCGATGGAGCTGGCCGAGCTGCTCGTGAGAGAGGCGGTTGTCCTCATGCAGCAAGAGATACCCGCAGAAAAATTCCTCGCCGATCTCAGCTCGCAATTGCGGCTCGTACGCCACGTGCGGATCGTCGTAAAGAACGCTGGTGGCTCTCCGCTCGCGCCGCATCGCCCAATTGGCGCCTCCGACACCACACGGGGCAATCGTGTGCCGACGTGGTTCGCGTCGCTGATAGCTGCTCCAATCGCAACCCGTGACGTGCCTGTGATTGCCAACGCGGCACGCGTCGGCTCGGTCGAAATCGTGGCGGAGCCGCGCGATGAAATCGCAGAGGTGTGGAGCAACACCGTCGCGCTCGGGGCCGTTGCGCTTAGCGTGAACATCGCCGTCATCGCCATTCTCTATATTCTCTTCGGGCGGGTGCTCGACCCTCTCACCGGCGTCGCCCGCGGCCTCGCCGACCTCGAGCGGCAAAATTACCTGGTGCGGCTGCCGCGGCCGCAGGCGCAAGAACTTGCCGCCATCACTGACCGGTTCAATGCGCTGGCGCAGGCGCTCGACGCGGCACGCAGCGAAAATGAAGCGCTCAACCATCGACTGATCACTGCGCAGGACGATGAGCGGCGACGCACCGCGCTCGAGCTGCACGACGAAGTCGGTCCGAACTTGTTTGGGCTCAAGGCCAACACGACTTCGATCGAGACGATGGCAGCGAAGCTTGAGGGTCAGGCCGCGCGCAAATTGACCGAGCGTGTGCGCGACATGTTCACAATCATCGAGCAGCTGCAGACAATCAATCGCAGCATGCTGAACCGTCTGCGTCCGATGGCGCTCGGTCATGTTCCCTTGCGCGATGTTCTCTGCGAGTTGGTGCGCGATCGCGCGCGACAGCATCCACAGATCGACTTCTCTATCTGCGCTGACAACCTTGTGCGCAGCTACGGCGACTCGATCGACCTCACGATTTATCGCTGCGTGCAGGAAAGCCTAACCAACGTCATTCGGCATGCGCAGGCGAAGCATGTGGCCATCGAGCTCGGCGAAGCCATGAGCGAGCCGAACGCGAGCGCGAATAGCACATCGCAGCTTGCGCTCACCGTCCGCGACGACGGGCGTGGAATCGATCCCGCTACGGCGCCGGGCTTCGGCCTCCATGGCATGCAGGAACGCGTGCAAGCCCTGCGCGGCAGCTGTAACGTGGACAGCGCGATCGGGTGCGGCACCTCGGTCCGCATCATGATCCCGCTGCGCGAGAGGAGATGATGACCAGCGTTCTGATCATCGACGATCATCCGATCGTGCTGCAAGGGTGCCGCCGCATGCTCGAGGACGCGGGCGTCAAAACCGTGCTCGAAGCTCGCGACGCGGCCGCCGGCTATCGCCTCTACCGTCGCCACCGTCCCGACGTGGTAATCGTCGACCTCGCGATGCAGGGAGGTGGACTTCGGGGCCTCGACGTGATTCGGCGCATGCGGTCGCACGATCAGCGCTCGCGCATTCTTGTGTTCAGCATGCACAGCGATCCGATCATCGCCGCGCGCGCGCTCGAGGCCGGTGCAACCGGCTACGTGCTCAAGGACTCGAACGAGCTAATGAAGGCCTTCGACCAGGTGCGCTCTGGCACGCCCTATCTCAGCAATGATCTCGCCGTGCAAGTCGCTTTGGTGCGTACGGGCGTGAGGGCAAATCCACTCGCCGACCTCACCCCGCGCGAACTGCAGACGTTGTCCTTGTTGGCGGAAGGCAAGCCCTATGGCCGCATCGCCGAGGAGCTCAACGTGAGCTACAAGACCGTGGTGAACGCCTGTTCTACGCTCAAGCAAAAGCTCAACGCTAAAAATCTGCCAGAACTGATCCGCGCAGCAGTGCAGCTGGTCTCGTCCGAGTCATAAGCATTCTGAGACGCGTGGAGCACCAATTGACCGTTCCAAACGTCTGCGCAGGTGAAGCTCAGCAACGAGCCCCAGTTACTTTAGGAGTAATCCGAGCGAACGGCCTGCAGCGCTTTTGAGCTCCTTAGCGTCAATCGTGCCGTCATTGTCGGGGTTGGCAGCCTTGAAGCGTTTCTCAACGAGCGCGAGAAATTCATTTTTGTCCAGAGTTCCGTCGTTGTCGGGGTCGGCCACGGCAAAATCCTTGGCGTTGACCCGCCCGCGCAATTCGCGTTTGTCGAGGGTGCCATCGTGATCGCGATCGAGCTTGTCAAACAGCTTCGAGGCTGCATTCTTCGCCTCGGCCAGATCGACGGTGCCATCATTATCCGGGTCAAGCGTTTTTAGCAGGCTCTGCGACCATGCCGGCGTGGTGGCTATCAGGGAAATGGCAAAGGTAGTCAATATGCTCTTCCCTCGAATACTCATGTTCGTGTCCTCCGATTCGATGGAGATCACATAATACTCTCCACAAACGTGGCATGCGCGCTGGTGGTTCCGGCCGGGATACGAGCTCCCGGTGGTGGCTGGCAGCCTGTGGCCCGGCAGCCACATTGCCAAATGTTCCCGATGCGAATTGCCAAAACATCATGAGACCCGCACTGGGCGAATGTTTCAGAATCTGTCGAGAAATTCGCCGATTGGTGCCATGCGTGGGGCGGGGGAACGTCGTCGAGTGGTGTCGCGGCTTGCGACCGCGAAACGCCCCTTGTTGCGGGCCGCCGCGGTCGGCGCGCTGACACTGCCCGGCGCCTTGATGTCGCGGAACGTGGCGTGCGGGCAGGTAGGGGTGACGCTGCCGGAAGTAACAGTAACGGCGCCGAAGGAAACGACACCTAAGCCGGCGCGGCGACCGGCCCCTGCAGCTGCCCGACCGGCGGCCACCCGCCCCGCGGCCCCCCGGCCCGCGCCCTCGCCACCAGTGCCCGCGCCCGCCGTTGCTGCGCTGTCCCCGTTTCAGGTCGTCGCTCCGACGCCCATCACCGGTCTCGGCATTGACCGCAGCAAGGTGCCGGCGATGGTGCAGACGCTCCCCGCCGCGGACTTCTCGCGCGACTATTCGCCTAACGTGGTCGAGACGTTCCTGCAGCGCATCCCCGGCGTCACTGCCAACGACGTTCAGGGCAACGAATTGGCCTTGGATCTCCGCTATCGCGGTTTTGCGGCTTCGCCGCTGCAGGGCACGCCGCAGGGGCTTGCCGTCTACATGCAAGGCATTCGCGTCAATGAAGCCTTCGGCGACACCGTCAACTGGGACTTGATTCCGAAGGTGGCGATCGGCCGCTCGGATATCTGGACCAACAATCCGACCTTCGGCCTCAACGCCCTTGGTGGCGCGATCAGCTTCCAGATGAAGGACGGCTTCACCTACAACGGCACCGAGTTCGATGCCTCAGGCGGCTCCTACGGCCGC
>DATFQX010000080.1:0-6757 GCA_035263865.1 Xanthobacteraceae bacterium
ACCGTCATCCGGCCCTGCGCCGCATCCCACTCGGCAAGCAGGCCGCGCGGCTCCATCGGCAGTGCCGTATGGCGCAGGATAGTGACATGTGACGGAATGCGAGCGCTAGGCGGCCCGGCCATGCGGCCTTGTAGCCTGCGAGGGACCGTGGCTCAATCAGGTGCTATTCTCCACGTTCTCGCTCTGGTTCCGGGGCCGCCGTCAACTGGTGGGGTCGGCCGACAAAATCCGAGTCCCGCCCCAAGGGCGGGCGCTCGATTGCGCTGCCTCGAAGCTCGGCTGTGGAGCATCAGGACGCGTTCCCGCCGCTAAAGCTGAGCGCCCGCTATCGGTTCAGTAAGGGGCCCTCGCGGGGACGCGGGGTAACGGGCGAGATGCGCCGACAGCGGCCGCTCCGCACGATTTCAGTCCTACCGGAAAATTTGATGCCCGCGGCAGCGGACAAATGGCAGCAGTCTCCTTTGCTGTAGTCGTGGGCTCACACGAGCAGCCGCAGCCGGAAGATGCGCTGAACGACCAGGATCATCAGACCGATAACCACGATCTGCATCGTCGAAGCGGCAGCAATGGTTGGATCACCCTGCCACTGGATTTGCGAGAAGATGTGCACCGGCAGGCTGGTCGATTGCGGCCCCGACAGGAAGAGCGCCAGGTTGATATCGGAGAACGAGATGATGAAAGCGAAAATCGCGCCGGACAGGAGGCTCGATCGCAACAGGGGGAGGGTCACCTTGAAGAACGCCTGCGCCCGCGTCGCACCAAGACTCATCGCCGCTTCCTCGAGCCGTGGGTCCATGCCGACAAGACCGGCGGTGACGCTGCGAATAACGTAGGGCGTGCAGATCACCAAGTGGCCGCACAGCAGCGTCCAAATCGACGCCTGAATCGTAAGCCGCGCATACAGCAGGTATAGCGCCGCAGCCAGCAGGATCTCCGGCACCAGGAGCGGGGCAAGAAAGAAGGTTTCGAGCGCCTCCCGGCCGGCAAAGCGAAAACGCACGAGGCCCACTGCAGCGGCCGTCCCGAGCAGCGTCGCGATCGTGCCGGACAGGACGCCGACGACAAGGCTCACGCGAAAGAATGAGCGAACATAAGCATCGCTGGCGAAAAATTCGGCGAACCAGTGAAGCGTAAACCCGGCGGGTGGAAAGGCAAACGCAGCGCTGGGTCCGAACGATACCGCGATCACGACGACCAGCGGCGCCAAGAGGCCGAGATAGATCGCCCCAACGACAGGAGCTATGAGCAAGGAAGCCCGGCTGCTCATCGGCGCCGCTCCAGGCGAGCGGCGCGCCGGGTCACGTAGAGCGCGGAAAACATCAACCCCAGCGTCAATAACATCAACGTCAGCGCCAGGCTCGAAGCGCTCGGCCAATTGAATGAAACGAGCACCTCGTCGTAGATCTGCTGGGCAGCCATCCGCTCGCGCGAATTGCCCATCAGTGCTGGCGTCACAAAGGCGCTAATTGAGATGCTGTACACGAGGAGGGAGCCGGAGATCAGCCCCGGCATGCTCAAGGGTAGGATGATGCGGCGGAACACGTGGTACCAGCTCGCGCCAAGATTGCGTGCCGCCTCTTCGAGACTCGGCGGAATACGCTCTATCGCCGCCATCAGCGGCAATGCCATAAACGGCAGGAAGACGTTGACCAGGCCGATCACGACAGCCGTATCGGTGTAAAGCAGTCGGACCGGTTCCAGGCCCAACGCGGCAAGCGCCTCGTTGAGTAGCCCTTTGCGTCCGAGAATGACGATCCAGCCAAAGATCCGGATCACCGCGCTGACCATCAGCGGCATGATCAGGAGAAACATCCCGATCGCCTGGAGGCGCGGCCGCACGCGCGCCAACCAATAGGCCAGCGGGTAACCGAGAACGGCGCAGATCACGGTCGTGATGAGGCCTAGCTTTAAGGTGCGGGCGAACAGTCGCAGATAATAGAGGTCGGCAATCTTGCGGAAATTGTCGAACGTCAGCTCGGGCAATGCGACTTTGGTCGGCGAATACCGGTGAATGCTAAACAGCGCCACATTGGCGAGCGGCACGATCAAGAGAAACAGCAGCAACAGCGCATAAGGCCCGGTCAAGATGGCCCAGACCGGCCGCGCCCGCGCCGCGCCGCTCGACCTAGCCTGTCGCGGAACCCCGAGCGTTAGGGTCGGGTCGGTGGTCATCAGGCGCACACCACCGCCGGACGCATCATCGTGGCAGCAGCCGCAGGTCGGCTGGGTCGACGAGAATCTTCACCGTCTGCGCCGGAACCCAGTCACGCGCGGCCCCTGTGTTCTTCAACGTCCCCTGCAGCATCTGGCCGGCGGGGAGCTCGAGATCGAGACGCAAATCCTCGCCCAGATAGGTCACCGTGACGATGCGCGCCGGAAAGCAATTGTCTTCGGGCGTGCCGCCATTTTCCGCTGCCTTGATCTGAACGCGTTCCGGCCGGATCAATACCGCGACCTCCGCACCCTCGCCGGATGCCTGGCCTTCAACGGCACAGCGCAGTCGCAGACCCCGCTCGGTCACGACTGTAGCTTCTTCTCCGCGGCGCTCGACAATCGTCGCCGCCAGCAGGTTGGAGCTGCCGATAAACTCGGCGACAAAGCTTGTCGCCGGCCGCTCGTAGATCTCGTCCGGCGTTCCGATCTGCTCGATCCGTCCGTGGGATAGAACGGCGATGCGGTCGGATAACACCAGCGCCTCGGTCTGGTCGTGGGTGACGTAGATCGCAGTCTTGCCGAGCCGGCGTTGCAGGCTTTTCAACTCGTCGCGCATCTGGATGCGCAGCTTGAAATCGAGGTTGGAGAGCGGCTCGTCAAACATCAGGATGCGCGGTTCGAGCACTAACGAGCGGGCGATTGCAACCCGCTGTTGCTGCCCGCCCGAAAGCTGTGCCGGAAAGCGCTCGGTGAGCGTCGAGAGATCGACCAGCCGCAGGATACGCCCGACCCGCTCGGCAATTTCGAGCTTGGGAACGCGCCGCAGCTTAAGCCCAAAGGCGATGTTGTCGAAGACGTTCAAGTGCGGAAACAGAGCGTAGTTTTGAAACACTAGGCCGACATCGCGCCGGTGCGGCGGTTTGTCGTCAAGGCGCTCGCCCTGCAGGCGAATCGCTCCGGCGCTAAGCGTCTCGAAGCCGGCAATGCAGCGCAACGTGGTCGTCTTTCCGCAGCCGCTAGGCCCCAACAGCGAGAAGAACTCGCCCGCCCGCACGTCGAACGAGATTGGGCCGACGGTCACCTGTGCGGAATACCGCCGCGTCAGCCCCTCGACTTCGAGCTCAATGCCGTCAGCTATCACCATCTCTTGCAGTCTCGGCGACGACCCAGTCGACCAACATTGAGATGCTCGGGCTATGCCCCAAGCACTTCTTTGTTCCAGCGATCCAGATACTCCGACTTGTGCGCATTCATTTTCTCGTAGTCGATCGGCACGACATTCTTTTCCTTGTCCGCCGGGAATGCATATTTGGCCATCTCGGCGGGTATCTTGGCGTTGCGGTTGGAGGGCGGGTAAAAGAACCGCTTGGTCATCCCCAGCTGGTATTCGCCGGTCAGCGTCACGTTTACGAACTCGTTGGTCTGCTTGATGAACTTGCCGCCCCGCAAGATCGGAAAGCCGTTACCGACCAGCATCGAGCCCGGGATGTATTCGATATCGACCGGGACGCCCTGGCTTTGCAACACCGCGGTGCGGCCGTTCCAAAACGGCATGATGACGATCTCTTCGCGGGTGAAGGCTTTGAGCGCGGCGTCAGTGTTCTCGATCACCACCGCGTCGTTCTTCTTGACCAGCTGCGCCAGGAAGGCGATCCCAGGGTCGACATTGTCCTCGTTGCCACCGAGGGTCTTGTTCAATACCTGCATCCAGGAATTGCCCACCCAGCCATAGGTCGGGATGCCGACACGGCCCTTGTATTTCGGATTTAAAAGATCCTGGTAGGAAGCGGGCTTCTGCGCCTCTTTCGTGTTGTAGACAAGACCCATCACGACCAGCACGAAAGCCGCGAACCAGTTCTTCAATTGCGCGCGCGGCGGTTCTTTGGCGGCGTCGATAATGTCCTTATAGTTCGTGACGATGTCGAGGTCATAATCCTGCAGGCAACCGCCGAGTGCGAGGAAATTGGCCTCTGCCTCCAACACCGCGACCGACGAGAACGGCGGGCTGCCGCAGCTCGCCATCGCCTTTGCGGTGAACACCGAGTCTATCGCGAATTCCTGGGTCACCTTGACGCCGGCTTTCTCCTCGAACTTTGGCGCGTCGACAAACGAGGCCTTCAGCCCCTCACCCCAGCTCGCTCCGGTAGAGGCCAGGGTAAAAGTCTCCTCAGCGCGGGCGGGCGTGGCCAACCCTGATTCGGCGAGTGCGATCCCGGCGGCGCCCCAGCCGAGGAGAGAATTGAACTGTCGTCGATCGATCGGGGTTGTCATCGGTCCCTCCCTGGTCCTATCGCGCCCGGTATCGGGTTTCGGCGGGCGAATTTCCTGCCGCGCGGCGATTTCTGGGGGATCGTGGCGCAAACCGGCGCCGCTTTCCAGTACCGTGTACCGCCACATCAGACATCGGCGGCGATCATTGCGGCGGCCTTCTCGCCGATCATTATCGTCGGGGCGTGAGTGCAGGCATTGAGCGCCGCCGGCATGATCGACGCATCGGCGGCCCGCAGTCCCTCGATGCCGTTGACGCGCAGCCGCGGATCGACGACAGCGGTCGGGTCGCTGCCCATCCGGCAGGTCCCGCTCGGATGGAAATAGGTCGCTGCACCGGCGCGGATGTGTTCTTCAATCGAGGCTTCGTCATTGTCCCCTGCACCGGGAGCGAGCTCCGCCTCAATCAGATCGCGAATGGCGGGGGCGCGCATCATCTCTCGCATCCGGCAGACCGAGCGGGCGAGCGCATGCAGATCTTCGGGATCGGCAAAATATTCGGGGAAGATGCGCGGATGCGCCAGCGGGTCGGCGCTGCGCAACAGGATATGGCCGCGGCTACGCGGTCGGCCGGAGCCGACTATGATGGTGAAGCCGTGGCGTTTGGGAAAGAGATCGGCAAGGCGAAACCCCACCCCGCCGCGGGTGACCAGTGCCGGGATCATCACAACGATCGTGTCGGAGACCGTGAGTGCCGAGTCGCTGCGCATGTACCCGCCGGTGGCAACGTAACTCTCCGCCAGGGACCCGCCACCGGTAAGCGCATAGCGCAACCCGATACCGATCGCCGCCCGCGGGTTGAGATATTTGTAGGCGGTGACCGGCTGCGAACAAGCGTAACGGAGCGCATATGAGGGATGGTTCTGCAGATTGCGACCGACCTCCGGCGCATCGAGCGCGACCGGAATGCCGACGCTTCTGAGATGGTCGGCTGGCCCGATGCCTGACAGCATCAAGAGCTGGGGCGAGTTGACGGTACCGCCGCACAGGATGATCTCGCGCTCGGCCCAGATCGTTTCGCGCCCGCCCCTTCGAAGAACCTCGACCCCACGCGCCCGGTTGCCTTCGATAATGATCCGCACGGCAACCGCCCGCGACAGCAGGTCGAGGTTACCGCGCTGCCGTGCCGGCTGCGCATAAGCCAGAGCAGTACTGACACGGCGGCCGTTCGCGATATTGGTATCGATCCGGGCAAAGCCCTCGGCCACATCAGCGTTCAGGTCATCGACCACCGGAAACCCCGCCTCGCCGGCGGCGGCAAGGAACGCATCGCAGATCGGCAGATCAAGCCGCGATGGCTTTACCGTGACCGGACCGGTGTCTCCGTGCCACTCGCTGGCACCCCGAGTGTTGGTCTCGGCCTTCTTGAAGTAGGGCAGCACCTGATCGAACGACCAGCCGTGGCAACCAAGCTGCGCCCATTGGTTATATTCGAGGGAGTGGCCGCGCAGATAAAGCATGCCGTTGATGCTGCTCGAGCCGCCGAGGATACGCCCCTGAAACCATGACAGCCGGCGGCCATTCAGTGCCGGCACCGGCTCGGTCTGGAAGTTCCAATTGCGCCGGGGAAAGGTGCTGGCGATGAACGCGGTGCCTGGGATCTTTGTCGTCAGCCCGAGCCGTTCGCCGCCGGCCTCGATCAGCGCAATGCGGGCATCCGGCAGGATCTGTGACAGCCGGCCGGCGATGACGCATCCGGCGGCGCCCGCGCCGACCACGACGTAATCCGGACGCAAAGTTCCCAACGACGGTGTTCGAGATCGCACTCCCCCCGGCTCCTTCGTGGAAACCAAGCCGCCGTACAGGCCGATACAGCATGCTGTTCAACCTGCTACGCGGTGGCAAGCGACGCGGGCGAATACGCAGGCGCGACGCGGCCGGGCGATTTACCGCTTCACGTCAATGACGGCTTCGGGGGTGCGCCGTGACAAGGCGGCGCTTTCCAGTGGGTGCGAGGCCCACCCGGCGATCCGGTGGATGTGGAAACGGAGCCACGGCCGAACCAGTGAGGCACCGCCAGACGAAAGATCCTATGCGGGTGGATAGCGGCCTGCTCTCAGAGGCAGAGTGGAGTTGCCAACACATCCACTCGGAGATGATGATGCAGGATCATAAGCCCGAAGATCAGACCGCCATCCGTACCGATCTTGGCGCGATCTTCGTCTCATTGGAACTCAGTCGTTCAACCTGGCTGGTCACCTCTCTCTCGCCGGGTGGCGGGGAGAAGATGTCAAAACATTCTGTTCCTGGCGGCGACATTTCGGGGCTGTTGATGCTGTTCTCGCGGCTCACAGAGAGGGCCCGTAAGCGAGCGGGCGAGGAGTTCCCCATCATT
>DATFQX010000081.1:0-3464 GCA_035263865.1 Xanthobacteraceae bacterium
AGGAGACCGGCTTGCCGGCCGGGCGGGTGTCGTCGACGGTGCGCCAGGGCGGCATCTACCAGGAGATCCTGGAGGAGGCGAATAGCATGCAGCCCGATCTCATCGTCATGAGCTCGCACCGGCCGCAGCGCCACGCGATGCGCACCTACTTCCTCGGCTCCAACGCCGGCCACGTGGTGCGCTACGCCAAGTGCTCGGTGCTGGTGGTGCGGAATTGATGGTGGACGTAAGCATTTAATACAGCGCCGGTTTGCGCGCGCGGCCGCGCGACTCGGCGAGCCTGCGCCTGCGGCAAACGATTGATCCCGGCCGATTCTCTGACTACAGTCAGAGAATGGATACGGAGCAGGTGCGCCGTGTGCGCAGCTTCAACCGAACGGTCAGCCAGCGCATCGGCGCGCTCAAGGACCATTTTCTCGATCGCAACCGTCCACTCGGGGAAGCGCGGCTGCTCTACGAAATCGGGCCCGCCGGCGCGGAGGTCCGCGATCTGCGCGCGAGATTGGAGCTCGATTCCGGTTACGTCAGTCGCCTCTTGCGCTCGCTCGAACGTCAACGGCTGGTGCGAGCGCAACCCGCGGCGAACGATGGCCGTGTCCGGCGCGTGAGATTGACCCGAGCGGGGCTGCGCGAAGTCAGAGAACTCGATCGTCGCGCCAACGTGCTCGCAAAATCCGTGTTGGCCCCGCTCAGCGTCCCGCAGCGGGATCGCCTGATCGCGGCGATGGCGGAAATCGAGCGACTGATGCGCGCGTCCGCCGTTCAGATAACGGTGGAAGCGGCGGACAGCGCCGATGCGCGCTGGTGCCTCGAACAATATTTTCGCGAGCTCGTCGGCCGCTTCGAAACCGGCTTCGACCCGGCAAAAACCATCCCCGCGAACGCCGATGACCTGACGCCTCCCGCCGGCATCTTCGTCGTCGCCCGCCTCGGCGGTCAGCCGATCGGCTGTGGCGCGCTCAAACTGAAGCAGCGAATGATCGGCGAGGTCAAGCGCATGTGGGTCGCCGCCGACGCGCGCGGCCTCGGCGTCGGACGGCGCATTCTCGAAATGCTGGAAACGCGCGCGCGCGATGTGGGAGTGCGTACGCTCAGGCTCGAGACCAATCGGACCCTCAAGGAAGCGCAGGCGCTCTATCGCAGTTGCGGATACGTGGAAGTCGAGCCCTTCAACGACGAGCCGTATGCGCATCACTGGTTTGAAAAAATCCAAATATGACGCTGCGGATGCGCGAACCATCGGGCTGGCCGCCGCGCAACGCAGTGCAGGCGCCGCGGGCGCTGTCATGCCGCCGAGATAAATGCATGCCACGCTATTCGGCTGCCGTCGAAGCCTTGTGCTGAGGGGGAAGCGATCATGATAACCGTTCCCGAGCTCGCGGCCGATGCTCTCGGCACTTTTCTCGCGAGCTACATGCAACGGCGGTACGGCCGTGCAGAAACCCGCCTGGTCGAGCTGGTCCCGTCGATCGCCCGCATCGCGCTGGAATGCATCGGCAACAGCGATGCACTGTACCACAATGTCGAGCACACGATGTTGGTCACGCTTGCAGGCCATGACATTTTACGCGGCCGGGCGTTGCATGCCCACATGCCGCCGGAAGATTATGCGCACCTGATCATCGCATGCGTGACGCACGACATCGGCTATGTGCGCGGCATTTTCGTGCAGGACGATGAAGACGGCGTTCTGATCGATACCGCCGGCCGCAAGGCCAAGCTGCCGCGCGGAGCCTCGGACGCGGCGCTGCTGGCGCACCACGTCGACCGTTCCAAGCTTTACATCATGGAGCGCATCCACGGCATCGGGGAGCTCGATGCTGAGCGCATCGCGCGCGCGGTCGAAGGTTCACGCTTCCCGAGCAGCATGCCTGCGGAAGTGGAACGCATCGACGAGGAGGCCGCGCTGCTGCGAGCCGCCGACCTGATTGGACAGCTCGGCGATCCGCATTACATTCGCAAGGCCAACGCGCTCTATCACGAGTTCGAAGAAGCCGGCCTCAACCGCCAGCTCGGCTACGACAGCCCCGCCGACATCGTCCACAAATATCCGCAGTTCTACTGGAACAGCGTGGCGCCATACATTCAATCGGCCCTTCGCTATCTCAACGTCACGGCGAACGGCCGGCAATGGATTGCCAACCTCTACTCCAATGTTTTTCGCGCCGAACGCGACATTGCGCTCGGGGGACCGCAGAAATGACGTCGCGCGGCCGCACCCCGCCGCCGGCCAACGTCGGCTGATCGAAGCCCACTTTGCGCGCCCCCCATCGGCGGCGCGGTGCAAAGTGGGTTTTCGGTGCTTCGCTCGCTCGCTGCCGTGCCGCAATAGGACCTGAGAAAAACTAGGCCCGGGTGGAGAAAAGATGCTTTGCCCGCGGCGCGATTCCGACCTCTCCTGCCGGCAAATTCATATGCCCAGGAGCTGCCGGCCATGCCGGATGTCGTCGTACTCGGATTCCCGCGCAGCACCTTCGTCCATATCGCGCGACTGGTGCTCACCCATAAACAGGTTCCCTATACATTCCGCGATCTCGAACCCGAGATGGGTTCTGCCGCCCATCTCGGGTTGCATCCGTTCAATCGCGTTCCGATCCTGCAGCACGGCGACTTCACGCTGTACGAAACCAGCGCGATTGCCGCCTACGTCGACGAAGCGTTCGACGGCCCGGCGCTGCAGCCCAAGGACCCGCGCGCACGCGCGCGCATGAACCAGTGGATCAGCGCCGTCAATTCCTACTACTACCCCTACATGATCTATCACGTGTCGCATGAGCGGCGCGTATTTCCCGAGCTCGGCATTGCGTCCGACGAGAAGGTCGTCGCGCACGCACTGCCGAAAATCGAAGTGGGCCTTGCGGTCTTGGAACGCGAGCTGGGGCACGGGAAGGATCATGTGTTGGGGTCCGATCTCACTCTGGCCGACTTCTACGTGCTGCCGAGCACGTATGCCTTCGGACTGACGAAGGAAGGACAGAGCATGTATCCGAAATACCCGACCTTCTGCCGATGGCGGGAGCGGATGGAGGCACATCCGACCGTGCGAAAGTTTCGCGCCGCATTGCCGCCGCACGCTCCCATCGAGCATGCGCGGCAATGGGCGGTTTCGCATCGGCCCAAATACTGATCGGCCGACGGCGGCGTTCGCATGCAAGGCAAATGGAGGATCGCATGAAATGGATCACGCGCGAGCGCGTCAAGGTCGACCGGGTCGCCTGCCCATGGCTCATCAAGAAATTCGTCGACAAGGACGCGGAGTTCATTTTCGTCCCTGCCGACAAGGTGGTCGACGAGGCTAAGCGCCTGAACGCCATCCTCTACGACGTGAAAAACGTCGAGTTGGGGCATCTCGGCAAGGAGTGCTCATTCGAGGCGATCTTGAAAAAATACAAGCTGAGCGACGACCCTGCGCTCGCGTTGCTGGGCACGATCGTCAACGGTGCCGACACCGACAATACGCTCTA